>DATJYW010000211.1:0-2628 GCA_035499435.1 Candidatus Acidiferrales bacterium | reverse complement strand
GACCGGACATGAGTACAACGTTCGCCTGCACCGCGCCGCGACGATCGCCAAGCACTTCGCCGAACTCGGCGTGATGGTGCTGCTCGGGACGCTCGTAACCGGGGCTGCCTTCGGCGCCCCCGGCCTGGCCGGCTGGCTGATTGCACCCTTCCTGATTCTTGTCGTCCGCCCGCTGGGCGTACTGCTGCTGCTCACCCGCTCAACGATGAACCTCCACGAGCGAATCTTCCTTGCGTGGTTCGGTGTCAAGGGAATCGCCTCGCTTTATTACATCTCGTTCCTGATCGGCCAAGGGGTCCTGACCGGCGAGGACCAGACACGGCTGTTTTGGACCGTTGCATTCGCCGTGATGCTCTCGATCCTTGTCCACGGGATTGGCGCGCTCGCGATCACGCGCCGGCTACTCGGACGGTGAGCCGCCAACGCCTCGGCCGCACAGGCCGCGGACGGGCAAGGGCGCGACGAACCTGTCCTGTTCAGTTCGGGCGCCTGGTGCATCCGAGCTCGGTTGCACCGCGAAGACCGGTCGGCACAGATGAGTTCGCGCGCGAGATGTCTCCCACAGCCACAAGTCCCTAAGCCGCCCCAATTACGACCGCGCTGGACGCGCGGTTTGCGCGAGCGGGAGACATCCACCTGCCGGGGGCAGGATCTCTGCCTTTCAGTCGAGGCTCTGCGTCGACACTTTCGTGCTGGGGATCCACGTGTGGCACGCCGGCGCCGACGAAGGCGTTGACATCGCGATCGTGCCGCCCTAGCTGCCCGCGATCCGCAGCGCGCGATCGGATTTGCCACAGGAGCCCAAACTCCACGACCACACGGTGCTACTTAGCCTGGATCCACGAAAGCGCCGGACAACCGGCATGAAGAAGGGAATGGAAGAGTCCTACATCGAAGATCTAGTGGGGCTCCCAGGAAGTTTGCACCCGAAACCTCATGGTTCAGGCTGCGATCAGGAGCCGGCGTTCGGCCTTGAGGAGCCGCTGGTCGCGGTGGGGTCCGTTGCGGTAGTGGATGTGGTCGGCCATCGCCTTCTTGACGGCCATCCAGTCGGGGTAGTCGGCGTTGTTGACGACGAACTCGTTGATCGCCCAGAAGTGACACTCGATCCTGTTCAGGAAGCTGGCGTAGGTCGGGGTGAACACAAGTTCGACGTTGTTCTCCTCGGCCCAGGCCCGGATGTCGGGGGTCTTGTGGGCGGAGAGGTTGTCGGCGATCAGCTAGATCCGGATCTTCGGCTTGTAGCGCATCCGGATCTGGCGGTAGAACGCCAGGACCTCGTGGCCGCTCTTGTGCGGGCGCATCCGGCCGTGCAGGCGGTCGGCGTGCACGTCGTAGGCGCCGAACAGGTAGCGCACCCCGCTGTGCTTGCTGTAGGTCGCGCGCAACCGCTCCGGTCGTTCGCGCTCGGCCCAGCCGGATCCTGGTGGGGGATCAGCTGGATCGGCCCCATCTCATCGAAGCAGACAACGGCTCACTACATTGAAGCTCGGGTATCAATGTGATATCATCTGTAGGTGATGGGGCGCCGATAGCACTGCCACAGGAGGCGGTCCCATGAGCACACCGAACGACCACACCGCTGCGAAAGGTCTGCGCGGATGGTGGCAATCTCCCCCGCGACACGGCATGGCCCGCTTGCTCGCGCCGTATGAGTACAGACACCTCCACTTCTTCGGGCTCACGCGTATTGTCGGCGGCGGCATCGCCGCCGTCGCGGGCCTCATCTGCCTCTCCTACAGCGTGTACGGATGGGCAGCCTTCTTCCTGATTATTGGGGCGCTGAATCTCGGGGGCGGCTACTGGGAACTCGCCCTCGCTCGCTCCGCACCGACCCGAACGTGACACCCCCGGCCCGGGAGGCGATGCCCGTACTCGCAGATCTTCCGCTGGCTCCTCGCGGGGTATGCCGATTGCCTCGGAGGCCTGCAGCTCCACCTCGTCATGAGCTGACCCGAAGTGCTGGGTACCTCACAGGCCCCGCGTATGCGTGCGGCTCGTTGGGATCGAGCGGGCGGCGGCGCAAGAGCGGGATAGAGGTTGGGTTGTGAAGGGGTTTGCGGGCAAGCTTGCAGTGGTGACGGGCGGCGGCTCGGGGATGGGTCGTGAGCTTGTCCGCCAGCTTGCGGCGGATGGATGCTCGGTGGCGGCGTGTGATTGGAACGACGGGGCGGTCGCGGATAGCGTGGCGATGGCACGCGCGGGTGCCCAGGACGGCGTCCGTGTCAGCGGCCACGGTTGCGATGTCTCCGAAGAGATTCAGGTGCAGCGGTTCCGCGACGAGCTCCTGCGCGAGCATGCGGCCGACCACGTCGACCTGGTCTTCAGCAACGCCGGCATCGGCGGCGGCGCCAGCTTCCTTGAGAGCAGCCGAGAGGAGTGGGAGCGCACGTTCGCGGTCGACTGGTGGGGGACGTACCACTGCGCCCGCACGTTCCTGCCGCTGCTAATCGCGAGCGGCGACGGCGTGCTCGTCAACACCAGCAGCGTCAACGGATTCTGGGCGAGTCTGGGACCACGCATGCCGAACAGCGCCTATGCCACGGCCAAGTTCGCGATCAAAGGCTTCACCGAGGCGCTGATCGAAGACTTGCGCACCAACGCGCCGCAGGTCCGGGTCGCGCTCGT
>DATJYW010000210.1:0-5633 GCA_035499435.1 Candidatus Acidiferrales bacterium | reverse complement strand
CGCCCGATGGCGTACACCACCTGCTCCCAACGCGCCGTCTGGGCGTGCAAATGTTTCCGGCCCGCCGGGGTCAGTCGGTAATAGCGGGCCTTCCGGTTGTTTTCCGAGGTCCCCCAGAAAGAGGCGATCCAGCCGCGATCTTCCAGGCGATGCAGAGCCGGATAGAGCGAGCCGTGTTCAATCTGCAGCACATCTTCGGAGCCGCGTTCGATGGCATGGGCGATGGTGTGGCCGTGCGCCGGGCCCGGAACCAGCGTTCGGAGGACCAGCATGTCCAGTGTTCCCTGGAGCATTTCGCTTTCCAGCGGCGATTCGCGTCTTGGCATGCGGTTCCAGTATACTCCACTCGATCATCGACTGGAGCATTCATCCCTTTATACGCGGCAACCGTGCTTTGGTTGCGAATTTTCTCAAAAGATAATCGAGTGGAAGTGGAGGCGGCGCAACGGCTGTTATTGCTTCTGCGCTTCCGGCAGGGCAAACGCCATGTAGCTCCTCGAAATCGCCGGCGGATTCACTCCCCTGGGAGCCAGCCGGCCGCCAACCGGAAACGGATTGCCTCCGGACACCGCCAGCAGCACGAATTGTCTGCCGTTCGCCTCGTAGACCGCCGGCACGCCCAGGGAGCCGTTCGGCAGGTCCTTCGTCGAGATCAGCTTTCCGGTGTCCTTGTCCAGGGCGTAGAGCTTCGAGTCGTTGCCCGCGAACAGAATCAGCCCTCCGGCGGTGACCACAAAGCCGCTCTTTGGATAAACATTGCCCCGCAGTTTGTCGCTCGGCCCCGCCTGCGGCAGGTCGCCGTAAGGAGTCTGCCATTTGATCTTGCCCGTATTCAAATCGTAAGCCGTGATCTGGCTCCAAGGCGGAGCGATCACGTACGGCTCGTTGCCGTAGCCTGTCTTATAGCGTGAGGGCGGCGGCGCCACGTCTTCCGGATACGGCGGTTCGATCCGCATCATCGCCAGCGCCGCGGCAGGCGCGGCCGTGCCCGGCGGAGCCGATTCCGGCTTCGTCAGGAACGCCATCAAATCGTCGAGCAATACCGGCGGAATTGCTGCAACCGGCGGCATCCCGCCCTTGCCTTTAGTGATCACGATGCGCGTCCCATCGGCGCCGAGCCGGCTCACCGCATTGTCCACCTGCGGTCCGCGGTCCCCCTTCAGGTCGGGTCCATGACACACCTGGCAGCTTTGCTCGTACACGGTGCGCCCCCGCCGTTCCGCCGTCGTCGCCCCTGACTGCGGTCCGCCGCGGCCGTTGCGCGGCCGGTCGGGAATCAGCCCGCCCGCATTGGACGCCAGGGATTCACCCGCCGGAACCAGCTTGATGATGGAGGGCATGTCCTTGCCGAGCACATACACGGTTCCGTTCGTCGGGTCCGCGCCGCTGCCGAAGAACAATGCGCCGCCGTTGACGCTGGGCATGACGATCGTATCCACCAAACCCGGCGGCGTGAACAGGCCGGTGCGGGCACTCGCAAGCCGGTCCTTCCACCACCCCTTCTCCTCATCTGTCATGAAGGCGTCGTACATGTCCTTCACCGTCATGCCCTGCCGGCTGAAAGGAGCCACCACCGTCGGGAAAGGCTGCGTCGGCGACGTGTGCTCTCCCGGAACGTCGGATTTCGGAACCGGCCGTTCCTCGATCGGCCACAACGGTTTGCCCGAAACGCGATCGAACACGAACAGAAACCCGGTCTTCGACGCCAGCGCGACCGCATCCACGGTCTTGCCGTCGTGCCGCACCGTCACCAGTTGCGGAGCCGCCGCGGGATCGGTGTCCCACAGATCGTGATGAACGGTCTGGAAATGCCAGAGCCGCTTGCCGGTGCGCGCATCCAGCGCCAGGAGGCAATCCGCGTACAGGTTGTCGCCGTGCCGGTCGCCGCCGTATAGCTCGTACTTGGCCGACGCCGTCGCCATGAACGCCACGCCCCGCTTCTCGTCCAGCGTGATTTCACCCCACACGTCGACGCCGCCCATGTACTTGTAGGCGTCCTTGGGCCACGTGTCGTATCCGTACTCTCCCGGGCGCGGGATCGTGTGAAACACCCACACCAGCTTGCCGGTGAGCACGTCGAACGCGCGGATGTCGCCCGGCGGTGCCAGGTAGCCTTCGCCCGTCGCACTGCCCAGAATGATCAGGTTTTCGAAAACGCGCCCCGGGGTTCTCGACCCCAGCGGCACCGGCGCGCGGTCGATGCCGGTCCTCAGGTCGAGTTTCCCGTGGTCCGCAAAGGAATCGACCAGCTTGCCGGTCCGCGCGTCGATGGCGTGCAGCATCCCGCTCGATGTGATCAGAATGCGCCGGTCCGTCCGGTCGTTGCTTTCCCAGTAGTTCGCTCCCCGCTGGCCCGCGATCCCGGCGAAGCGTCCCCCGGCAGCGAAAGTGTAAGCCCAGAGTTCTTTGCCCGTGGTCGCATCCAGCGCGACCAGCGCACCGCGCTTGGCCGCGACATACGCGATGTTGTCCACCACCAGCGGGCAGAACGTATAACTCAGGTCGTCGCCGGTGTCATAACTCCATGCGGCCTCCAGCTTGTCGACATTGCCTTTGTGCACCTGCTTCAGCGGCGAATAGTGCGAGCTGTCGGGACCTCCGAGATAGTCGCTCCAGCCCGTGCCCTTCTGGGCCTTGAGAGCCGCGGGCGGCACGACGAACAGCACGAGCGCAATCGGGAGATACCCTACGGGAATGGCTTTCATGGGCTGGCCTTTCAGGAGTTACTCTTTCCGCCGCGCCGTCTGAGGCCGCGCGTGCATTTGGTTCCAGAAAACGAATGTGCCTTTCACGCAGGAGATCACGATGTCCGGCGCGCCGTCGCCGTTGAGATCGGTTACCACGAACTGCGAGCCCACGCCGGAACGGTTGTGGATCAATTCCGGCACAAATTCCGCTCCGCCCTCGGCCTTTGGGTTGCGCACCGTCCGGTACCAGTAAAGGACCGCGGGACCGTAGGGGTCCGGATCGAGGTGGCTCTCCAGATGCGAGTAGAGCCGCTTTCCGATGATCAGGTCCGGCACCCCATCACCATCCATGTCCGCGAACGCGGCCCCATGCGGCTCCGAAAACGCTACGCCGCCCGCGTTCTTCGTGCTCAGATCGCCCATGATGTCGTGACGCACGAAGGAGATGTTGCCCTGCGCATCGCGCTTCTGCTCGAACCACGCGATGCCCCAGCCGTGAGCTGCAACGGCGGTCACCACATCGTTGAGACCGTCGCCGTTGACGTCGTACACGCCCATCTCCGCGCCGCCGTTGCCGAACGGCGTGGGGTGGAACTTCCAGAGACCTTCGCCCGCGCCCGAGGCCGGCTGTTCCCACCAGCCGCGGCTGTTCACGATGTCCATCTTGCCGTCGCCGTTGATATCGCCCACTCCCATGCCGTGAGGCAGGCCGAGGCCCGGTTCGGAGATGGTATGCACCTTCCACAAGGCGGTTGGATTGGCGGGATCCGGCTTGGCATAAGCCATGGTTGCGTTCGGTCCCGCGAACAGAATCTCGGGCTTGCCGTCGCCGTCGATGTCGCGGAAGACTTCGACTTCGGAAGTCGCGTTCGGCACCACGTTGTAACGGTCCCAGCGGCGGGGTTCGCCTTTGGGGTTCACAAAAAGGTAGATCGGCCGCGAATAGACGCAAATGATGTCCGCCCATCCGTCGCCCGTGAAATCGTATGCAAAGTAGTTATGACCTTCGGGAAAGTTGTTGCTCGGACTGTAACTGCGCGCCGCCGTAAATTCGCGCCGTTCGGTGTAGTCCGGTCCGAGATAATAGAACGGCCCCGCGATCACGTCCGGGATGCCGTCGTGATTGATATCGCCCGCGGTGGCGCCCCACGAGTAGAAGAAATCGTTGAGCTGCTGCATCCGGAAGTGGGAGGAAACCTGCTCGGCGGGTTCCGTCTTGCGGTTCAGGTCCTTGATCGCCACATCGCGGAACCGGGCCTCTCCCGTGCCCGCCACATGCAGCGCAATAGGCCCGTAGCCCATCATCCGGTCGTTGGTTGCCGAATTCAATCCACGGCGTCCGTTGATCGTGGTCCAGACCATGTCGGTATCCACGATCACGTCGATCGTGTTCCACTCACCCGTCTTGATCTGTGGAGGCGGCGGACCGCCGGCGCCCCGTCCCCCGCCGCCCCGTCCCGCGGCCGGAGCGGGCGCTTTCGACGCTTCCTCCTGTTCCTCGGCCAGCGTGGCACTCGGGCTCGCGAAGCCCGGCACGTGGGCCTGTCCGTTCGCCCACGGCCCCGCGGCCATCCGTGCGAATTGCGCGGTCGCCCTCAGCAGGCGGGTCCGGTTCAGCTCTTTTCCGTCCGCGTTCATCGTCAATTCGTAGGCGCCGCCTTCGCCCGAAAGCGAGATGTAGACGCCCTTCCAGCCGCCTTCCTTTGTCTTCTCCGCGCGCAGCAGCACACCGGCCTCGCACTTCTCGGCGCCTTGGAACTCGGAGTAGAACTTCACGTCCTGGTAGCCCTTGTCCAGCACGAGCCAGCCGCCCTCCGGCGATTGCGGCGTGGCCCTGATCTCCCCGTTCTCGGCGCGCCACGTCGCCGGGCCTAAGGTGTGCCAGCCTGCCAGCGACGATCCTTTGAAGGCATAGTCGGGAATGAAATCGTGGGTGGCCGCGAAAATGACCGACAATAGCCCGCTCACCGCAGCGATAGTCGAAATGAGAGTCTTCGTGGACGTAAGCCCTCCTTGGTGCCCACTGGCGCTACTCCGGAAAATCCACCCCCTCGTGGATCTTGTAGTTGTCCAGCGTCGTGGCCGGCGCGAAAAAGCAAACCACTTTCATCTCTTCGCTGCTCGTGTTGTGCAGCATGTGTACCGCCCCCTGCGGAAACAAAACCACCGATCCCGCGCGCACCGGCGCCACTTCGCCTGCCACCAGCACACGGCCCGACCCGCTCAGGATGTAGATCACTTCCTCGCTGTGAGGATGGCTGTGCGCGGGTCGCACGCGATCGCCGGGCGGCACTCGAATCACGCACGCCGAGCAGTGCTCCGACGGGATGCGGCCCTCCGCCACCAGCCACCGGAACCGCCGCCCCGGCAGATCCAACTCCTCGACTTCGCCTTCATGCAATACAGGAACGCTCATTGGTTCACCCGTTTTCCGATGAACTCCGCCATCTGCGCCGCCGTCAGTCCGAATGCTTCCACCAGTTCCTCATACGTGCCGGAGTGAATGAAGCGCGCACGGCCGTTGGCATCCAGCGTATTGATGGCCGCGACGCGCGTCAGGTCAGCCGACGTCTTTCGATGGCGATACAGGACCTTGAGGAAGTTCTGCCAGATATAGCCATTGTTCTGTTCGGCGAATATCAGCAGTTTCCCCGAATCGTACAACTGCAGCAAAAGCCCGTCGTCAATCGACGGCATGTCCACCACCGTTACTCCGGTGCCGCGCTTGGCGCAGAGTCCGGCCGCGGCGATCGCTTCGTGTACGCCGCGCCCGCTGCTGACCACGGTCGCGGTATCCCCGGGCGATTCGCGGATCACGTGTCCCTTGCCAAACTCGAAACGGTAATCCGGCCCGTAGATCACCGCCGAGCCGGTCCGCATCACGCGAATGTAGACCAGCCCCCGGTTCCCCTCCATGATCCACTGCATGACCGCCAGCATCTGTTG
>DATJYW010000209.1:0-11371 GCA_035499435.1 Candidatus Acidiferrales bacterium | reverse complement strand
CTGACCGCGCAGCGGGGCGCCGTGAGCGATTGCTGGACCGCTGTCGAGTCAGCCCTCCGCGACCACGCGGACTTGCTGCCGGCCCTTGCCGGCAAGGTCAAGCTCGCCCCCAAACTTCAAGCGCAGACGCAGCAGACCATCGCGGCGGCGCGCGGCGTTCTCGATCAACCCGCGCAGCACCGGGAAAAAATTCAGGCGTATCATCAGCTCTCGCGCGAAACCGCGCGCCTGCTTCTGGCAGCCGACCAGGACCACCAGGTACGCACCGACAGAGACTTTCTGCTGCTCAAAGAGCAGCTCACCGATACGGACAATCGGATTCTGGTGGCGCGCCGGAAGTATAATGAGGCCCTGGAACGCTATAACGCTTCCCTTTCCGTCTTCCCGCACAATCTCGTGGCCGCGCTCAGCGGTTTTTCGCGCGACGACGCTTATTTCCCGACCGCGCCCGATGCGCGCGCGTCCTCCAAGGAGTGAACTTGACTTTCGGAAACTACATCAATGGCGAGTGGACGACCGCCGGCGCCACGTTTGAAAACCGCAATCCCGCGAACACCAGTGAACTGGTGGGCAGCTTTGTGAAGGGCACCGCGGACGACATGGTCGAGTCGGTCCGCGCCGCCGCAGCCGCGCTTCCCGGTTGGAGCGCCACCAGCGGACCGGCGCGCGGCAACATACTCTATAAAGCCGCCGACATCTTGGAACATAACTTCGAGTCCATTGCGGCCGAGATGACGCGCGAAGAGGGCAAGACCCTGCCCGAGGCGAAGGGTGAGGTGCGGCGCTCGATCAACATCTTCCGCTATTTCGCCGGCGAGGGCGCACGCATGCCCGGAATGCTCGTACCGAGCGAACGCGACCGCGTGCACATGTTCGCGCTGCGCAAACCGGTGGGGGTAGTCGGGCTGGTGACGCCCTGGAACTTCCCCAGCGCAATTCCGGCCTGGAAACTTGCGCCCGCGCTGATCTGCGGCAACACCGTGGTGATCAAACCGGCGTCCGCCGCGCCGCTCAGCGCGTGGCGCATCGTGGAGGCCCTGCACATGGCCGGAGCGCCAAAGGGCGTGGTCAACTTTGTGGCGGGTCCGGGCGGCGCGCTCGGACGCGCGCTTGTGGAAGCGCCCGGTCTCAAGGCTGTTTCCTTTACCGGATCGTGCGACGTCGGCAACTGGCTTCACGGGGAGGCCTCGAAGCGGCGCCTGCGCATCCAGCTCGAAATGGGCGGCAAAAACCCAACCATCGTTCTCGCGGACGCGGATTTCAACCTGGCGGTGGAAAATACCGTCAACGCGGCCTTCTTCTCCACCGGCCAGAAGTGTACGGCGACCAGCCGCGCCATCGTCGAGGACGCCATCTACGACCGGTTCGTCGGCGCGATCGTCGAGCGCACACGCAAGCTCAAGGTCGGCGACGGCATGCAGGCCGGCATCGACATCGGCCCGTGCGTCGACGAGGGACAAATGAATACCGTGCTGCGCTACATCGAGATCGGCCGCAAGGAGTGTGGAGACCCGGTTTGCGGCGGGCGCCGCCTGACGGAAGGTCCGCAGGCCAACGGGTGGTTCGTCGAGCCGACGGTGTTCGCCGGCGTCGAAGAGCGGCACACCATCGCGCAGGAGGAGATCTTCGGACCGGTGCTGGCCGTCATGCGCGCGCGCGGTTTTGAGGACGCCATCCGGATGGCCAATGCGATCCCATTCGGACTTTCTTCGTCGATTCAGACGACCAACCTCTCGCGCGCGTTCGACTACATTTATCGTGCAGAGGCCGGACTGTTGACGGTGAATCTGCCGAGCGCCGGAGTTGAATACCAGCTCCCGTTCGGCGGCACCAAGGACTCCAGTTTCGGGCCCAAGGAGCAGGGTCCCGCGGCACTCGAATTCTATAGCGATTACAAAACGGTCTACCTCAAGTACTGAAATGAAAATCGGACAAATCCGCTTGAACGGCGCCCCCACGGCCGCCATTTTCGAAGGTGCGGCGACTCGCGTCATCACCGGCCACACCGCGCTCGATGTGGTACTCAATCCGGAGTTGGCGAATGCGGCATCCGAGCCCGCCGACGGAGGCGAAGCGATCCTGCCGATTCATCCGCCGGAAGTATGGGGCTGCGGCTGCACCTATGAGACCAGTGCGGCGTTTCGCGATGCGGAGCACGGCACGCGCGAAGGTATGTATGCCTACGTGTATCGCGAGTCGCGTCCTGAAGTGTTTTTCAAAGGCACGGCGCGCGTCTGCGTGGGGCCGGGCGAGCCAATCGGCATCCGCTGTGATTCGCTCTTCACGGCGCCCGAGCCGGAGCTTGCAGTGGTGATCGGCCCCGGCAACCGCATCTTCGGCTTCACGCTGGCAAACGACGTCTCCGCCTGGGATATCGAGCGCGAGAATGCCCTCTATCTCACGCAGTCCAAAGTCTACGACCGCTGCTGCGCGCTCGGTCCCGTGATCCTTACTGCCGATTCTGTTGCGGACCCTTACAATTTCGAAATGACCTGCACTTTGACCCGCGCCGGGAAGGTCTATTACAAGGGCGTGGTCAATACCGGCAAGCTGCATCGCAGGCTCGAAACGCTGGTCGAATTCCTAACCCGCGCGAACAGCGTGCCCGCCGGAACCGTCCTGTTGACCGGTACCGGCATCATCGTTCCGCACGAGGCCGCGCTGGCGCCTGGCGATACGGTCAGCATCCGCGTGCCGGAGATCGGCGAGCTTCTGAACCCGACCGCGGTGGTGGGTTGACCGTGCCCGATCGCGAAAGCTTGGCGCAGATCGCTGCCGGCCTCGGTGTACCCTCCATTCGCCACCACATCTTTCTCTGTGCCGACCAGACCAAGCCCAAGTGCTGCACGAAAGAGGCCGGACTTGAAGCCTGGGAGTATCTCAAGCGCCGGCTCGCAGAGCTTGGCTTGCTGGACCGGGTGTATCGCACGAAGGTGAACTGCTTCCGGATCTGCGAAGACGGTCCCATTGCGGTGGTCTACCCCGAAGGCGTGTGGTACTGCGCCGCAACGCCGGAGGTGCTGGAGCGAATTATTCAGGAGCATCTCATCGGCGGGCAGGTAGTAGAAGAATTCGCGTTTGCGCGAACCTACTCCTCCTGACCATCGGGCGGAGGCTCAAAGGAATCGAGTAGCGCCGGATTGCGGGCGAACCGCTTCAGGACACGCAGAATCTCGCCGGTGCGAAAACCGGCCCGCAGCAGACGGCGGTATGCGGATGCCACGTCTTTGTCTTCCTGAAACAAGCCTTCGCGCGGAGCCAGACGGTATCTGCGGCGGATCCACTCCTCGATGAGCGCGGACTCGTCCACGTCCCGGTACACCTCACCGACGGTCTTTTCCGCCAGCGCAGGCGCCACGCGCCTTCCGCGCAGGTCCTGCAGGACACGCCTTCGCCCAAACCTCTCGTTGGAGAGCCGTGCCGACGCGAAGCCTTCGGCAAACCGCCGGTCGTCCAGGTATCCGATGTCCCTGAGCCGGTCCAGGACATTTTCGATATCCTCCGGATTTGCGGCCCTCCTGCGTAACTTTTCGCGCAGTTCTCCGGCGGCGTGTGCACGGGCGCCGAGGGCGCGGACCGCGTAGTTCCACAAGCCTTCCCGATCCAGTATTCGCGGTTTGCGTTCGTCCATATCGGCGCGTTCCACCGGGAGTATAGCGCCTCAAGCGTGTCCTGCGCACCACATTTGCGAATAGGGGCCGGTGGCAGCCCGATTCCTGCGGGTTATACTGAAGTTGGCTGAAGCCGAAGGAGATAACATGGACAAGAACGGGCTTTCCGCATTCCTACTCGGGCTGGGCGTCGGCGTCGGAATCGGCATGCTATTCGCACCCAAGTCGGGTCAGGAAACGCGCGAATATATTAAGAATAAGGCTGGAGAAGGCTCCGATTACATCAAGCAGCGCGGCACGGAGTTCAAAGAGACCGCCTCGACCTGGGTGGACAAAGGCAAGGACGTGCTCGGCCGCCAGAAGGAAAATCTGAACGACGCGATGGAAGCCGGCAAGCAGGCCTATCGCGACGCGGTCAGCTAAACCGGGTAGCAGAATGTCTGAGGAAGTCTTTCGGATCGTGGTGACGGCAGCCGTCGTGCTCGCGGCGCTCGCGTTCGTGGTACAGGCCGGGATCGTGTTCGCCATTTACCGCGGATCCCGAAAGATGGAGCAGAAGACGGCGAAGTTCCTGGATGGAATCGAACCCGTGATCCAGCGCACCGCCCCCATGCTGGATCACGCCGGTCCGATTCTGGACGAAATGGGAACGATCATTCGCCGCATTGGTCCGATGTTCGACAAGGCCGAGCCGGCGCTGGAGCGGATCGGTCCCATGGCCGACAAGATCGGCGCGATGGCGGAGCGCGGGTCGGCGCTGATTTCGACCGCCACGCGGACCGTGGAAGAAACACGTCCGAAGATCTCCCAGATCTCGAACGAGACCGCCAGGCTGGTTCGGACCGGGCGCGAGCAGGTGGAGCATGTCGGCGAGGTCCTGCACGAAGCGGCGGATCGGGCCCGCGACCGCCTCGAAAAAATTGACGCCGCGGTGGATAGCACCGTCGAACAGGTGGAGCACGTGTCGGGCGCGATGAAGCGCGCCATGATGAGACCGGTAAAGGAAGTCAACGGCATCGCGGCGGGAATCTCGGCCGCGGTATCGACGCTGGTTCGGGGCCAGCGCAGGTCCAGCGTGGATGAGGCCACGCAGGACGAAGAGATGTTCATCTGAGAGAAGCGGCCGCCGGATCTTCTCTGGATCCTTCCTGTTTTCGGCAATATGCCACGACCAGTCGGATCTGCTCATACGTGATCTCCTGAGGCAGCCCCTCCTTGAGTGGTTTTAGGGCGTGGAGCCCCAGCCTGCCGATCGCCTCTTCGATCTGCCGGTGAACCTGGTCGCCCACCCAGTCGCGGCGATACGCGAGGCGGCCCTTCTCAATCAACTCCGCGGCCATAGTGACGACAGTCGATAGCTGGCGCCCGCGGATTTGCGCGATGTCCTGGAATGTCCGGCCTTCGTCCAGAAGGCGGATCGTTTCGTCGGCTGGCGATTCCGACAGCCGGACGCGCTGCTCGGCACGTGTTCCCTTACGCCAGGCTTCGAATACGGAAAAGATCTCGCTGCCGTACAATTCCGCCTTTCGCTCGCCGATGCCGGTTACACCCAGCAGTTCACGAAGGTTCGAAGGACGCTTGCGGCACAGATCTTCCAGGGCCGCGTCGCTGAGCACGACATACGCGGGCACGGCGGCACGCTGGGCGGTGCGGCGCCGCCATTCCTTGAAGAGATCCAGCAGGCTGGTGTCCGCGGGCGGCGGAGTGGGCTTGGGCTCGGTTCGCGGGGGCGGCGGGGTGGCGGCCGGTTCCGGCCTGGGCGTTCTCTTCTTTTTCACGGCAAGAGATTCCAGCGGGGCATTGAGCCACTCCGGCACATTGCCGCAGACGTCGCACATCTCGCAGCGCTGCCATTTTGTGACCTGGCCGAAGTGATTGCAGATCTGCAGGTGCCGGCAGCGATCCCGCTGGACGAAGCCCGTCACTTCCCGGTAGCGCTGCCACGAGCGGCGGGCCTCGTCGGGATCCTGAAGCTGCTTGATGAAATACGCGAGCAGGGCCGTGTCCTTCTTGCGCCACAGTAGGACGCAATCCGCCGGTTCGCCGTCCCGCCCGGCGCGCCCCGCCTCCTGATAGTACTGCTCGATCGATTTCGGTAATGACGTGTGGATCACCGCGCGCACCGCCGGCTTGTTGATGCCCAGCCCAAAAGCGATGGTCCCGACCATCACGCGGACCTCGTCGTTCATCCACCGTTCCTGGTTGCGGCGCCGTGTGGCGGTCTCCATCTGGCCGTGATACGGAATTGCTTCGATGCCGTGCTCGCCCAGGAAATCGACGGTCTCCTCCACGGAAGCGATGGTCGGCGCATATACGATGATGCTCTGGCCTTCATAGGCCCGCATCGCGGCAAGCAGCAGTTTCGGGTGCGACTCCTTATCGCTTGGGCGTATCACATATCGCAGGTTGGCGCGGTGGAAGCTGGCGATGTACTTATGCGGATCGTGCAACCGGAGCTGGTGCAGAATGTCGTGGCGAACGCGGCGCGTGGCGCTCGCCGTAAAGGCGGCGATCGCCTGCTCCGGGAAATTTTCGCGCAGCGAGCTCAGTTGGCGGTATTCGGGGCGGAATTCGTGACCCCATTCGGAGATGCAGTGCGCTTCGTCGATAGCAAAGAACGCCAGGGGAACCTGCTGCAGCCACGCGACCGTGTCCTGCCGCGCGAGGCGCTCGGGAGAGAGGTACAGCAGCCGGAACGCTCCCTGAGCGGCGGCGCGCATCACTCTGCGCTGGTCTTCGGCCGGCTGCGAGCTGTTGAGCACGGCCGCCGGAACGCCCATGTCTCCGAGTTGCGCGACCTGGTCCTGCATGAGTGCGATCAGCGGCGAAACCACCACTACCGTCTGTCCCGAGGCCAGCGCAGGCAGTTGGTAGCACAGCGATTTGCCGCCGCCGGTGGGCATCACGACCGCCACATCGTGGCCACCCATCAGGCTCAGGATAATGCGCTCCTGCATGGGGCGGAATGTGTCGTAGCCCCAGTACTTTTTCAGGGCTGCGTAGATCTCTTCCACGGTCGAACTACCACTGTATCAGCCAGGCCGGCCAGCATCTCGCGCACACTGCGGTGCGTTACCGGGTGGCGCAGGTCAGGCGCCAGGTCGGCCAGGGGCTGCAGGACGAAGCGGCGTTCCGCCATGCGCGGATGGGGAATCTCCAATTCCGGGGTGTGCACGATCGCGCCGCCGAACAACAGAATATCGATGTCTATGGTGCGCGGCCCCTTGGGCAGAGTGCGCACGCGGCCCAGGTCGCGCTCGATGCGCTGCGCCTGCGCCAGCATCTGCCGGGGGAAAAGGTGGGTCTCGACTTCTGCAACGAGGTTCAGAAACCATGCCTGCGCTTTGTAATCCACGGGCTCGGTTTCATAGACCGGAGACACGCGGGCCGGCTTCAGGCGGTCGAGTGCGGCGTACAGGTTGGCTTCGCGGTCGCCGAGGTTGGAACCGAGGCTCAGATAGGCGCGTTTCATGCACTCCCCCCGGGTTGGAGGAGACATGACGAGTTTACCGTGAAGCGCGCGCCAATCGCATCTTGCGGATGGTTTCCTGCTGCTGAACAAAAAAGGACGATTGGTGAGGCCAGTTCTTCGACAGCTCGACCGCCTCGGCGGCCAGCCGCTCGGCCTCGTCGAACTGTCCCTGGCGGGCCAGGGCCTGGGCGGCATCGGTTCGGGTGTATCCGCGGATCATTTCTCCGGCGGCATAGCCAGCATCGGCGATGGCGACCCGTTTCAGGTAAGTATCCGCCGACGCCTCCGGCTGGCCGGCACGGAGCTGGCACTCGGCAATCGTACGCAATTCGCCAAGATAGGCCTCGCTGGCGGTTCCGCTGAGCGACTCTTCCAGCCTCGCGGTTTCCATCGCGGTCTGAAGCGCGGTTTCCGGCGCGTTGCGCGCATAGGCGAACTCGATGGTCATCTGCAAGGCGTTCTTTTGGGGCGCCGAGTCGGCTCCGTGCGCAGCGATCAGCAGACCGCGGAAGTGATCGAGTGCGACCGGCACCTCTGCCCAACGCTCGCGCTGTGAAATCAGTAAGTGCAGATAATTCTCGGTCGCGCTCAGGAGCGGCTGCTGCGTGTCCGCCGCCCAGTCCTCGAGCACAGCGAAGAGCCGCCCATAGATCGGTACCGCGCCAGTCGCTTTCTTTTGTTCCAGAATGCCGGCAAGCGACGGCGCAAGCCAGGCCACCTGCTCCCGGTCCGGCGCGTTCGGGGCCTTCCCGATCGCCTGCAGCGCGAGGGCGAGCGCCTCGCCGGTCTTGCCCTCCTGCGCCATGGCCTGCGCCTTCTGAAAGTCCGGCGCGATCTCGCTTCCAATGGGCGCCACCTTGGGGCCAGCCTGTTTCGCGGCGGCCTGCTCGCGATATGCCTTTGCCCGCTTTTCGTCGCCTGACGACCCTGCCGCATAGGAGAGAGCATTCAGAAGGCTCCAATCCTGGCCCTCCGGGAGGTCGGGATGATCTTTCCGGTAGTCCGCAAGGAGCGTCTCGGCCTCAGCGCCGCGTTTGGCCCCGGCAAGGTAGTTGGCGTAATTCAACAGCACTTGAAACTGGTTCCCGTCCTGAGCGTTTCCGGCCGTAGCCAGCATGCCCTGGTATACCTCATCGATCTGCCCGGTCCGGCCTGCCTGTTGGAGGATCGAGATCAAAGTCTGCCGCGGCCAAATATCGTTCGCGCCCGACGCACGGGCCGCGGCGATAGCCTGCTGCGTGGCGGAGATCGCCTGGTCGTACTGTCCCTGCGCCGAATAGAAATCGGCAAGCTGCTGCCACGCACTCACCGCCTGCTGGGGATTGGCCGCGCTAGCCACCTGCTGCCGGAACATCGCCAGCGCCTCTTGGTCGTGACCGTACCGCTGGAAGAACCACGCGTAGCGTCCGTCGTCCTGTTTGGCTGCGAGCTGCCGGACGCGATCCACAACGGTCTCCACAGCCTCGCGCCGCCCCAGTTGTCGGTAGAAGTCTGCCAATTGATGGTATGCGCCTCCCAGGTCAGTGCTAAATCCGAAGCGCGTGATGCGCCCGCTGACCGCAGCCCAAACAGTGCCGGCCGGTGCGGAGCGGGCCGCCGGCGATGCGGCTAGCTTTTCCGCTTCGGCAACAGCCTGTTCCTGGTAGAGCACCGCATTCAGCAGGTTTCCATCCTGCTGCCAGACTTGGGCAAGGCTCGACAGAAGTGCCATGCGATTCGGATTACTGGTGCCGGATTTTCCGGTACGTGCCAAAGCTTCCTCCACCAACGCACGTGCCTGGGCTGTCCGTGCACCGCTCACATACATTTCGGCTACGGTTTGCACCCATGACGAAAACGGGGCGGCGTCGGCAGGCAGCTGCTGAAGTGCCGTGCGAGCTTCCTCGCGGAGAGCCGCCGCATCGGCGAAGCGGCCCTCGCGGCGGGCTTTCCAGAAGTCGTCCCGTTTGGCAAAGATGGGGTCGAGTTGCGGTGCCTGCGACAGGGCGGTCCCAACACATGACAGCACCAGCAACGCGCGATACATGCCCGTGCAGACCCCGGATCGGGCGGCCGGGTTCCCATTACGCTTCATGGCACGGGGGTATGCACGCTGTACGCCAACACGCATCCGCGCGATCTGGCGGGCATTGGCGGACATTGCCGCGTGTCCGGATTTCACGCGTGTGTCCGGTTGGGGGTCGCCCGTCGCCGTGAAGCAGTGGGCCGGGAGAGGGTTAATCAGAGCTTCTTAAAAAGTTTGTCGAACGCGTTGCGGGCGTCGTCTGCGTTTTTCGGTGCGGGCGGCCCGGGGTTGACGGCGATCGACGGCGGAGGAGCCGAGGCGCCGTTAGTGCCTTCGCGAGCGACCGTAACGCGGGGGGTAAAGAGCGAACAATCGTTGTTCTTGTCCTTGACCGCGATGCGCACTGGAATCGGCTTCATGCACTGGAAACGGGTCGAAGGTTCGAAATGGGAGCACTGCTTGCAGCAGTGAAGCTCGGCGTTACATTTGGGGCAGTTGCCGGAAAAACTGGTTTCCGCCGGGAGGGTCGTGGCGCAATTGAAGCATCGCGACGCGGCTACATGCTGAACCAGGCGGGGCAGGCGGGGGCCGGTCACGTCCAAGGGAGGACGCGGGCCCTGGGGTTTCGGACGATCTTCGCGGAAGGGTCGGTTCTCGCGGTCCGAATCCATATACCCGTGTTGTCTATATTTGCGGTCGCTATCCATGAGGATGTTACTCCGTTGTGCGTTCCGTAGAGCTACTCCGTAGTGCTACTCCGTAGGGCTACTCCGTAAGGAAGCGGGATGGGAAGAGTGCTAAAGGTCCGATAAAAACTTCATGCGCCACACGATAAGACAACCCATCATGGTCAAGAGGCCGCGCGACAAACTTTGGCGGACGCGGTTGACTTGGGATAACGTAGGCTTGAGCGTGAGTTCCATAGGCGCCCCTAACAGCACTCCCGGAACCCGCGTGGGCTGCAAATACATATCTACCACAAAATGGATGCCGTTTGCACCTACTATTCTCCAATCTTCCAGGTAGTCTAGGTACTAGCCAGTCCGCGCTCTACCCCACGCCGCTCCATTTCAACAGGTTGGTGCAGGGGCGCGTAATCGGATCGTCAAAGTGGTTGGGACTGACGCGGAGGGCGTAGCCGAGGCGGCCGGTGCGCTCAGGGACGATATCGCGGCTGAAGATGGCCACCGAACCCTGCTGTTCGACAACGGGCAAGGTCAGGACCTCGGTTTCCTCAAGGTGGCCGTTCGAATCCACACGGCCAATGACGGCCTCCACGCGGACATCGCCGGGAGTCAGGCCCGCCAGGTTGATGGCGGCGCGTACTGGTACCGCTTTACCGCTTGTGAGCGCTGCGCCGGGGCCGGGACCGGCCTCGACGAAATGCACGCGGTCCCAGACCTCGCGAACCCTCGCGTTCCAGGCCGCACGCTCGCGGGCGAGATTATATCCGCTGACGCACATTCGGGCATGGGCGGTGTGCGCCGGATCGTAGAGTTCGGTAGTATATTCACGCACCATGCGGCGGCAATCGAAGGTCGGACTGATATAGGCGAGTGACTGCTTCACACGCCGGATCCATTCGCGCGGAGTCTGATCGCGGTGCTCATAGAAAAGCGGCACGATCTCGTTTTCGAGCAGGGAATAAATTGCGCCGGCGTGGAGCGCATCCTGATCTTCCGAATATTGCTCGCGTTCGCCGATGGCCCAGCCGCCGGCCTGTTCGTAGGCCTCATCAAACCACCCGTCCAGGATGCTGAGGTTCAGCACGCCGTTGATGGCGGCCTTCATTCCGCTCGTCCCGCACGCCTCTTCGCCGCGCCGCGGATTGTTAAGCCAGAGGTCCACGCCTTGAACCAATTCCCGGCCGACCTTCATGTCGTAATCTTCAACGAACACCAGGTGTTTCCAAAGCTCGGGATCGCGGGAGAGCAGAACGATCTCGCGGATGTAGCTTTTGCCGGGCTGGTCCTTGGGATGAGCTTTGCCGGCGATCACGATCTGCACCGGCATCTCCTTGTTCAGAAGAATGGCCTTGAGGCGCTCGACGTCGCGGAAAAGCAGTGTGGCGCGCTTGTAGGTTGCAAAACGGCGAGCGAATCCGATCGTGAATGCGTTGGGGTCGAGCACCTCGGACGCCCGGCGCACTTCAAGCGACGATGCCTGGCGGCGCAGCGCGGACGCCTGCTGCCTACCGCGCACGAAGGCGATCAGACGCCGTTTGCGGCGCCGGTGGACCTCGAATAACTCTTCGTCGGGGATATCCTGAACCTGGTTCCAGAT
>DATJYW010000208.1:0-18408 GCA_035499435.1 Candidatus Acidiferrales bacterium | reverse complement strand
GGAGTGGGTGGTGACTTACGATCTGGCGCGGCAGGGCACGCTGGCCTATCGCATGGAGCAGAGCGCTCGCCGCCTGGGCATCCGCTGGTTCGATGCCGCCCTGGCGGTTCGCTCCGCCTGGGACCAGGTCACCACTACAGGGCTTCGGCGCTTCGGAGCTCCCGCCGGTGTCGCTATCGCAGGTGCCGGATTTCTATGGCTGCTGGGGCGTCCCCTGCTCCGCCTGCTGCGCATGCGCCATCGGGTCCAACGCGTTCGCCGCGGCCAGGCCAGCGTGGCCGACGCCACCCTGCTGTACCAGCGCATGCTGGAGATTCTCGGCAAACGCGGTTACCACAAGCCGCCCTGGTTCACCCCGGCGGAGTTCGCGGCGTCTCTGCCCGCCGGCGCGCTCGGAACCGCCGTCGCCGAGTTCACCGCCACCTATAACGCGCTCCGTTTCGGCGGGCATGCCGGCGAGGCCCCGCGGCTCACCATCCTGCTCGACCGCATGGAACGCGCCTGAGCCGCTCTTCACGCATCAGCGCCCGACTTCGCTCATCAGCCCAAGCAGATTCCGGTCCGGATCGCGCAGGAACGTCATCCACAGATCGTGGTCCGGCATGCGGGCAATCAGGTGTGGTTCGTCCTCGAACCTGGCGCCGCGCGCCGAGAGTTCCCGATGAGCCGCCTGGATGTCGGGAACCTTGAAATAAATCACCGAGCTGTAGGTGTCACCGGGCTTTTCCGGGTGATCCAGCATCAGCCGGACGCCGCCGCAATCGAAGAAGCCCAGGTTCGGCACCTGGAACAGGAACTTCATACCGAGGGTGTGGCGATAGAAAGCTATCGCCTGCTCCAGGTCGCTCACGGTGATCGCGATTTGTCCGATTGTAGAAAGCCCGAACGATTCCATGGCCATAGAGCCTACCACACGTCACCCCTATTGATCGCCCTTTTTCAGCCGATATAGACAAGTGGAGCCCGTATGGTCCGTCTGACTCGTCTGAATCACGCGCCTGTGGTGCTCAATTCCGACCTCATCGAGCACATCGATATTACGCCGGATACAGTCATCACGCTGACTTCAGGCCAGATTCTGCGCGTCCGCGAATCGGCCGAGGAGGTGGTGGAGCGCATCGTGGAATTTCGCAGACGTATCGTCGCGGGCGATACGCATCGCGCCGAACCCGCTGATGTTCATTCCGAATAGACTCCATGGCCGAAACCGCAGCCGAAAGACCGAAGCCCGCCGCCGCGAAACCGCCCAAGGCGAAGACCGCCGGCCGGCGCCCGGATCTGGCCACGCTTTCCGGCATCGCGGTGGCCCTCGCCGGCATCATCGGGGGCCTGCTCCTGGAAAAAGGCAGCCTTCAGGACGTCGCCCAGGGCACCGCCGCCATGATCGTGCTCGGAGGAACCCTGGGAGCCGTACTGGTGACGAATCCGCTGGATACCGTGCTGCGAGCCTTCCGCGCTTTGGGCGACGTCTTCTTTGAACGCGGCACCGGCGCTTCATCCACCATCGACCTGATCATCCAATTCGCCACCAAGGCGCGCAAAAACGGCATCGTCAGCCTGGAAACCGATGCCGCCGGCATAGCGGATCCCTTTCTCAAGAAGGCTCTCAACCTGGCCGTGGACGGCACCGATTTGCAGGAGCTCCGCAAAATGATGGACACCGACATCGCCCTCTCCGAGCACCGCGCGGAAGCCGAAGCCAAAGTCTGGGAATCGGCCGGCGGGTACGCGCCCACGATCGGAATCATCGGAGCGGTGATGGGCCTGATTCAGGTGATGAAGCATCTGGAAGATATCAAAGAGGTCGGGCACGGCATCGCGGTCGCGTTCGTGGCGACGGTCTACGGTGTCGGCTCCGCCAACATCTTCTTTCTCCCCGCGGGCAACAAGCTGCGCGCGCGCATGCGCCAGGCCACGCTGATGAAGGAGATGGTCCTAGAAGGCATCGTCGGCATCGTCGAGGGGCTCAACCCCACCCTGATCCGCATGAAGCTCGAGGCCTTCAATCAGCCTCAGCCGGCGAAGAGGAAGGTCTCGGCCAGTCCCAAGGCCAAGGATGCAGAGTCCAAAACCGCGGCTGCTGGGGAACCTGTGTCGGTCGTAAACTGAGAACCCGAGATGACCCGCCGCAAAACCGCCGAACCCGAAAACCACGAGCGCTGGCTCGTCTCGTACGCCGATTTCATCACGCTGCTGTTCGCGTTCTTCGTGGTCATGTTCGCCTCCACGCAGGCCGACAAGAACAAGGCCAAGGCCGTATCCGATTCCGTCCGGGAAGCCCTCGAGCACGGCCAGTTTTCGACGGCCATTTCGACCGTGCTCGGCCGCGGCAGGCACGAAGCGAAGAAGCCGCCCTCCACCAGGGATCCCACCAACGAGCGCGAAAACGCGCCTCCGCCACCGGCGCCTGCCAGCCATCCCCCGGACCTTGCCAGGTCGCTCGTGACGCTTCAGCAGGGTCTTGATGCGGAGCTGAGAAACGGCAAGCTCCAACTCAAGCTGGAGCCCCGTGGACTCGTCATCAGCATGCGCGAAGCCACGTTTTTTGCATCCGGCGACGATGCCATCGCGCCCGCAAGCCTTCCCATCCTTGCCAAGATCGCCGCCGTGGTACAGTCGCTGCCGAATCCGGTCCGGTTCGAGGGACACACCGATTCGCGGCCCATCCACAACTCGCGCTTTCACAGCAACTGGGATCTTTCCGCGGCGCGCAGCATCGCGATGCTGGAGTTGTTCCGCGATCGTTTCGAGATTCCCATTTCCCGCATGGCGGTCGCCGGCTACGCCGACAATGCCCCTACGGATTCCAACGAGACGGAGGAAGGCCGCGCGCACAATCGCCGCGTGGATCTGGTCCTTCTGAGTACCAGCGGCATGGCCGCCGAGCCGCAGGCGGCGCAACCCTCCCGTCCTGCCCAGCCGGGTGCTACCGTGTCGGTACCATGATTGGCCTTCGCCTCTTCCTGTTCCTCGCCTCGGCAGCCGCCTTTGCACAACCGCTCCCCATCCGCGGCATCCACGTCTCCGCCCCGGCGCCGGACGAAATCCCCCTCGCCGAACGCTTCATCAAAGAGGCTCTCCCCAAGCAAGGCGCCAACACGCTGGTGATCGAATTCAACTACCATTACCAGTTCACAACCCACCCGGAAATCGTGGACAACCCGGCGCTCTCCGCCGACGACGTCCGCCGCCTGGTGGCCGCCTGCCGCTCCGCCGGCATCCGCCTGATCCCGATGATCAACCTGCTCGGACACCAGTCCTGGGCGCGCACCACCTTTGCCCTGCTGCGCACCCACCCCGAGTTCGACGAGACGCCCGGCAAATTTCCGCAAAACGAAGGCACCTACTGCCGCAGCTACTGCCCGCTCCACCCCGACCTGCACAAGGTCATTTTCGACCTCATCGACGAGCTTGCCACCGACACGGAGGCCGACGCGTTTCACGTCGGCATGGACGAAGTCTTCCTCATCGGCGACGATGCCTGCTCCCGCTGCAAAGGGAGGAGTAAAGCGGATCTTCTTGCAGGCGAAGTGCGCGCCCTGCACGATCACCTCGCTGCCGCGCACCGGGAGATGTGGATGTGGGGCGATCGCTTCCTCGATGGCGAAGTCACCGGAATGGGCGAGTGGGAAGCTTCCAAGAACGGCACCGCGCCCGCCATCCACTCCGTGCCCAGAGACATAGTCATCTGCGACTGGCACTATCGCACCGCCCATCCCTCTGCCGCATACTTCGCGCTGGAAGGCTTTAACGTACTCTCCGCGCCGTGGCGCGATTCCTCGGTCGCGCTGCGACAGCTCGATCTCATTCGCCTGGCGCGCGCCAATTCCGCGCCGCAGGTCGCCGCGCGATTTCAGGGCGTGCTGCAAACTACGTGGGTGAGCTTCGGCGCCTTCGTCAAAACCTGGTTTGGGGACGAGACGCGAAACACCAATGCCACCGAGGCCGCCGCCACGTTCCGCGAACTGTTTCGCGAGCTGCGAAAGTGAAACAGGCCGGATCACACCCCTCGCTATACTGGCCGTTGTGAGGCTCACGCCGCGCAATATCTCCTGGCTCATGAAGCGCAGCCTCATCTCTGCGTTCGACGATGGATGTTTCGATGCCGCCAAGGGAGCTGCTTACTCCGCGCTGCTCAGTTTCTTTCCGGTGCTTACCAGCGCGGCCGCCATCATGGTGCAGACGAAGACCGAATTCGTCGCAGATTACTTAGAGAGCTTCCTTTCCCAGATTGTTCCGCCGGGCACGGAAGACCTCGTCGTGCAACAATTCCGGGTAATGGGCGAGCGCCCCCTCAGCCTGCTTATCGGCGCCGCCCTGATCTCGTTGTGGGCGGCATCGGGAGTCTTCAAAAGCCTGATCGAAGGCTTTCATTATGCCTACCGTGTGCCGCGCAACCGCGGATTCTTCCATGGAACCGCGGTCGCCATGGCACTGGTGTTGCTTTCCGCAATCCCCCTGGTCTGTGCCTCTATACTGATCCTGTTCGGCACCCAGATCGAGAAACTCGTGCTCGCCTGGTTGAAGGTCGATCCCATCCTCAACCCCCTCGCTCCCCTTTGGGAATGGCTTAGTCACGCGGCCCGATACGCGCTCGCCTTCGCCGCCAATATCGCGGTCACAGCCACTCTTTACTACATCGGCCCCTATCGCCAACAGCAGTGGCGATACGTGTGGCCGGGCGCCACACTGTCCACGATCGCCTGGCTGTTCGCCACCGTGGTCTTCGCCTGGTACGTCAACAATATTGCCAAGTACAACGTGATGTACGGCTCTATCGGCGCCGCCATCGCGCTTCTGGTGTGGATGTATCTGATAGCCCTAATCGCGCTGATTGGATGTGAATTCAACGCGGAGTATGAACGCTCCTCGTGGCGTTCGCCATCCGTTACAATACCCTGATAGTGAAGTCGTTTTTTCTGGCTCTCTTAATGGCGTCGTGTGCCCTTGCTGCGGGCATACCCATGACTTTCGTCTCGGACGCCGAAGCCGAGCCCATCCACAGTGCGATCGTCCGCAAGGAGTCCTGGACGGTGGAGCCGGTGCGCCGTCTGCGCGCCGACGCCGAGCGCCACCTCAAGGATGGTCCCTTGAGCGTCACTAGCGACCGCCCGACAGGCATCGCCCTCGACGTTCACGAATATTATTCGGAAGCACCCTACTGGTGGCCGCAGTCCGAAGATCCGCGCGCGCCTTACGTGCGCCGCGACGGCCAGGTGAATCCGAACCGCTTCACCGCCAACAAGGCTGCGCTGAACTCCATGGCCGACTCCGTGTTTACCCTCGGCGCCGCGGCCTACCTGCTCGATGACCCTCGCTATGCGCAGCGCGCGGCGCGTGTCATCCGCAACTGGTTTCTGGATCCCAAGCTCCGCATGAACCCGTCGCTCGAGAATGCCCAGGCCATTCGCAATGTCAATACCGGCCGCGGCGCGGGCATTCTGGATGGCCGCGTGTTCATTCGTGCCGTTCAAGGCATGGAATTTCTGGCGCAGACGGGTTCCTGGGATCCGAAGGAACAGGCCGCGACCAAGAAGTGGTTCCAGGAATACCTGCATTGGCTTCTCACCAGCCAGCCGGCCGACACTGAAAAATACTCCGGCAACAACCACGCCTCCTGGTGGACGGCCCAGGTGGCGGCCATCGCCACCTTCGTGGATGAAGAGCCCGCGCAAAAAGCGGCTTTCGATTTCTATCGCGCTCACATCTTCCCGCACCAGATCCGGCCGGACGGTTCCGCTCCCCGCGAAGAGCAGCGCACCCGCGCGCTCTCCTATTCCGCCTTCAACCTGGAAGCGTTCACCGTGACCTGCCGCATCGCGCAGCTTCGCGGCGTGGACCTGTGGAGTGTGAAGGCCAAGGGGGGAGCCACCATCGCAACGGTCATCGACTATCTCCAGCCGTTCCTCACCGATCCGAAGAAGTGGTCGAAGGAACAGGTCGGTGACTTCACCAACGACAGTGTCTATGCGCTAGCGTTCGCCGGGATGGGCATGAAGAAGCCCGAGTACATCACCCTGTATCGCAAACTCGAGCATTCCGAAAGCGCCTGGCTGGACCTGATCGACCTGCTGGTTGCGCGCTACGAAGCCAGCGGCCATCAGACCCGCCACTGAACTCTCATCGCCGGCCTGCTCCGTGTCAGTCCCGCTCCAGCTCGTAACGCAGCGTACGCTCCAGGCACGCCACACAGATCCTTACAATGACGCCTGCGCCCGATCGAATTTCGTGCGGGGTCTGCCGCTGACAGATTCTGCAATATCGAAGCGTCCGCGGCAGGGGGCTGGCTGCCGCCGGTTCGTGCGGCCAATTCAGCATCGTGAACCTCCTGTGACGCTGATTGTGCGCCTGCACCGCCGCGCTGTACAGTGTGAGGGGTACCGGCTCCAGTACCGGGACTCTTCGCCGATTTACGGCCAAACCGATGGCCCTGAAGGAGATCCACCGCTTGAGCTTGGCATCCGGCCGGCTGTTTGCCATAGTCCTGCTGTGCAGTGCGGGTGCACACGGGCAGCCCGTCCCACCCTGCGCGGGCGATCCCCAACCGGCCTATCCCGCGCTTGACGGTCCTGCCGCCATCAGAGTCTGGGAACGCTCCGATTGGACTCCAACCTCCTGCATCGGCTGGAGCCCGTCCACCTCCGCGACCGTGATCGCCACCGCCGCCCGATTCCGTCACGCCGCCGGCGCCGAGCCTCTGCGCCGCCGCATCGGCGCCGTCTCCAGGCTCTCGGGCCTGCTCTACTGGTCAACGACCAATCAGAAGTGGCAGCCCATGATCCTCGACGCCTATGCTCTCCTGGGCCCTTCCGAGAGCCAGCGCCGCCAGGATTTTTCCGCCGATGAGATTGCCGAAGGCGGGACCCTGTACGCGCAGCAGGAGGACAACCTCATTGGGAAAGCCGTGTACCGCCTGCGAATCGTGCGCGCTTCCGCCGATCGCCTGGTCTTCACCACGGAAAACAGCGGCACCATCCGTTACCTCGCAATCCCCGTCTTCCCGCCTGGCGAAATTCAGTCGATAGTTTTCCTCGAGCGTGAATCCAAGAACGTCTGGCGCTACTACAGCATCGCGCGCATCGGCCCCCAGGCAAGTCTCTTCCTGGGGGGCCACGATGCTTCGCTGGTCAATCGCGCCGCCGCGACGTTCCGCTATCTCGCCGGTATCCCCGCGGACAGCGAACCGCCGGCAGCGCGCTGAGCCGACCCGCGTTTCTCCGCCAGACCGATCAACGTCCAGTCGGCCGGCCTGGTGATCCGGCCCTGCCCATGCGGTGGCTTCAACTCCTCGATCTGGAAATCGATATCGTCTCCACGCACCTCCACCAGCGCATGCCCGAAAAACCAGCCGTCCTGGTATTGACCCGAGTTGCGCAGATGCCCGCCAGCGCTCGGCATCGCCAGATAAGTCACGCCTTCCAGTTCCGTCCGCATGATCTGGTGGATGTGTCCCGCGATCACGTACTGCACTCCGTACCGCCGGGCGAGCTGATGGAGCGGGAAGTTCGTGTTCCGCATGGCCACGGGGACCAGCCATGACGGCCGGTGCATGAAGACGAACTTTACCGTCTGCGCGGAGTGGTCCTTGAGGTCCTGCTCCAGAAACGCCAGTTCCTCCGCCCCCAATTCGTTCGATCGGCTGTTGTCCAGGACCGTGAAGTGGGTCTGCTGGCGATCGAAGCTGTAATGCGGGGCGTGCCCGGAGTGCTGCCGGAACAGCCTCTCTGACGCCTCCGACCAGATATCGTGGTTCCCGGGCGTCAGATAGAACGGGTACTTCCGGTAAGGCCGGTAGATCTGCTCCACCTGCTGCCACTGCTTTTCGGCAGTGGTATCGCTCAACCCCTCGATCATGTCGCCGACGGTGACCACGAACGCCGGATTCTCGGCCGCCACCTCCCGCCAGACCTGTTCGTAGACCCCGGGTTGGGCCTCACCTGTGCGGTCGCCCAGGACCGCGAAGCGGAACGAATCCGCGCCGCTGACGGTCGCGGCAAGCGTGGCCGCCAAGGCTACGATCAACACCGATGACTTCGCGCTGCCGCATCTGCGTCGATGCGCGTTCATCTGCGGCCAATCATCCTTCAAATATCCAGCCCCGCGTCCAGGTAACCGATACCCTTGATCTTCTTCGGATTGTCGGGCTCGGCGTCTTTTCCGGAGAGCGCCTTCTCGATGGCGTGCACCACGAATTCTTCGGTGGAGCTGTAGCCCGCTTCACCGGCGTGCTTCTGCATACGGTTCCAGAGTGCTTCATCGAATTCGATCTTCGGCCGGCCCATTCTCCCCCCTAATCGATGTACCCCAGTCCTTGGAGCTTCTTGGCGATTTCCTCGTCGGAAGCCGTGGTGTCGAGCTTGGACAGCTCCTTTTCCAGCACGTGCTCGACAAATTCCTCCGGCGAGCTGTAGCCGCCGGCCGCGGCGCATTTCTTGACCCTGGCCGCCAGGGCTTTATTCAGCTTGATATTCAAATCACTACTCCCAAACGCTTTTTTAGCAGAAGTGCCGACACAATGGATACCAGGAAAAACCAGATCACCCAGTTCACTGCCAACCCGAACAGCTCCAGCGCCGCATCGGGATAGCGAATCTCGACCCACTCTACCGCGCTCGAAGCTACGCGTCCCTCGCCCGGCGACCACAGTGTCGCCAGCGTCGAACGGACGCCGCGTCCCGGCACGAAGTGCTGCCGGCCGCCGGCTTCGATGGCCTTCCGCACAGGAGTGCCATCCACGGTGAATACCAGATCGCCCGACACCGCCGACTTCGGTACCAGCCGCCAGCTGACTTCCCGCGAATCCAACGCGCGGACTGCCGGCGCTGTGACTTGCACCTGCGGCGGCGGCTCCAGCCGAGGCGGCGCGGATTGCGGATTCCAGCCCGGCGCCATCCGCATAGTCACCAGCGCCTCCCGGCCGGGTGTCAGCGGCGCCCGGCCGTAGAACGACTCCAGGTGAACGAGGAGCACCGCCATCGGGATCGCGAGCCACAAAGCCGGCTTCAGGGCCAGGCCCATGTAGCGCAAGTTCGAGGAGAAGAGCGAGCGCAGCGCGCGCCCCGTAGCTGCCGGTTCATCGGCGAAGATGCGCAGCTCCAATAGCGATGCCGCCACTTTGCGCTTGACCTGCCTGATGCGCGCCTGGTTCGACGTCCGGCCGACTACCCACAACATGCCCACGCCCACGGCCGCCGAGAGCACCGTCAACCCCACGAGCGGCGGCGCCCAGGAAAACAGCGCGAAGTACAGCTTCAGCACCGCGT
The DNA here is from genome assembly GCA_035499435.1 of Candidatus Acidiferrales bacterium. Classification (GTDB taxonomy): domain Bacteria; phylum Acidobacteriota; class Terriglobia; order Bryobacterales; family Bryobacteraceae; genus Solibacter. The sequence goes on along the minus strand of DATJYW010000208.1, from coordinate 9,145 downwards.
CGACGGCGTGATTGAAAAAGTCCATGCGTCCTCAGTACACCGATTCTCCGATCATCTCGCGCGCCGGAGCCACTCCGAACTCGTGCAGGATGGTGACGGTTACGTCCTCCAGCCTCGGCGACGCCACCCGGAATTTCCGGTTGGAAAAGAGCACGCCGGGAACCTCGGACGATGCCATGCAATGATCCGCGATCCACGCCTGCGTATTGTCTTCCACTTCCAGTTTGGGGACCGCTCCCAGCGCCGTCTGCCACGAAGCGCGGAAGCCGCGGTGAAAGCCCACCAAGAGATCCGGCGCGTTCTTCAGGTTGCGCCCGCGAAACTCCTTTTCGGGGAAGTACACCTGGCCCACAACCGGGAGCCCGCTCACCGGATCCTTGAACTCCTTCAGGCGCGCCGCGATCTGCCCGGCAACCTGCTCTCTCTCATCCTGCTGGACGATGCCGCCCGGCTCGCGCCCCTGCAGGTTCAGATAAATCGCGTTCAGCCCAAGCGCGTAAGCCTGCGTGCGGCTCCAATCCACGTGAGCGAACACCTCCTCGTCGCCGACGTTGGCCGGATCGTCCAGGGTCAGAAAGCCTTCGCGCATCAGGAACGTGTTGAGGTGCACGGCGCGATCGAAGCGGGCGAAGCCATGGTCGGACAGAATGAGCAACGTGACGTCGCGGCCGGCCTTCTGCATCGCTTCGCCGATCGCCGCATCCACCGCGCGATAGATCTCCAGCAGGTCGTTGTCGTAATGTCCCCAGAGCATGTGGGAATTCTGGTCCACGCTCGAGAAGTAGTAGAACAGCAGACCCGTCTGGAACCGGTCGAGCTGGTAGCGGAACATGCGCAGGCTGTCCGCCAGCACTTTGCGGCTCTGCACCAGGAACTCGTCCTTGCTCAGGAGTCCCGCGCGGTACGCCGACGTCTCTTCGGCGATCCCCTGCGTGTAGTAAGGGCCGAGCGTCTGCGCAAGCTGCCGGCTGTACGCCCCCGGCGTCGAGATGGGCAGCGCCGGCTCTTCGGGATCCAGGTTCACCGGGCTCGCGTAGACGCGCAGGTACGGGTGCACCTGCTGCAGGTAGATGCGCACGATCCCCGACGCACTCTTCAAGCCCGAAATAAACGGGAACTGGGCGCGGAGCCAATCCGACCATTCTCCCTGCCGCAGAATGAACTGGCGGTCGCCAAGATCGAAGCGGGCAGCGGGCTCTGTCGGGTCCACATGTGCCACCAGGTCGATTGAAGTGATCGCATGGTCCTTGCGCAGCGGGTTGGCCGGCCCCTGGACCGTCAACACCGCGCGTCCGTCCGTAACCGGGGTGTGGACGATGCGCCCGCCGGCGACCTCGGTGCGGGTCTCGGCGGGGTCGTTGGTGTAGAAGCTGAACGTGCCGAAGCTGCCGCCCAGGTCGGGCGTGCCCATTCCCGAAAGCGACTCCGCCTCGCAGTCCGCCGGCGGAAAATTCGCGGGCATGCGGATGACCGTCGCGGGCATCCGGTTTTCGGACAGAATCTGCCAGAACGTCTTTCCGGCACGGCGCGAGTGCACGCTGCCGCCAGAGAGCGGGATCACGTACGGTCCGATGCTCAACGTGCGGCCGGGCTCGTTCACCTCAGCCATCGAAGATATCGGCGCGTGGGTAGCGGGATCGCGGTGAACGAAATCGAAAATGCCATGTCCTCCCGGGTCCATTCCGGTGCTCACGCTCGACCACGCCACCGGACTCTGCGGCGGCACCGTCGTGGCCAGCGGCCGGAAGTCGCCTTCGGTGCGCAGGCGGTTCAAATTGGGCAATTCGCTCCAGTGGTTCTGGACGAAGACCGGGTCCATGCCGTCCACGCCGAGCACGATCATGCGCTTCCCGGCGGCCTGCGTTGCGACCCGGGAGCAGCCTGCGCCCGCCAACACGGCCAGTGCGGCCGCCGCCGGAACCAATCTCACGCCGCCACCTCTTCGCGCGCAGGCGCCTGGCCCGGCCGCAACAGCGCCTTGCCTTCCATGTGCGGCGGCGGCTCGATCCCGAACAAGTCGAGCGCCGTCGGCGCCATGTCCTCGATCCCCGGATTCTCCGCGAAAATCGCGCGATTGCAGAAAAGCACGCCGGGCACCAGGTGCGGATCCACGCAGTGATCGCCGCTCCACGCCTTGCGATTGTCCGAGAATGTGGCCCGCGTCACCTTTCCCACCGCGGCGTCCCACGACGCCCGGTAGCCATCCGCGTATCCCACAATCACGTCCGGCGCCGCATCCAGATACGGGCCCTTGTATAGGGAATCCGATGGCCAGGCTTTACGGATGCCCAGGCGGTCGCGCTCCGCATCGCGCAACCCCGAAAGCTTGGCCGCGATCTCGCGTTTCAACTCCGCCGCCTGCGCGCCCGGTTCCACGATGCCCTGCGATTCGCGCCCCTTCACGTTCAGGTACAGTCCCGCGAGGCCGAACGTGTATGCTCGGGTGCGGCTCCAGTCCACGTCTTTCAGGTACTGGTTTTCGCCCGTGGCACCCGCCTTGAGCGCCAGGTACCCGTTCTCCAGCAGCCAGGCGTTGAGGTCCACGCCCCGATCGAACGCCGCGAAACCGTGATCCGAGAGCACCATCAGCACCGTCTGGTCATCCACGTATTTCATGGCCTCTCCCACCAGCCCGTCGGCGCGCCGGTACAACTCCTCGATGGTGTTGCTGTACGCCCCGCCGCGATCCTTCTGAGCGAAGAACATGTGTTGCACGCGGTCTGTGGTGTCGAAGACGCAGGCCACCACGCCTCGCCGGGTGCGCTCCAGCGCGCTCAGCAACATGGCACGGCGTTCTTCGAATATCAGATATGCCTGTTGCAGAAAATCGTCGCTGTCGATCGCGCGTTCGTTGAGCGCCCAGGTGTCTTCCGCCATGCCCAGCGTGGCGAACGGGCCCAGCAGCTTGGCAAGGTATGTCGCGTAATAGGACGGATGTGAAATCGGCAGCGCCGGATTCTCCGGGTCGATATTGATCGGCGTCGAGTACAGCGAATACTCCGCACCCGTTTCGGTCAGCAGAAATCGCGCGATGCCCTGGACCTTGATTCCCAGCGGCGCGGCGAACGACAGCGTGATCCACGGGGTGTATTCGCCTTCGGCCAGCTCGTGCCGCTCGCCGCCGATTTCGAACGTTGCGCGCCCCGCACCTTTCGGCGCCAGATTGAATGGGATCCGCAGGCTGCCGCCGCCCTCTTCCATGTAATTTTGCGGCCCTTCGATTTCGCCGCGATACCGCCCGTTTTCTAGTTTCAGTGGGTAGCGATTGCCGCTTTCCATCGCGCCGCCGGAATGGCGCGTGGTGTGCAGGGCGAAGGTGCCCTGTGTGCCGAGCAGGTCAGGGGTGCACATCGCCGACAGCATCCGCCCGTTGAACTGCTCGGGCGGGAAGGTGATCGGCACGCGCAGAATCGTCGATCCGATATGCCGTTCTCCCAGGATCTGCCAGAAGGTCCGGCTCTTGCGCCGCATCTCAACAATCGGCCGGCCCAGCGGAATGCGGTACTTGCCGAGCTTCAGCATGCGAGCCGGCTCGCTCACCCGCGACGAAGACAGCTCCGGCATGTATGACCGCAGGCTCCGGTTGAGAAAATCGAACATGCTGTGGCGCGCCGGGTTGACGCCGGTCGCGAAGGTCGACCAGGCCACGGGCGACAACGCCGGAAATGTTGTGCGCAGCCGCGTAAAGACGCCCTGCCCCTTCAACCTGCTCAGGTTCGGCAGCTTGCCCTCGGCCATGTAGCGCTCCGCGAGGCCGGGGTCGAGCCCATCCAGCCCCAGGAAAATCAGCTTCCGGATCCGGGCGTGTTTATAGCCCTGCACGCCGCGCACCGCCGCCCACAAACGCCGGAACGGCCACAAGAGCAGCGAAACCACCCCCAGGAACAGCCCGCCCAACAGCGTCAGGAACGATCCCAGGAAGGCAAACCCCGCGCCCGGGCCGATGTAGGCCAGCTCGGGAATCACCGGCAGGTTCATCGCAGTTTGCCCTCTACGAACGGCACTTCAAAAACCTTCTTATGGAAGATCGGCCCGTGGCCAAAGTATCCGCCTTCACCGAATAACTCGCCGTGATCGGCTGTAACCGTAATGTAAGTGTTCTTAGGTACCAGATCGAATAGCTCTTCTATGACCCGATCCAGGTGTTTTACCGCTTTGACCTGCCTGTCCTGAAGCATCCGCATCTGTTTACGATTGAAAAATCGGTCCTTCCCTTTGGGCAGCTTGCCACCCACCACGTGATCGTCCAGATGTTTGAACACGCCATGGACGCCGCTGATGCGCGGCCAGTCCTCCGGCGGCTCGTCCGGCAACGCATACGGATAGTGGGTTTCGCCGACGTTCAGCAAGTAGTACGACGGCCTGTCCTCCGCGAAGCGCAGATCCCGCAGCATCGCACGCATGTCGTTGTGGTGCTCCATCAACCGGTACGTATCGAACCCGTGATTCAGGACCGTCCGTGGATTCAGTACCGGCAGCGACACCATGGCGTGCGTACGGTAGCCCAGGGATTCCTTCAGGAAAGCCGGAAAATAGAGCTTGGGAATGAGCGACTTGAATCCGATACCTTCAATCCCGAGCCGCTCGGAAAATTTTAGTAAGTCTTTCTTGTAATATTCGGAGGCAAATACCCGGGTCGGATTTGTGTGCGGCAGGAGACCTGTAAGCAAATTGTAATGTGACGGAGCTGTCCACGTTGCATACGACCATCGCTGCTCTACAGGCCCCAGCTTGCGGAGCGCCTTAGGGCGAGCCTCCACAAACGAATCATAACGGCAACTGTCGAAGATAACCTGAATGTAGTTATTGCCCTTAAATTGCTTGGTGGAATTAGTCTTCATTCCGTGATCCAAAATTCTGGAATATCCTCACCCGAGTATTGTAGACTAAACGAGCGGGGCATGACTTCCAAGGCACCACTCGCCTCTGTGTTACTCCAGGGTCTTATCCAAGGCGCCGCGGCATGGTCTGCATACGCTGTTGCCGAGTTCGCGGTTTCGTCCATCTTATTCGGCATCCTCCGGCCCTACGCCGTCTTCACGCCATGGCACTGGAGCCTGACCGCGCTGCTCCTCGCCGGATTTCTCGCCGGCGGATCGATAGCGGGCGCCGCGGCTGCCCTGCTGCTCTGGTATGCGAGGCGCGCATCCCTCGCGAACGGCCAGGCGCATCAAGTTCTTGCGGCCGCGGGCAGTCTGAGCATTACTATCGCGTTCCTCGTGAATGTCGTGCTGGCCTTCAGCGACGCGCATGGCTACCTTCTCCTTATTCTCGCCTGCCTGCTGCTGGCCGGCGTACAGGCGGCGGCGGTGATCTCGGCCTCGTGGCGCGAGCGCCTCGGCTTGATGACCAACTACTGGATCACCTCGGGCCTGCTCCTCGGCGTCGGAACGGAGCTCAAGCTTCGCGAAATGGGCCTGGCCGGGCAGTTGGGAGCACGGCTCAACCTCTGGTCCTGGATACTGCTGGTGTTGCTGCTGGCGACTATCGTCGTGTCCATCGCCGCAGGCCGCGCGCTGGTAGGAGTTGGCAACCCGGGGGCCGCGCGAAACATTTCGCTGGGAACGCTGTCCGTGCTCATCGTGCTGTTTGCCGCAAGCGAAGCACTGTCCGTCTTCGGCGCCGCTGCGTCCGTGGAGGCGGCCTTCAAAGAGATCGGCTCGGCGACGCGTCCGAACGTCGTTCTCGTGGTTCTGGATACGGTACGAGCCGACCACCTATCGGTCTACGGGTACGATCGCGACACGACCCCAAATCTGAGAGCGTTGGCCCTCGACTCCGCTGTCTACCCGAACGCCATCTCCTCGTCGGACATCACGCTGACCAGCCACGCCTCGCTCTTCACCGGCATGTACGCCAGTTGGCACGGAGCGTACTGCGATCCCAACCGCGCGCCCTATGGTCAGCCCGTGAATCCGAAGTACCCGACACTGGCGCAGCTTCTGAAGTCCAACGGCTATTCGACACTTGCAGTCGCTGCCAACATGTATCTCCGCGCCGATTTCGGACTCGAGCGCGGGTTCGAAGAGTTCCACATCCCCCGCCCCGTGGCCATGCTTCCCGCCGACATGCCGTTTCTGTTGCGGCACACCGTGCGGCGAGGTCTTCGCCTGGCATTCGACACCACGCAATTCGATCGCCTCTTCAGCTTTGCCGCCGATATCGATTCGGACCTGTTCGCGTCGCTCTCTCGCCGCGGACGCGAGCCGTTCTTTGCTTTCCTGAATTACATGGACGCGCACTTCCCTTACGTGCCGCCGCAGCCATACGAAAACCAGTTCCCGGGGCAGCAGGCCGGCTACACCCAGGAAGACCTGGAATCCGAGCAGCTCGCCATCAGCCACGGTAAGGAGGCCTCGCCGGTCTACATGCGCCACACCCTCTCCAAATACGACGGCGGCATCGCCTACGAGGACGCGCAGGTGGGCCGCCTGGTCAACTGGCTGAAACAACACGACGCCTACGACAACACCATGATCGTGATCGCTTCCGATCACGGCGAGGCATTCGGCGAACGCCACCGAGTCGGCCATGGCAATTCGCCTTACCAGAGCGTCGTGCATGTCGCCCTCATGATCAAGTATCCGCGCGGCGTCCACCAGGGCGCGGAACCAACGCCGGCCAGCTTGATTGACGTCGCGCCGACGGTGCTGAGCACGCTCGGCCTCGGCGTGCCCCCGGAGATGCAGGGCCGCGACCTCAATCATCCGGAGGCCATGGCCGGCCGCATTCTGTACAACGAAACCTTCCCCTGCGCAGTCATCCAGGCGCCGGAATGCCATGCCGGCTGCACCTCCCGGTCCGTGTACGAGTGGCCTTACAAGTACATCAGCTCCAGCACGGGGAAACGCGAGCTGTTCGACCTCAGCCAGGATCCACTCGAAGAGCAGACGCTCTACGCACGACGGCGGCCCATCGCGGACAAACTCCGCGCCGACCTCGACGACTGGATCAAGACGATGCCCGCACGCACTATCCGCAAGCAGACTCTCAGTCACGACGACCTGGAAAGGTTTAAGGGCCTAGGCTACGTGCAGTAGATTGGACCCGGTGAGCCGGAGCTGGCCCTATTTCAGTGCGCACAACGGATCCCCTACCACCACGCCCTGCCAGCTCAGGGCCGGCATGCCCAGGTAGTAGCTGTCCGCCAGATTGCGTCCCTCGGCATACGCGGGCAACAGGTAATCCGGCCGCACGCAGTAGCTCAGGTACGGCTCGTACGTATTGCCCGATGCCCCAGTCGCGCCCTCATGGATCAGGTCCCCGATCAGCCCCTGCGGCGACCCCCCGAAAAAGTGCTCCCTATCCTCCCACCCCGTGGGTTTCCATGCGTCCGGAGGCCGTTTGAAGGTGCGCGCGCTGGTTGAGACGAATTCCGCGGCCACCGCGCCCGGCAGCCACTCGAAGTGGAGCCATCGTTCGTGCCGCGCCGAATCGTTGGAGCCCCAACTGGCGTACCCGATGACGTCCTTCTGCTTGTACAGCACCCGCGTCGACTCGTCCACGATCACGCGACTCGCCGGCAGCAGCATGGCCGCCGTGCGCAGCCAGTTGTTTCCCGGCTCGTCCCTTTCCGATTGCAGATCGAGTACGAACTTGCCCCGGTTCCGCGCCGCCATCGACCGGTCGATCATCGCCTTCACATCGGCCAGGTCGTATGCCGCCAGCCGCGTGACCAGGTAGATGGGAAACATCGGATGCTGAAAGCGGGTATCGCGCCGCATGTAGAACGGATTGGCCAGACCGCCCGCCCGATGGTATTGTGCCCCTTTCAGCTTGCCGTAGAGCAGAGCCAACTCCGAGTCCACACTCGCATGCTCGCTTAGCTGCCCGCTGCCCAGCCCGTCCACTTTGAGGGGAACGCCCAGCGTGGTGACGATGTACAGCACCTTCTCCACCAGGCCGGCCTGCTTGAGGCACTGCCCGATCGGCTGCTCCACCTGCTGCTGGTAAGCGTTCCAGTTGATCTCCTCCTCGCTGGTGCTGGCGATGTAGCAGACGTTCTTCACGGGTACCGATCGCCGCGGCCGGTAATATTCACCGATCTGGCGCGACACCGCGTCGTTTTTGTTGACCACCAGAAGGATGTTCTCGCCGGTCTGAGCGCGCAAACAGACAGGCGCGAATAGAAGAAGGAAACCAAAACGCACTACCGTAGATGTTACAATACCTTTCGTCGCCTCTGGCGTGACATGGACAGCGCATTTGCAGCCCCGGTTTCTCCGGTGCAACATGGACTTTGACCAGCTTCATACTTTCCTGGAAATTGTCCGCCTGAAAAGCTTTTCGAAGGCCGCTCAGACCTGTTACCGCACCCAGCCGGCCATCAGCGCTCAAGTAAGGCAGCTCGAGCAGGAGCTCCGCGCCGACCTGTTCGAACGCTTCGGCAGCCGCATCTCGCTGACCACCGCCGGAAAGATTTTCGCCGAATATGCCGAGCAGATATTGGAACTAAGGCGGCGCGTGCAGGACTCTATCGCCGAGCTGGAGAACAATCCGCGCGGCGAGCTGGTGATCGCGGCCAACGAGGCCACCTGCATTTACATTTTGCCCAAAGTCTTCTCACAGTACCGCGCGCAGTTTCCCGCGGTGCAGCTCCAGGTCCTGCGCAGCTACGGTTCGCGTGTGGTCGAGGCCGTGATGGAGAACTCGGCCGATTTCGGACTGACCCAGCTTCCCGTCGAGGAGAAGCGTCTCCAGGTAGTGAACGTCTACAGCGACGAGATTCGCGCCGTCGTGCCTGCCCGCCACCCGCTGGCGTCCCGCAGGTTGGTCGGCCCCCAGGATGTCGTCGCGCACTACCTCGTGCTTCCGAAGTACGGCAAAACGCGCACCCGCTTGAATGAATGGCTCGAGCCCGTGGAAGACGACGTGCGCATCTCCATGGAGCTCGATTCTACCGAGGTCATGAAGCACTTCGTCATCGCGGGGCTGGGCGTCAGCTTTGTGGCCGTATCGAATTGCCGCGAGGAGATCGCGGCCGGTAAGATACACGCCATTCCGCTGTCGCCCGAACCGATGGTGCGCAGACTTGGCCTCATCTACCGCAAGGATAAGGCGCTCTCCAAGGCGGCCCTGGGCTTCATCCAGGTGGTCCTCGATCATGTCGGCGAGGAGGGCCACGACGAACAGGAAAAACCAAAAG
>DATJYW010000207.1:0-21020 GCA_035499435.1 Candidatus Acidiferrales bacterium | reverse complement strand
CGGCGTTTCGAAAAGGAGGCCCTCGGACTCCGGCGACATTGGCGGCTGTCCCGGGTTGAGATGGCTGATCAGACGCGCCTCGAGGCCCTTCCAGCCTTCCGGCCAATCGACCGAATCGAACGCGCGCTTCTCCCGGTCGAGGATGCGCAGAGAGAGGGCGGCGCCCCCGCGCGGCACGACCACCGCGATGCGTTCGAACAGGCGAGTCTGCGGCAGGTTAGCCAGCACGCTGCGCTCGAGGGCATCGGCATCGGGTGTGGAGGTAAGGGGCACCATGGCCCGCACCGGGGCGGCGATTTCCGCGTTGAAATCCAGGCTCGCGCGGTTGAGGCTGGTTTGCAGGCTGCCGCGCAGGCGGTCGCGAAGGGCTCTGTCGACCTCGCCGATCCACAGGTATTGCAGCACGCCCAGCACGCCGCACAGCACGAACAGCGCGCCCAGGAACAGCCAGGCAGGCATGGCTTTACCGCCCATATCCTAAAGGTACATTTTGCACGTTTCACACGTCACCGTGTGCCGCGTAAAGCTTTGGTTAAGGACGTTAAGATTGGCCCTCGGGTGGAGACTTTGCGCGCGGTCCGCACGACTCTAGAATTGTGAAGACCGCGAAGATTCTGGTCGCCATGGTCGCCGCGTCCGGCGCGTTCGCGGCGGAGTATCACGGCACGGTGAAGACGCATGGGCTACCGCTGCCCGGTGTGACGGTCATGGCGTCGCAGGGCGAGCGCAAGGCGGCGACATCCACCGACGAAAAGGGTGCATTCGCTTTCGCCGAACTGGCGGACGGCGTGTGGAACATCGAGCTGGAGATGACCGGCTTCGAGAAACTCACACAGCAGGTGGGGATCGCACCGGGCGCGCCGGCGCCGGAGTGGGAATTAAAAATGATGCAGGAAGCGCCCGCGACCTTTGCGACGCCTCCGCAGCGGGCGCGGACTCAAACACCGGCCTTGCAGGCGACGCTTCCGCAGGAGGGCGCGATCTCGAACCAGGAGATCGCTGACCTGAATCAGAGCGCGGCCAATTCCTTCCTGGTGCAGGGCAGCATGAGCAGCGCACTCGGGCTCGGGCCGCAGAACGACTGGGGGCCGCGGGGGCTGGATGTTCCGGGCGGCCCCGGCGGACCCGGCGGACCCGGCGGTCTCGGAGGGCCGGGCATGGACGGAGCAGGAGGCATGCGCCAGCCCGGCGGACCGGGGGGCGGACCTCCCGGCGGTGGACCGGGCGGACCGCCTCCCGGCGCGATGGCGATGGGCGGCGGCGGACGAGGCGGCGGCATGGGTGGTCCGGGAGGGCCCAGTGGCGGAGGACCCGGCGGCGGACCGGGTGGTCCGGGCGGTCCAGGCGGACCCGACGGTCCGGGCGGTTTCGCGGGCGGACCTCCTCCCGGCTGGATGGGACGACCCAATGCGATGGCCTTCGGCAACAACCGGCGCAATCCGGCCAACTCCTACATGGCCGGCGCGGATTTCAGCCTGAACAACTCCGTGTGGGACGCGCGGACCTACTCGGTAACCGGCGCCGAGGTGGCGAAGCCGTCGTATGCCAATGCTCGCGGAGGCTTGATGTTCGGCGGGCCGCTGGTAATTCCCAAACTGGTGAGCTCGCAAAAGCATATTCTGTTCACCTTCAACCTGCAGTTCCAGCACAATCGCACGGGCACGGTTTCCGATCCCGTCAATGTGCCGACTGCGGCCGAGCGCTCGGGACAGTTCTCCAGCGCGCTTTACGATCCGCTCACCGGCACGCCGTTTCCGAACAACCAGATTCCGGCGAGCCGTATCAGCGCGACCGCGACGGAGCTGTTGCAGTATTACCCCTACCCCAACCTCACGGGCGCCACGCGCAACTATCAGACCTCGTGGAGTGGGGCGAATAATTCGCACAATTTGAATTCGCGCATCTCCAACGTACGGCTCGGCGGCAAGGACCGGCTGAATTTCAGCTTCGGCTACCAGGGCGGCAACAGCACCACACCCAACCTGTTCCAGTTCGTGGATACGGGATCGAGCCGCGCGCTGAACGCCGGCCTCGGCTGGTCGCACAGCTTCACGTCGCGCTTGACCAACAGCCTGAATTACAACTTCAGCCGCATGCGCCAGCTTTCGACGCCGTATTTCGCCTTCCAGCAAAATGTGGCCGCGGACCTGGGGATCCTGGGCACGTCGCAGAACCCGATGAACTGGGGGCCGCCGGGCCTCAACTTCACCAACTATGCCAGCCTGACCGACGGCAACGCCTCGCTGAATCGCAACCAGACCAGCAGCGTGGGAGACAGCCTGATTTGGGTACGCGGCAAGCAGAACCTGACCTTCGGCGGCGACTACCGGCGGCAGCAGTTCAACCCGTTCTCCGACGCCAACGGGCGCGGCACCTACAGCTTTACCGGCGCCACCACCAGCCAGTACGTGGACGGCGTGGCGCAGACCGGCACGGGCAACGACCTGGCGGACTTCCTGCTGGGGCTGCCAACGTCGAGCGCGATCCGCTACGGGAATCCGGACAAGTATCTCCGGGGCTCGGGGTATGACCTTTACGTGAACAACGATTGGCGCATCGCCTCGCGGTTCACCGTGATTGCGGGACTGCGCTGGGACTACGCACCGCCGGTAAGCGAACTCTACGGACGGCTGGTGAACCTGAGCGTCGCGCCGGGGTTCGGCGCCATCACGTCGGTCGTGCCGGGGACGGTCAACCCGGACCGCAATAATTTCTCCCCACGCGTAGGCTTCGCGTGGCGCCCGCTAACCAAGGGATCGCTGGTGGTTCGCGGCGGATACGGGATTTACTACAACACGTCGGTCTACAACCAGGTGGCGAACAATATGGCGCAGCAGCCGCCGTTCGCGGAGTCGCTGAGCGTGACCACGTCGGCCGCGGCGCCGCTCACACTGCGCACCGGATTTCTGGGCGCCACAAGCGAATCCAACACGAGTACGTTCGCGATCGACCCGAATTACCGCATCGGATATGTGCAGACATGGAATCTCACCGTGCAGCACGACCTGCCGTTTTCGCTCTTCGCCACGGCAGGCTACCTGGGCGCCAAGGGCACGCGGCTCGACCAGCAGTTCATTCCGAACTCGGTGGCGCCGGGTGCCGAGGTGTCGGACTTGCCGAACAACTATATCTACGAGACGTCCGGCGGCAATTCGATCTATCATGCCGCGCAAATCCAATTGAACCGGCGCTTCCACAGCGGGTTCATGACGCGCACGTCGTATCAGTTCTCGAAGTCGATCGACAACGCCGGGACGGGCGGTCGCGGCCAGGCTAATACACCGGTGGCGCAGAACTGGCTGGATCTCTCCGCCGAGCGCGCACTTTCCAGCTTCGATGCGCGGCACAACCTCTCGTTCATGCTCCAGTATTCGACCGGCATGGGAACGTCGGGCGGGACACTGCTCAACGGATGGAGGGGCGCGCTGCTCAAAGACTGGACCATTGCGACCAACCTGAGCGTTCGCTCGGGGAACCCGTTCACCGCGACGGCGGGCGGCAACCGTTCGCAGGTGAGCGGCACGGCAGTCGCCAACACCGTGCGAGCCGACGCGACGGGCGAATCGATCTCGGCGGACGGGCTGCTGTTCAACACCGCCGCGTTCGCGCTGCCGGCAGCGGGATTGTGGGGCACAGCGGGGCGGAACACCATTCCCGGGCCGACGGTGCTTTCGGTGGATGGGCAGCTCAGCCGGGTATTCCGCTTCGGCGAGCGCCGTAGCGCGGACCTGCAGTTCCAGGCGCAGAACGTGTTGAATCACGTGACCATCACGTCCTGGGGCACGGTGGTCGGGTCTACGACGTACGGACTGGCCACCGCCGCGGCGCCAATGCGAAAACTGACGGTGAGTTTGAGGTTCAGGTTTTGAAAGGCAGAAGTCAGAAGTCAAGAATGCGGGGTGTCGCGGTATGCGGAGATTGATTCTTGCCATAGCGGTGGTGCTGAATGCACAGCAGAGGGGGCCGGTGAAGTTTGAGGCTACGAGCCAGCTGGTCGTGGTCAATGTGGCGGCGAAGGATGGCCGCGGACAGCCGATCGAAGGGCTCAACGCGGCCGACTTCATCATTACCGAGGATGGCAAAGCGCAGCAGATCAAGGTTTTCGAGTACCAGCGGCTGGAGGACAACGTCCTGCCGCCCGCAGCGCCGGTGGTCCGAGCCGCGGCTGCTCCTGGCGCGCAGATCGCGCCGGCGCGCGCCGGAGAAGTGAAATATAAGGACCGCCGCCTCCTTGTCCTGTTCTTCGACCAGGCGGGTATGGCTATCGCCGATCAGGTTCGCGCGCAGCAGGCCGCGCTGAAATTCCTCAAGACCGGGCTCACGCAATCCGATCTCGTGGCGGTGATGACTTACTCGACCACGCTTTCGGTACTCCAGGATTTCACCAGCGACCGCGATGTTCTGACGGCGATGGTGCAGCATCTCTCGATCGGAGATACAGGGATGTCCAACGGCTCGACCGGCGACGACAGCGAGGGCGATACCGGCGCGGCTTACACCTCCGACGACAGCGAGTTCAACATCTTCAATACCGACCGGAAACTGGCCGCGCTGGAGAGTGCGGTCAAGATGCTCACCAGCCTGCCGGAGAAGAAGGCGCTGGTGTACTTCGCCAGCGGCATGACCCGCACCGGCATCGATAATCAAGCTCAGTTGCGCGCCACCGTAAATGCCGCCGTCCGCGGCAACGTCGCCTTTTACCCGGTGGACGCGCGTGGTCTGGCCGCCAGCGCCCCTCTGGGAGACGCCACCCAGGCGTCGCCCGGCGGCCAGGCCATGTATTCCGGCAGTGCGCAGCGCAGCGCGCAGGCGAATTTCCAGGGCCAGCAGGAGACGCTGTATGCCCTCGCCGCCGACACTGGCGGAAAGGCCCTCCTCGACCAGAACGACTTGTCGCTTGGAATTCGCCAGGCACAGCACGATATATCCAGTTACTATATCCTCGGGTATTATTCGAGTAACACTTCGCTGGACGGAAAGTACCGGCGCATCAGAGTGCAGGTGAATCGCAACCTGACGGCAAAACTCGATTACCGCTCGGGCTACTTCGCGGGCAAGGAATTCCGTCAGTTCACCAGCGGCGACCGCGAGCGCCAGTTGCAGGAAGCGCTGATGCTGGAAGACCCGATGACCGACCTTTCGCTCGCGCTCGAGGTGAATTACTTCCGCCAGGCGAAGGACCGATACTTCGTGCCGGTGGCGGTGAAAATCCCGGGCAGCGACATCGAGCTCGCGCGCAAGGGCGGCTCGGAAGCCACAAGGCTGGATTTTATCGGCGAGGTCCGGGACGCGAAGGGCGCGCCGCAGGGAATGGTGCGCGACGAGATCACGGTCAAGTTGAAAGGCGACAACGCCGGGCAGCTCGCCTCGCGCAACCTTACGTACGATACCGGGTTCACGCTGCCGCCGGGAACGTACAGCCTCAAGTTTCTGGCACGGGAGAACGAGACCGGCAAGATGGGCACGTTCGAGACGAAGTTCACGATACCGGATCTCACCGCCGATACGCGGTATCTTCCGATCAGCAGTGTGGTCTTGAGCTATCAGCGCGAGAAACTGGACGCCGCCGTGGCCACGGCCGAGCGGGACAGGAAGCTGATCGCGGCCAATCCGCTGGTCGAGAACGGCGAGAAGCTGGTGCCCAGCGTGACTCGCGTCTTCCGCCGGCAACAGGATTTGCAGGTCTACCTGGAGGCGTACCAGCCGGGCGCCGAAAAGGCCCAGCCGCTGGTCACGACGGTGAGCTTCTTCCGCGGAAAGGTGAAGGTATTCGAGGCGCCGGCCGCTCGAGTCGCGGAGGGCTTGAACGCGAAATCGAAGGCGGTGCCGGTGCGGGTGACGATGTCGCTGGCGGCTCTGCAGGCGGGGAAGTACACGTGCCAGGTGAGCGTCCTGATGCCTTCGACGCAGCGCTTCGCGGTGTGGCGGTCGAACGTGGTGGTGCTGCCGTAGGTGGACCCAAATGGGGTGCTGCCACTACCTGAACGTAATCGTCGCGTCGGTCTGGAACTTGCGGTAATCCTGAAATACGATCCGGTTCGATGACCGGTAGCGGCCCGCTTCCAGGCCCGTCTGGGATTCCACCGGAAGCAGGTACTCGCTGCCGGCGACGCTGCGGTAGTCGTACTCGACCCAAGAGGAACACCCGGTGATCGCGAAGCGCGGTGGAAGTTCGCCGGTCAGCGTGACGCGCACGACGGCGTGGGTTTCGGGATCGACCGCCACCTCGCCGTGATAGCCAATGATCGTGGAATTCGGGCCCGGAACCAGGCCGATCTGCACCAGGTTTGCCGAGTTCTCGCGCGCGATGTGGTAGGCGAAGACCGCAACCCGGCGCCGGCGCACATGCGACCATCCCTTCCACGCGAACATGGCTTTGGAACCCCTGGCAAACACCTCGAGCAGGCGCGTGCCGAATTCGCCGGTGGAGATCGTTCCGCCGACGAAATCGTAGTCCTGGACCGTGGGGCGCCCGTCGACCTCCATCAGCTTGTATTCTTCCCGGTGGCCGAAATAGCTGACCTTGATATTCAGCGTGTCCAGGAGGCGCCAGCGTCCGTCGCCACGGGGGTCCTCGGAACGGCGCACCAACTGGGTACACAGGAAGTCCGGCAACGACGCGGCGTAATTCAATGCATAGTGCCGGGCCGATTCCAAAAGCTGTGCCTCATCCGGCGCAAGCGGATGCTCCGCGAAGGCCAGGCCGGCGAAAAGCAGCGCGATAAACGGCACGATTCGCATTCACTAAACGCTACCGCCGTTCGGGTGGAGGCGCAAGTCCGGGCCTGCCCTGTAGAATGGATAGATCGTTTATGGCTGCTGTCACCAACAATCTCCGGCTGGCCCGCGACGTATGTGTTCCGCTTGGCCAGAACACTCACCTGATCCGTTGGGTTGAGAAGATGGCGAACCTGGCCAAGCCGGCCGCGATCCACTGGGTGGATGGGTCGCAGGAAGAATATGACTTCCTGTGCGGCCAGATGGTAGAGAGCGGCACTCTGATCCGGCTGAACCAGGACCTGTGGCCGGGATGCTTCTACGCGCGCTCCGATGCGAACGACGTGGCGCGGGTGGAGGACCGCACATTCATCTGCTCGCTCTCCAGGGACGCGGCGGGCCCCACCAACAACTGGGAAAACCCCTTCGAGATGCGGCGCAAGCTGAAATCGCTTTTCAGCGGCGCGATGCGCGGACGGACGATGTACGTGCTGCCGTTCAGCATGGGGCCGGTGGGCGGCCCGATGTCGCAGATCGGCGTGCAGCTCACGGATTCGCCCTATGTCGTGGTCAGTATGCGGATCATGGCGCGCATCGGACTGCCGGTGCTGGCGGAGATCGACAAGGACGTCAAGCGCGTGGTCCCGTGCATGCACACCGTGGGCATGCCGCTGGTCAATGGACAGCGGGACGTGCCGTGGCCCTGCAACCGCGAGAAGTACATCGTTCATTTTCCGGAGACGCGCGAGATCTGGAGCTTCGGGTCGGGCTACGGCGGCAACGCGCTGCTCGGCAAGAAGTGCTTCGCGCTGCGCATCGCGTCGAATATTGCGCGCGACGAAGGCTGGCTGGCCGAGCACATGCTGATTCTCGGAGTGGAGACTCCGCAGGGCGAGAAGGTCTACATCGCGGCAGCGTTTCCCAGCGCATGCGGCAAGACCAACCTGGCCATGTTGATTCCGCCGCCGGAGTTCAAGGGCTGGAAGGTCCGGACGGTCGGCGACGATATCGCCTGGATCAAACCCGACGCCGACGGCCGCCTGCGGGCGATCAACCCGGAAGCCGGGATATTCGGAGTGGCGCCGGGAACATCGGCGAAGACCAATCCCAACGCCATGGCGACGCTCCGCAAGAACTCGATCTTCACCAATACGGCGCTGACGCCCGATGGCGGCGTGTGGTGGGAAGGCATGACCGACGAGCCGCCCGCCGAGTGCCTGGACTGGCAGGGCAAGCGCTGGACGCCGGAGGTCGCGCGCGAAACCGGCGCCAGGGCCGCCCATCCCAACGCGCGCTTCACGGCTCCGCTTTCGCAGTGTCCGAGCATGGATCCCGACTGGGAGAGCCCGGAGGGACTCCCGGTGAGCGCCATCGTCTTCGGCGGCCGGCGCGCCACCACGACGCCGCTGGTGTACCAGGCGTTCAACTGGACGGCTGGGGTCTATGTGGGAGCGACAATGGGCTCGGAGACGACGGCGGCGGCGACCGGCCAGGTGGGCAAGGTACGGCGTGATCCGATGGCCATGCTGCCATTCTGCGGATATCATGTGGGGGATTATTTCCGCCACTGGATCCGGATGCAGCGCGGGCTATCTGAGACGCCGCGGATCTTTCACGTGAACTGGTTTCGCAAAGGTGCGGAAGGGCAGTTTCTCTGGCCCGGTTTCGCGCAGAACATGCGCGTGCTGCGGTGGATCGCCGAGCGGGTGCAGGGCCGGGCGCTGGCCCGGGAATCACCCATCGGGTGGATGCCCCGCTATGACAGCATCGACTGGCGGGGACTGGATTTCCCGCGCGAGACCTTCGAGGAGCTGCAATCTTTCGACCCGGCGGCTTGGCGCCGGGAGTTGGTGGATCAACAGGAGTTATTCATCGATATCCACGACCACCTGCCGCCCGAGCTGATTTACGAGCGGGAACTGCTGATTTGTAGGCTGTAGCGGTGGGTAGTCGGGTTAAGATGAACCTATGAGGCTCGGGGTTAGTGTCCGTGTACTCGCTCTCGCCCTGGGCTCGGTGTGCCTGCCGGCGCAAGTGATCGAGTTTGAAAGCAACGGGCTTAGGTATCAGACGCTGACGCGGTCTGGCGTCACCATCATGTTCGCCGCGATGCCGGACCACCTGCACGAGTTCGCGATCATACAGGTGGCCGTGAGCAACGGTTCGGCGGGGCCGTATGTGATCCGGCCGGAGGATTTCACCTACGTGCGGATCGACGGCACGGCGCTGCGGGCTTCGCCGGCCCGCAACGTCATCGCCATGCTGGAGCAGAAAGGCAGCGCCGGCGACGTGATCAAGCTGGTGAACAGCTATGAGAAGGCCATCTACGGCAACCAGCGGCTGCGATCGACCAACGGGTACGAACAGCGGCGGCAGGCGGCGATTGCCATGGGCTCGACCAAATTGAAGGCGGCGGCCACGGCGAGCGCGCTGGCGATGGTGCAGAGCAAGCTGGCGGCCGGCGAATCCACCGACGGAGCGGTTTTCTTTGCTACCGAAGGCAAGCCACTTGGCCCCGGGCGCCTGGTGGTCCGAACCAATACCGACGTGTTCGATTTCCGGACGGATTGAGGCCCGGGCAGTCCGGGCGCGGCCGCGGCCCCGCCGCGGTGTCAGTGCACGTTGTTGTTGATGATGGAGCCGATCTTGGTGAACACGTTGTTCACCGTGCTGCTGAGGCTGGGCATGCACGCCACAGCCGCCACCGCGACAAGGCCGGCGGCGAGAGCATACTCCACCAGGTCCTGCCCGCTGGTATCCTTCCAGATCTGCAACTTCAGAATGGTTTCTTTGATGCGCGTCATGTGGGTTTTCCTTTCCTGTTAGTTCACGTTAGCGGCGATGATCGAACCGATCTTGGTGAACACGTTGCTCACGGTGGAGCTGAGCGTTGGCATGGCGGCCACCGCTGCGACGGCAACCAGGCCGGCTGCCAGCGCGTATTCCACCAGATCCTGGCCCTGGGTGTCACTCCAGAAGCCCTTCCAAAACGTTTTCACGGGATTTCCTTTCGCTTTTCAAACTAACATCGACTTAGTAAGTGCGAAATTGGTGCGATAACTTAGCAGCGTAGGAATTTCTTACCGATGAAACAGCGCGGAGATCCATGAGCCGTTCGGTTTCGCTGCCGCCGGCTTGTGCTCGAGGCGTGCCCCGAGGGCCTGCACGCTCTGCGCGAAGCGCGAGTTCGGGGGCGCGGGCCGGCCGTCGAGCAGGGCGGTTTGCATCACTTCGTAGTCATTGGCCAGGATTTCGAACGGCTCCAGCCCGAGCGCGGTCTTGATGTCCTCGCGCTTCAGGCCGGTGGCCGGCATATAACGGTTGAGGATCAGGCGCAGGCGGGTGCGGTCGGCGGCGCCGGAATCGAAATATCCGATGGCGCGGCGCGTGGACTGCAGTGCGGCCAGCTCGTTGGTGGTGACCAGCAGGAGGCTGTCGGCGACCGCGGCGAAGCCGCAATCGACCGCCGCCCGCACATCGGGCAGGTCGAGCACCGTGAAGGCATAGCGCTCGCGCCAGAAGCCGCAAAGCGAGGCCGCGGTGGCGGGGCTCACCTCGATGCGCGTGGCCGCGCTCTCCGGGGCGGGCAGCACATCGACGCCGCCGGCCGGAATCATCAGTCGCGCCCAGAGATCGTCGTCCATGCGATGCCAGTCGCGCAGGGCGTCGCCCAGGTGAAACTCGCTTTTGAGCTTGAGCTGAAAGGCCACGCTGCCGTTCATCGGGTCGCCATCCACGAGCAGGACCCTGGCCTTGCCGCCGGCACGCAGTTCGGCTGCCAGTTGCACGGCCAGTGAGCTGGCGCCCGACCCGGGCTTACCCGGCACCACGCAATAGACGGCGCCGGTGGGCCGGCTGGCGGAGCCGTGGGCGCGCGCCAACCGCTCGAAGACGCTGCGCACGGCTTCCAGACCCGGGTCGGCCAGGTACTCGCAGGCCCCGCGGCGGAGGCATCGCAGGATCAGGTCGGCGTCGTTGCGGTGGTGCAGGGCGGCCACTGGGACCAGGGGCGCCGCCTCGGCGATCAGGAACTGGGCGTGCTCGGCGTTAGTGGCGGCGTCCAGGAAGCAGATGTTCGAGCCGCTTTCGCGAGCCAGCGCCGCCATCGCGCCCATCGGCGGATACTCCGTGCGTACCGCCGCGGCGCCCGGGGTCAGCTCGTCCAGTACCGCGGCGAGGCGGCGGGCGAGATCGGGGTCGGGGCTGATCAGCAGCGGCTTCCAGGTAACGGACATGAAGCTCCGATGGATCAGATCGGCCGGACCTGAGAAAAGGTGAGCGGGCGGCTACGTGCCCAGAATCGCAGTGAGGTTCCAGACCACACACAGGGCGAAAAACGCGTTCGCTCGGCGGAGCAGCGCGATGCGGCGGCGCTTCCAGGCAGACCACGCGAGCGCGCAGGCAGCGGCTTTCACGAGGGCAAGCGCCAGCGCGGGATGGGCCGAAGCACCGAGCAGGACGCGGATCAGCGGGTTGCCCTCGGCCACGCCGCGGCCGAGGAAGATCAGGGTGGTCGCGCCGTCCAGAAGCTGCAGGGCCAGGAAAACCAAGAGGATCGCCATATCGCTGCAGGCAGGATAAACACCTGATGCGCGGTGCGCCAATAGTACTGGTTCCAGTACGCGATTCAAGGAATCCGCTCTCCTACCGATGTGTACCAACGAAGTGTTCAAACGATTCCTGGTCCCTTCGCTGCCGGACGTTTTCTTCGCCGTGGTACTCGCGGCGGCGTTCGCCCATTCGGCCGGCCTGCAAGGAATGCTGGCGGACGGCGATACCGGCTGGCACATCCGTACCGGCGAGCTGATCCTGGCAACCGGGCACCCGCCCCAGGTGGATCCGTTTTCGTTCACGCGCGCCGGCGCGCCATGGTTCGCCTGGGAGTGGCTGAGCGATGTGGTGTTCGCCCGGATGTACGGATGGCGCGGGCTGGCCGGGGTCGCAATTCTGGGCGGCGTAGTTCTGGCCCTGTCCGCGGCGATCCTCTTCGCGCGGATTTTGCGCGGGGGCAGCGGCCTGTGGATCGGCCTGGCCGCCACCTTGGCCGCGGTAAGCGCCTCCAGCGTGCACTACCTGGCGCGGCCGCACGTGTTTTCGATCCTTTTCTATACCGTCGCCCTCGGGTTGGTGGAGGCGGACCGGCGCTGTGCGTCGCCGCGGGTATGGCTGCTCGTTCCCCTGACGGCGCTGTGGGCCAACCTGCACGCCGGATTCGTGGCCTGGCTCGCGACGTTGGTGCTACTGGTGGCGGTCTGCGCCAGCGAGCACGCGTGGTCCGGAGTCCGGCGGTATTCGCTGCTACTGGGGCTTTCGGCGGCGGCGAGCGTGGTCAACCCGTACGGATGGCGCCTGCATCAGCACGTGGCGCAGTATCTCAATTCGCGCTGGATTCTGGAGCACGTCCAGGAGTTTCAATCGCCCAATATCCGCTCCGAAGGAATGGTGGTGTTTGCCGTGCTCCTGCTGGCGGCGGTGGCGCTGGCACCGCGCGCCCCACGCTTCGAAGCGGTCCTGGTGCTGGTCTGGGGATTTGCCGCGCTGCGCTCGGCGCGGCACGTGCCGTTTTTCGCGATCGTGGCCGCGCCGGTCGCGGCCTCGGGTTGCGCGGTAGTGTGGGAGCGAATCGCAGGCCGTGCCAGGCCCCGGGATGCCGCCCGAGTTTCCTGGGAATTGGGCCGGGATCTGGCGAGCGCGCCGCGGCTCAGCCTATGGCTCGCGGTGTCCGCCGCGGTCGCGGTGCTGGCTGCGCCCGCCGCGGGCTTTCCGGACTCCCAGTTCCCTGTGGAAGCCGTGGAGCGCAACCGCGCGCAGCTGGCCCCGGCAGGTGCGATGCCGCGGATTCTGACTTCCGATCAGTGGGCCGATTACCTGATCTTTCGCCTCTACCCGCGGCAGCGCGTCTTCTTCGACGGCCGCAGCGATCTCTTCGGCCCGGCCCTGGGCAACGACTACCGCGCGCTGATGAGCGGCGAAAAACCCTGGCGTGAGCTGCTGGAGCGGTACGGATTCTCCCTGGCTCTGCTGCCCAACGACTGGCCGCTGAGCACCGCTCTCGGGCGCGAGCCGGGGTGGCGGCGGATTTACGAGGACCGGGTAGCGGTGCTCTACGCGCGCGCTGCGGGAGGCACGCCGTGAACCCGCCCCTGGCAATTGCGCTGGCCCTCGGCATCGCGGCCACGGTGGAAGATCTGCGGCGCAGAACGCTGCCCAACTGGTTGACGGTCTCGGGTCTCGCGGCCGGCCTGGTGCTCTCGACCCGCGACGGGTGGCACGGATTGTGGCCGGCGGCGGCAGGCGCCGCTGCCGGGTTCGCCATCCTGCTGCCGCTATTCTGGCTGCGCGGCCTGGGGGGTGGCGACATCAAGCTGATGGCCGCCTTCGGGGCTCTGCTAGGCCCGGCAGGCGTGTTGACGGCCGCCTGCTTCGCGTCTCTGTTCGGCGCCGCGCTCGCCGCCGTGGCGGTGGCGGTGCGCCCGCGCGCGGCGGCCATCCCCTATGCGCCCGCCATCGCGCTGGGCGCCTTACTGAGTCTCGTCGGAGGAAGCGCATGATGCGATTCGATCGCCGGTTCTGTTTCGTCCTGGCCGCGAGCCTGGGCTGGGGCTTGCTGGTAGCTGCAGCCTTTCACCGGCTGGCAGGCGGCGGGCGCGCGCACGCCGGGGCGCAGAAGCCGGTGGTGGTCGCGGTCAAGGAACTGCCGATGGGAGCCACGCTGGACCGGGCGTCGGTCAAGCTGCGCCTGCTCCCGGAGAGCGCTTTCCCGGCCGGCGGCTTCACACGGATCGAAGACGTGCTCGACCGGCCGGTGATCAGCCGAATCCAGCCGGACGAACCGGTGGTGGAAGCGCGCATCGCGGCCAAGGGCAGCGGCATGGGGCTGGCGCCGATGATCCCACCCGGAATGCGCGCCATTTCGGTGCGCGTCAACGACGTGGTGGGGGTGGCCGGCTTCGTGCTGCCGGGAATGCGGGTGGACGTGCTGGTCACCGGCCATCCGCCCAACGCAAACGACACCGTGACCCGCACCGTGCTGCAGAACATCGCCGTGCTGTCGGCCGGACAGACCATACAGACCGACGGAAAGAGCCAGTCCATGGTGGTCCCGGTGGTCACGCTGCTGGTGAACCCGATGGAAGCCGAGGCCCTCACGCTGGCCAACAACGAGGGCCACATCCAGCTCGTGCTGCGCAACTCGACCGATGCGCAGAAGGCCGATACCGCCGGACGCCAGTTGCGCGATCTCTACGGATTGGCCAAGGCCGCCGAACCCGCGGCTCCTCAACCGGCCCCGGCACAGCAAGCGGCGGAGCGCCGGCCCATGCGGCCCAAGCCTGCCCCCGTAGAAACCGCGATCGTGCCGAAGCCGGAGCCGGACGAGATGATCATCTTTCGCGGATCGCAAAAGAAAGTCGAGGTCTTCGCCAAATGACTGCCGCCGCCGCGCCGCCGCGCCAGAACGATTGGGGGCAGTATCCGATGCGCAACCCGGCCGACCCACCCGCGGTCAATCCGGAATACCAGGCACTGCGGTTTACGCTCCACCACAAGCTGCTCGACCGCATCAACCTGGACGCCCTGGCAGGCATCGACAACGACCAGATCCGCACCGAAGTGCGCCAGGCGGTGCTGGCCATGATCGAGGAAGAGCCCACCCCTCTCACTGCCGCGGAGAAGCAGCAGATCTCCAGCCAGGTGCTGCACGAGGTCTTCGGGTTGGGGCCGCTCGAGCCGCTGCTGGAAGATCCCACCATCAGCGACATCCTGGTGAACGGCAGCCGCCAGGTCTATGTGGAGCGCAAGGGCCTGCTGGAGCTGACCAATGTGCGTTTCCACGACGACCAGCACCTGCTGCGCATCATCGACCGGATCATTTCGCAGGTCGGCCGCCGCGTGGACGAATCCAACCCGATGGTGGATGCGCGGCTGAGCGACGGATCGCGCGTCAACGCCATCATCCCGCCGCTGGCCGTGGACGGCCCGCTGCTTTCGATCCGCCGTTTCGGCACCGACAAGCTGATGCCCGACGACCTGGTGCGCAAGGGCAGCCTGACTCGCGGCATGATGACGCTGTTGGAGGCTGCGGTGCGCGCGCGTCTGAACGTGATCGTCTCCGGCGGCACGGGCGCGGGCAAGACCACGCTGCTGAACGCGCTGTCGGTCTTCATTTCCCCCAAGGAGCGTATCGTGACCATCGAGGACGCGGCCGAGCTGCAATTGAAACAGCCGCACCTGGCGCGCCTGGAGACGCGTCCGGCCAATCTCGAGGGCCAAGGTGCGGTGCGGCAGCGCCAGCTTCTGATCAACAGCCTGCGCATGCGGCCGGACCGCATCATCGTGGGGGAGGTGCGCGGTGAGGAAGCGCTGGACATGCTCCAGGCGATGAACACCGGCCACGACGGCTCGCTGACCACGGTACACGCCAACACGGCGCGCGACGCGATTTCGCGCCTGGAGGTCATGGTGACCCTGGCCAACGCCAACATGCACCTGGCCGCGATCCGGCAGCAGATCGCGAGCGCGGTACACCTGCTGGTGCAGTGCTCGCGCATGAGCGACGGCAGCCGCCGCGTCACCAGCGTCACGGAGGTGACAGGAATCGAGGGCGATATCGTCACGCTGCAGGACATCTTCGTTTTCGAAAAGCTGGGACTCTCCCCGGAGGGCAAAGTAATGGGGCGGTTTTGCGCTTCCGGCATCTTGCCCAAGTGCCACGAGAAGCTGCTGGCGGCCGGCATCCGTGTACCCATGGAGATGTTCGACGAGGTGGTTCCGGTGGGAGACCGCTGATGCTTCTGCCTTTCCTGATTGCATCGGCGAGCGCTCTCCTCTGCTTCAAGCTGGTCTGGACGCGGCTGGAGCGGCGCGACGCGGCGGTGGCCGTGCGGCGCCTGGCGCTTCCCGTGCGTGAGCGCGCGGAACAGCGCATACGGCCGCGGCTGATCGAGGTAGCCGGCGGAGTGCGTGGCCGCCTGGCCGCCCGGCTGCTGGAAGCGTTTCGGTTAAAGGAGGACGCTGCGCGCCTGCTGGAGACAGCCGGCCTGAAGTGGGGCCCGGCTGGCCTGGCGCATCGTTCGGCGGCGCTGTTCCTGGCGGGCTTCGCGGTGGTAACGCTGGCCACTGGAAACAGCATTCCTCTACTGGCGGTGGCCGCCGGCGCAGGCGCAGGCGCACTGCCGCTGATATGCGCCCACATCAAAGCGCGCCGCACGGTGGCGCGCTTCGAGGAGCAGTTTCCGGATTGCCTGGAGTTTATTTCGCGCTCCATGCGCGCCGGCCACGCCTTCTCTGTGGCGATCGAGATGGCTTACCGGGAATTCAGCGAGCCGCTGGCCGGCGAACTGCGGCGCACCTTCGAAGAGCAGAACCTGGGCCAGCCGCTGGAGATCGTGCTGAGAAAACTCTCCGAGCGCGTCCCGTCGATGGACGTGCAGTTCTTCGTCTCGGCGGTGCTCTTGCAGAAGCGCACCGGCGGCAACCTGGCGGAGCTGCTGGACAAGCTGGCGCAGCTTATCCGCGAGCGCTTCAAGCTGCGCGCGCGCATCCGGGCCGTCTCGGCGCAGGGGCTGATGTCGGGGCGGATTCTCTCGGCGATTCCGGCCGGAGTGGCGGTGATCATGTTCGTGGTGAACCCGCAGTATGCGCGGTTCTTCATCGACGATCCGGCGGGCCACCAGCTTCTGGCGGCGGCGCTGGGGCTGCAACTGGTGGGCTACCTGATCATCCGCAAGATCGTGCATTTCGAGGTATAGCATGCCGGACCTGTTCACATTGGCGGTGTTCGTGGCGGTGGCGGGAGGCAGCCTGGCGCTGGGCCTGACGATGGACCCACAGCATCTGCGCGCGTTGCGCCGCCTTTCGGAGAAGCCGGCCCGGCCGCAGCCCAGGCTGCATTCGCAGGCCCTGATCTGGCGCGACCTGGTGAGCCGCATCGGGAGCGTGCTGCCGGCCTCGCCGAAGGACCTGCCCCGGTTGAAGAAGCGGTTGATCCGCGCGGGCTACCGCCATCCCCAAGCGCCGCGATACTTCCAGGGCATCCGCGGGGTGACCACGCTGGTCTTCGGCGCTGTGGTGGTAATGATTTCGGGCGGCACCGCGGGCGCCATGGAAAACCTGCTGCTGGCGCTCGGCGCGGGCCTCGCGCTCGGCTACATGCTTCCCAACCAGTGCCTGTCCTTTGCAGTTCACCGTCGGCAGCACGCCATCGGCAAGGGCCTGCCGAACGCGCTGGATCTGATGGTGGTGTGCGTGGAGAGTGGCCTGGGAATGGACCAGACGACCTTGCAGGTGGCCAAGGAGCTGCAGACCGCCCACCCGGAGATCGCCGACGAGTTCACGGTAATGAACCTGGAACTGCGGGCCGGCAAGCGCCGCGCTGACGCACTCCATAACCTCGCCGAGCGCACCGGGGTGGAGGACGTCAAAAAGCTGGTGGCGGTTTTGATCCAAACCGACCGCTTCGGAACCAGCATCGCGCAGAGCCTGCGCGGGCACGCCGACTACTTGCGGACCATGTCGCGGCAGCGGGCCGAGGAGCGCGCGTCGAAGCTGGCCGTCAAGCTGGTATTTCCGATTTTTTTCTGCGTGTTGCCGTCGCTGTTCGTAGTGACGGTGGGCCCGGTGTTGACGCGCCTGGTGCGCGATCTGCTGCCGATGATCGAAAACATGTAATTCGGGCCGATAAGAAACGGAAAGGAGATTCCGTTCATGGATTCAGGTACGATTCGCGTGGTTTGCGCCGTGCTGGGCGTTCTGTTTGGAGGCGTGCTGTTCCTGCGCCGCCGCAGCCAGAAAGAGGAATAGCCCACCCTCACTCCTCGCGCAAGGCGACGGCCGGCTCGACCCTGGTGGCGCGCCGCGCCGGAATGACGGTTGCCGCCGCCGCAACCGCGCACATCAACACCGCCGCAGCCGCCATGGACAGCGGATCGCGCGGCGCCACGCCGTAGAGAAGCGCGCGCAGAGATCCGGTGAGCACCAGCGCCGCGCCGGTGCCGGCAGCCACACCGAAGGCCAGCATGACAGCGGTCTGGCGTCCCAAGAGCGTACCGATCTGCGACGGCCGGGCTCCCAGCGCCATGCGGATTCCGATTTCGCGCCGCCGTTGTTCCACGGCGAACGCCAGCAGGCCATAGATCCCGGCGGCGGCCAGCAGCGCGGCGAGTATGCCGAACGCCGCGGCGAAGGTCGCGGTGACGCGCTCTGGGGCCACACTCGCCTCCGTTTCCTGTGCCAGCGTGTGGATCTCGGTAAAAGGCAGCGCAGGGTCGAGCGCCGCCATGGCTCTTCGCACCGGCTCGATCAAAGCCTCGGGTGTCCCGCGCGTCCGCACGCATATTACCGAAAAACCCGAATCGGCCGCCGAGTAAAACGTCGGCGTCATCGGCTCGCGTAGGCCGCGATACTTGGCATCGCTGACTACGCCCACAACCTGCCGGTCCGGCACGATCGGACCGCCGATGCCGGTTCCGAATAGCTGCCCGAGCGATTCCACGCCGGGTAAAAAGCGCCGCACGAATGCCTCGTTCACGACCACCGGCTCGGGTTTGGCCGCGCCCATCTCGGCGGCACGGAATCCGCGCCCGCGTACAATACGCATCCCCATCGACTCGAAGTACTCCGGCGTGACGCTATTGGTGCTGGTATTCAGAAAGTCTGCGGCTGAGGGCGCCTGGCCCGCCAGCCCGACCGTCGTCTTGAAGCCGCTTCCGCGCATCAGCGGGCGGGCGGCCGCGCCGACATGGACCACGCCAGGCAGGTCCCGCACGCGCGCGGCCAGGTTCACCCACAGGGTGCGAGACTGGGCCGGTGTATACCCCATCAGCCCGGGATCGGTGGTGAAGGTAACCACGTGTGCCGTGTCGAGCCCTGTGTCGGCGGCGCGCAACTCGCGCAGCGTCCGGACCAGCAGGCCAGCCCCGGCCAGCAGCATGGTGCAGAGCGCGACCTGCAGCACGACCAGCGCGCTGCGGCCGCCCCACGCCAGGCTGGCGCGCACGCCGCGCAACACCGCGTCCAGGTTGGTCCGCGAGGCCGAAATCGCCGGCACCAGCCCGATCAGGACCGCCGTCAGCAACGCGATCGCGAATGCCGCGAGCATCACGCGGGCGTCCGGGTGGAAGTCGATTGCGATCGCCACGGGAGTCGTGGCCAGGTCGCGGATCGGCGGCAAGGCGCGTGCCAGAAGCGGCGCGCCGATCCAGGCCAGCAGCCATCCGGCCGCCGCGCCAGCCGCCACCAGAAGCAGGCTCTCGGCCAGCATCTGCCGGACGAGGCGGCCGCGCGTGGCGCCCAGCGCCAGGCGGATCGCGATCTCCGCGCGCCTTGCCGCGGCGCCGGCAAGCACCAGGCCCGCGACATTCGCGCAGACCAGCAGGAGCAGCACGCCCGAAGCGGCAGCAAGCAGGCGCACGGCGGCGCCGAATTTATCGCGTACGATCGAGACGCCGCGCTCCAGGGGGTCGAGGGACATGCCCCGGCGCAGCTCGACCTCCATCCCGGTGGGGTTCTTGGCGTACTGCTCGCGGACGTCCGCGCGCCACATCGCCAGGCACTCGGCCTCTGACTGCCGGAGCGTGACGCCTGGTTTGAGGCGGCCGGCGAGATCGAGCTGAAGTTCGTCCAGCTTGGTATGCGGCGCGACGCTGTTCGGACCCTCAGAGCGCGCAAGCTGGTCGATGGCGGCAAGTGAGGCACGTATCTCGGGCGTATTGTCGGTGGAGAAGCCGTTGAACTCGCGCGGCATCACGCCCGTAATCGTGAACGGAAATCCATGCAGCACGACGGTGCGGCCGACCGCGCTGGGATCTGCCTGGAAACGCCGCTGCCAGAAATCGAAGCTGATCACGACGGCGTTGGCGTCTTCCGGCGAGAAGACGCGGCCGTAGAGCGCGTGCGTGCCCAGCTCGGAGAAAAATTCGGGTGTGACCAGCCGCACCCGGACCTGCTCGGCCGGTGCGGGCTGGCTCATGGCGACGGTCCACTCGGCCTCGCCGAAGACCGCGGAGAGCGTGGTGGCATGTTCGCGGAGAGTCCGGTAATAGCGGTGAGCGAAGTAGCTGCGGGCACCGAGTTGCGATGTGCGCTGCACCATGCGCACTAGCTGTTCGGGATGGCGCACGGGTAGCGGCCGCAGCCAGATGGCCTCGAACGCGCTGAAGAGCATCGTGCCTCCGCCGATGCCGATCGCCAGCAGCAGGATGGCGGTGATCGTCAGGCCGGGAGTCCGGGCGAGCATGCGGGCGGCGATGCGGAGTGTGGCGATCACGGATCAGGCCTGCCGCAACACAAAGTAAGGTTGATTCGCCAGGTTGGGCGCCAGCCCCGGAAACATAGCGGCATCGTCGAGCGAGAAATAGTACTGCAGGGGAAAGGGCGATTTCGTGAACTCGGCGGGGATAGTGGCGGTCCAGGGCGTGCCGGTCATGGGCAGTGTGGTGAAGCGCTCCGCCTGGTTCACATGGCGATAGTGAAGCGTGACGGTTCGCGGCGTCCCTTGCACGGCGAGCTCGATGCTCACCACCTCCCCGGGCCGGAACCGGGCAGGAGGTGTGTGCCGGCACTTCCATTCGTAACGCCCGCGCGCATTCAGGACTTTCGCTACCGCTTCGGCCGCCGTTCCGTTCGGCTTCGCGTCGGCGAGGTGCTGCTCCATTCTTGCGATGTCTTCGTCGATCTGCACCAGCCTGCCGGCCCAGTGGCCGCGAAGCTGGTAGTCGTAGCCGAACGGGATATCCGGACGGTACACCGCTTTCGCCGGCTCGGCGAAGGCGGCCCAGGCGGCACGGGCAGCGCGATACTGTTTTAACGCTTCGTCTAGCGCCGCGCGGTCGCTCGTCTTTTCGTACATCGCCCATAGGACGCCGCTGCGGAACTTGGCGGCGAAGAAACGCCCGATGCCGGCCTGGATCTCGACATCCGCCTGCCAGCGGCGCGGCGCGCCTGTCACCGCGGCATGTCCGGCCAGATCATCCAACCATGCCGCCACCTCCACCGGCGAGTACTTGATCCCCGGCTTTCCTGCCAGCAGGTCGCCGGCATAGTCGTCGATGCGCGCGAACATCTCTGGGTCGAACGGGCTCACCGTGCCGAATCGTTTGGGCGCGGGCGAATCGCTGTAAGGATGCTTCGCCTTCGCATCCACGATCGACATGTTGTAGTACATCTCGGGCCAGTAGTTGTTGTTCGCCGCCGACGCTCCGTGCGCCGACGTGATCAGCGGCAGAATCCGGCTGGCGTGCGCGAGCGCAATCTCAGCCGGCGTCGTCGCCTTGATCGGCGTTGCCGGGTTGTACAGCATGCGCCCC
>DATJYW010000206.1:0-29871 GCA_035499435.1 Candidatus Acidiferrales bacterium | reverse complement strand
GAGCCTGCTGGAGAGTCTGGGGGAGATGTACCTGGAGGGCTGCGAGGTGGATTGGGCGGCCTTCGACCGGCCGTACGCGCGGCGGCGCATTGCTCTGCCGACCTATCCCTTCCAGCGCGAACGACATTGGCATGAAGCCGCTCTCCCCGACGCGCCGGGCACATCGGCGTTTTCGCGCCGTACGAGTCATCCCTTGCTCGGTGCGCGCCTGCTGTCGCCCGCCGCGACGGTACAGTTCGCAAGCGAGTTCAGCATCGCTTCGCTGCCGCTGGTCGAAGACCATCGCATACAGGGCATGGCGTGGGTCAATCTGGTCATCTATCTCGAGATGGCTGCAGCCGCGCTGCGCGAGGTGCAAGGCGCCGCTCCGCTCATGCTGTCCGGAGTTACGGTGCCCCACGGCCTCATCCTGCCCGAACAGGGAACGCGCCGCGTGGTCCTGACGCTGGATCCGGCGAAGCCCGGGGCGTTCGAGTTCCGGGTTTCCAGCATGACCTCGGATGCCACGTGGACAACGCACGCCTCGGGTAATGTGTCGGTCGACGAGGCGGCTGCCGACTCTTCGGTCTCGATCGCGGAGTTGCGCGAGCGCTGCACGCGCGAGTTCGCGCCTGACCGGTTTTTCGCGCTGATGGAGCGGCATGGCGTCCGCCTCGGCCCCGCCTGCCGCTGGCTGGATAAGCTGTGGCAGGGCGATGGAGAGGCGCTGGGACGGCTCAGGCTGCCGCGCATGGCGGCCGAAAACGATCCGGCCTTTGTGCTTCACCTCGGTGCGGTCGATTCTTGCTTCCAGTTGTTCGGCGCCCTGATCGAGCAGGACGGGCCGCACGATTACATGTTCTCCGGCCTGGACCGGATGCGGTGGTATAGCCGGCCCCAGGCGTCCGAGCTGTGGTGTCACGCAGCCCTGGACGCGCTGGATGTCCCGACCGGAACTCTGACGGGGCACGTCAGTATCCTTGACGGCCAAGGGACAATCGTCGCCGAGGTGTCGGGCGCCCGGCTCGAAAGAGTCGCCATAGCCGCCGCCGAAGCGGACACTCGCGCCCGGCAGGAAACCCGCGGCGACTCGAGCGCGGCAGCCTTGCGCGAAGCCCTGCGCAGCGGGCCGCCCGCCGAACGTCTGTCGGTGTCCACCATGTATATTCTGGAGCGGCTGGCAAGCACCTTGCGGGTGCCAATCAGCGGCCTGCAGGCTGATGCGCCGCTTTCCAGCCAGGTGGATTCGCTCATGGCGGTGGAATTGAAGACGCGGATCGAATCCGACCTGGGGGTGGCCGTACCGGTCGCGGCCTTCTTCGATGGCAAAAGTGCCATGGACCTGGCGGAGGTCCTCCTGGAGCAGGCTACGCCGGAATCCCAGGTCATGACGGTGGCCGAGATGGAGGCCGAGGCGGTCCTGCCGGATGAGATCGCCGCGGTAAATCCAGCCGCCTGGCCATCGGATCCGAAGGCAGTGCTGCTGACCGGAGCGACGGGATTCCTCGGGGCATTCCTGCTGGACGAGCTGCTGGCTCGAACATCGGCGCGAATCTACTGCCTGGTGCGCGCGGCGGACAGGGAACAGGCCATGAGGCGCATCCTGGAAAACGGCGCCTCGTACCGGTTGGATGCCTGGGATCGCGACCGCATTGTTCCCGTGCCCGGCGACTTATCGCTTCCGCTGCTGGGCCTGACGGATGTGCGGTTCGTGCAGCTCGCGGAGAGCGTCGATTCCATCTATCACAACGGCGCCGCCGTCAAATGGACGTATCCTTATGCGGCGCTCCATCCGCACAATGTGGGCGGCACCCGGGAGATCTTACGTCTCGCCGCGAGGACACGGACCAAGCCGGTTCACTACGTCTCCACCATAGGCGTCTTTTCGTCACCGGACTACGCCGGCGGCATCGTCGAGGAATCGGAAGAACTGAATCGCAGCGGGCCGCTCCACGTTGGCTACGCACAAACCAAGTGGATTGGAGAGCGTCTGGTGCGCCTGGCGGCCTCGCGGGGCATGCCGGTGTCGATTTACCGCCCCAATATCTCCGCGGACAGCACGACCGGCGTGTTCAACCGTCACGATCATATCTGCCTGTTGATCAAGGGCTGCCTGCAGCTCGGCAGGGCGCCCGATCTGGACTTGTACCTCAGCGGCGCACCCGTCGATTTTGTTGCCAGGGCGATGGTCTCGCTTTCCCGGCGGCCCGAATCCAACGGCAAGACGTATCACCTGGTGAATCCGAGTGGAATGCAATGGAAGGACCTGGTGTGTTGGATGGCCACTCGCGGCTACCGCGTCGAACTGACAGATTATGAGCAGTGGCGGGCGGCGCTGAGCGCGGCGCTGCGAAGTCCGGGCTCGAATGCCCTGGAAGGGTTGTCCCCGTTCTTTTCCGAATCGGCGATGCACAATGTGCGGCTGCCGGTGTTCGATTGCTCCAATGTGAGCCGTGCGCTGGACTCGGGCGAGGTGAACTGTCCTCCAATGGGGGATGCGCTCCTCTCGACTTACTTCGCCCGTTTCCGGGAGAGCGGTTTCGTACAGTAACTTCGACTATGTTGTCGGCAGTGTCCATTAGTGTGGCGCCATGGCAGGTACGGGCGCCAAAGATCGTTATGGAGGTTCAGAACTAAGATGAGATCTTTATCCGAAAACGCCTATAAAGTGATGGTGGGGCGCTACTCGGCGCGCGATGAGCACAACCAGCCGACGGAGGAGCCGCAGGACATCCTGGAACGTACGGCGCGCGTGGTTTGTCAGGCGGAGTATAAGTATCGAAACTCGATCAAGCCACGGGCCGTCGAGGGGAAGTTCGTCGAGCTGCTGACCGACTTCCGCTTTTTGCCGAACGGGCGGACGTTGGCCAATGCCGGCGTCGGCAGCAAGCAGTTGGCCAATTGTTTCGTGCTGCCGATCGACGACGAAATGGGAAAGACCACCGACGGCATCTTCGCCATCCTTCGTAAAGCCGTGCTGGTGCTGAAGTCCGGAGGGGGCGTCGGTTTCTCCTTCGGACGCCTCCGGCCCAAGGGCGACGCCGTGACCCGCGGAAAGGCCACCGGAGCCGTAAGTTTCATGAAGGTCTTCGACACGGCATTCTGGGTGATCGGCCAGGGTGGCGGACGGCGAAGCGCATGCATGGCGGTGTTGCCCGTCTGGCACCCGGATATTCACGAGTTCATCCGGTGCAAGGAGCAGGAAGGGGTCATCGAGCACTTCAATATCAGCGTGGGCATCACCGACGCCTTCATGCAGGCGGTGGAAAAAGATGCGCCGTTCGATCTGATCAACCCGAGAAACAACAAGGTCTGGGAGACGGTACGGGCGCGCGACCTCTTCGACCAGATCGTCACTTTTGCGCATCACAACGGGGAGCCCGGCGTCCTCTTTCTCGACGCGGCCAACCGGGAAAATTACGTGCCGAATCAGTACACATTGGAAACGACCAACCCGTGCGGCGAACAATGGCTGGGCCCCTATGAGAATTGCTGCATGGCGTCGGTCAACCTGCTCGAACATCTGCGCGCAAAGACCGCGGTCAACGGCCACGGCGCCGGCCTGTTTACCTGCGAAGTCGACTGGGAAAAGCTCCGGGAAACGGTGGAGTGGACCGTGCGCTGGCTGGATGACGTAGTGGACGCGAACCATTACGTGTCCGGGGTGCCCGAGTTCGAAGAGGCGGCGCACCACAACCGCCGCATCGGAGTGTCCATCATGGGGCTGGCCGATATGATGTACAAAATCGGCGTGGCCTATGGATCGGATGAGGCCGCAGACCTGACCGGGCAAATCATGGAGTTTATCCGCTTCCACGCCATGAAAATGAGCGTGCACCTGGCACAGGAACGCGAGCCGTTCCCCGGCATCGTCGGCAGCCGTTACGATTTCAGCAACGGCGATGAAGCAGACAAGTTTGCACCGCCCAAGCCGCTCAAACCCTACACCCATTCCTTTGGTCGGCCGTTGCTGGCGTGGGACCAATTGATGGCGGATCTGAAGCTGCATGGCATCCGCAACAGTTACCTGACCACGATTCAACCGACCGGCGCCATCGCCATCGTCGCCGATCTGGAAGGGTACGGTTGCGAGCCGGTCTTTGCCTTGTCCTACGTCCTCAAGACGCGGGAGGGAGCCGAGGAGAAGGGCGCGGGCGATTGGAACGAACTCTATTACTCCAGCCGCCTGTTCGGTGAGGCACTAGAGCGCTGCGGCATATCCGAGCAGGAGCGCCGTGCCATCCTTCAGGAGGTGGCGGTCACGGGATCGTGCCAGGGTGTCGAGCTTGTCCCCGAAAAGATCCGAAAGGTTTTCGTGGTGAGCGGCGACATCTCGGTGGAACAGCACGTGACGATGCAGGCCGCGTTGCAAGCCTTTACCGACAACGCCATCTCCAAGACGATCAACTTCCCCGCGGAGGCCAGTCTCGAAGACGTCCGCAAGGCCTACTTTGACGGATGGAAAAAGGGCTTGAAGGGCATGACGGTTTACGTTACGGGATCGCGGAAGACGGTGGTACTGGAAACCAAAGAAACCCGGGAGCGCAGCCATGAGCCGGAGCAGCACGCCGAGGAACCCTTCGCCGTCAAGAGCGACGAATACGTGGGCGTGCACCTGACGAAAGTGGGACCCGCCGGATTGGTCTGTTCGGAGTGCGGCGCGCACATGGTTGTGGCCGAGGGATGCGTCACCTGCCCGCGCTGTGCTTTTTCGCTTTGCGCCGTGGTTTAATAACTGAGCTGCCGGGATGCCGCAAGCATCTTATGAGAATCGCCACCGTCGACATCGGGACCAACACGGTGTTTCTGCTGGTTGCAGGGATCGCCGATGACGGCGGCGTAACCCCGTTGTATGAGCTGAAGCGCATCGTGCGGGTGGGCGAGGGCGTCGATGCGACCGGGCGCGTGGGAGCGGCGGCCGTGCGCCGGCTGTGCGACGCATTGGCCGACTTCAAGCGGCTCGCGCAGGAACACGGAGCGGTCCGTGTCATCGTCGGCGCGACCAGTGCCTCGCGCGACGCCCGCAATCAAGCCGAGCTGATCGCGGAAGTCCGGCGGGAGACGGGCCTCGACTACGAGATCCTCTCGGGCGAGGCCGAAGCGAAGTGGGCGTTTCGCGGCGCCATCTCCGTCCTCACGGACGTGGAGGGGACTTGCGCTGTCCTCGATATCGGCGGCGGATCGACCGAAATTGTCGTCGGCGACGCAGCCGGCGAAATCACCTACCACCGCAGCTTGAATATCGGTGCGTTGCGCCTGACCGAGCGGTTCTTCTCGACGCTCCCCCCTGCACGTGCCGAGATCGGGCGCGCGGAAGACCTGATTGCACGCCTGCTCGATGAGGCGGCTTGTCCGCTTGACGATGCCTCGCCCCTGATCGGCTCCGGCGAGACTACGGCCACGCTGGCACTGGTACGCGCCGGCTTGCCGTGCTGGGACGCTCTCGGTGCTTCCATGGTGGACCTGGAGGCCGATGACGTGCATGACTGGCGCGGCCGGCTGCTGCAACTCAGCGCGGATCAAGTCCTGGCACTCAACCCGGTCGTGCTGAAAGACCGCGCCGACGTTTTTCCGGCGAGCGTGCTCATCCTCGACGCCGTCATGCAACGGTTCGGCATTCCGGTTTGCCGGGTCAGCCCGCGCGGGCTGCGGCACGGCCTGGCGCTCCGCTTCGCTGCCCAATCCCGCTTGGAGGCGGCATGTGTTCTGAATGGAAAGGTAGAAAACCATGACTCTGCGTGAAGCCTACCAATCTTTGCTGACGGGAGAATACAAATCTGCGTCCGCGGCCGGAAAGCAGGCGATGGTCTGGAAGGCCGTGGAGGAGACGCGGTACGCCAAGTTGCCTCCGGTCAAGTTTTCTTTCATTTACTTCGGTGTCCGATTCGTAAGCCTGCCGTTTTTGAGCCAGCCGTTCGATGTGACGCTGGACGTCCGTCCTCCGCGCACGAAGTGGCTGCACCAGTTCGGCACCATCGCTAAGGCCGAGTATGTGCCAGACCCGGTCCCTCCTCCGGCTTACGAAGGGACCTATCCCCCGTTCAGCGGACTCTTTGAGACCGGCGCCATCGGCGTGGTCCGGCTGTCCCTGGCCATGAACACGCGGTTCTACATCACGGGGACCTCGCTTAAGCTCTTCGTCGATGGCAAGCCGTCGCAGAACCTCATTCTGAACCCGTCGCTGGATCCGCAGGACACTAAGAACTTCTTCGAGTTGGGGATGACGGACAGGCTCCCCGTGGCGGTCAAGTTTCCTTTCGGTCCTCCCGCGAACGTCTTCGCCGATTGGTGGATGGGTATGATTTCCGCGCCAAGGGATCAGTCCGTGGCCCATCTCGCGAAGGTGAAATCCAACGGCGAGCAGGTGGTCAGCCCGTCGGTCCCCTACCAGGTGTTCGCGATTCCGGCCAACGACGATTTGATGCAGGACCCCAACACCACGGAAGATTTTCGCGAACTGATCGGCAAAATCAAGCCCGGCACGGTTCTCTACCGAATCCATGGCAAGCCTCACAAGGACGGGCCGTGGATCCCGCTTGGCTCGATCCGGACGACGTCGCACTTCGTGGCATCTGCATTTGACGACCGCGTACTGTCCTATCACCACACGCGCACCAGGCAGGTGGAGCCCGTATCGGGGCCGGCACTTCCACCGCCCGATGTCCCGTCGGCTTCGTCATCGGCGGACGACAACCCCGATACATCAAGCAATCCGGCAGCACACAATCCGCCGGCGCCAAAGCCTCCGCCTTCGAGCACGTATGCCGCCGCGCCTGAGCCTCCGCCCCGAGCCGCCCATCGGCAGCGTGACTATCTCGAACGCATCGAGGGCATCGGCCCGAAGATATCGAGTGTTCTGGTCGAGGCGGGGATTACCACCTTCTCCCAACTGGCGGCCGCGCACGTGGACCAGCTCAGGGCGATTCTGGCAGGAGCCGGGCTCGGCGCTCTGGCGGATCCCTCCTCCTGGCCCGAGCAGGCCAGGTTGGCAGACGCGAGGGAGTGGGATAACCTCGACCAGTTGCAGGAGAAACTTCGCGGAGGACGGCTGGAATGATCACTGACGGGCGGGAGCGACTATGTTTGCCATAGACATTTTTTTCGATGTGCTGTCCAGCCTGGCTTCGGCGAAAACAGGCTCGAGCAGAAGGACGAAGCCCCGCCCGGTCCGGCCCGCGGAACCGGCACCCGCGAAACCCGCGCCCAAACCCACGGAGCCGGTCTACGCGCCGCCAACACCTCCGGCAAAGGCCGCGGAAGCGCCATACAAGCCTCCAGAACCGCCTCCCAAACCCGCGGAGCCCCCAGCCAGGCCCGCCAAGCCGGCCGCGAAGCCCGACGATTTGAGACGCATCGAGGGTATCGGACCAAAGATTTCGCGTGTGTTGGTGGACGCCGGAGTTACGACCTTCTCTCAGTTGGCATCCACACCTATGGACCATCTGAGGGAGATCCTGGCTGACGCCGGGCTCGGCAACCTGGTGGATCCTTCCTCGTGGCCCGAACAGGCAAGGTTGGCGGCGGCGGAAGACTGGGACGCGTTCCAGAGACTGAAGGATGATCTGTCACGCGGACGGCGCGTCTGAGACCGCGGCCCGTCAGAGCAGTTGGAGCCACTGCTTGACAGCCTCCATGTCGAAATCCTTCCCGAGCGCATCGCTGATGGCCCGATCGCGCAGGAGTTGCGTGACCGATTCTTCCGGGTAGCCGCTGAAGAATAGTTGGCAGGGAATGCGCGCCGCCTGAAACCACTCCTCCCAGGCATAGACGGTCGACATGCCCCCAGGCGGATAGCCTCCAATACCGACCAGGAGCCCGTCGAGACCCCACCGCATCTTGTCCCTGAAGTCACCCAGGTAGTTCGTCCACGAGCCATCATAGTTACTCATGATGAGCGCATACCGCAGCGGCCCCAGCACCGCCCAGTGGAGAGAGTGAATCGTGCGCGTTCCGGTGAGTTCTCCCGGTGGATAGGCTCGGGCGATAAAGATGCCGGTGAACCAGGCCCAAAGTATCTCGAGCCGGTTATGGATCGCGGCGACAACGGTC
This sequence comes from Candidatus Acidiferrales bacterium, assembly GCA_035499435.1. GTDB lineage: Bacteria > Acidobacteriota > Terriglobia > Bryobacterales > Bryobacteraceae > Solibacter. The sequence continues at coordinate 21,843 of DATJYW010000206.1, read as the reverse complement.
ACCTGGTTCTGTTCAAAGCGGAGTCCCCCATAGGGGACTGCCAGCTCCTGTTCGTTCCGCTCCAGGATCTCCTCGTGCTGGAGGTACTGGGCGCGAGTCATGGTCTGGCCGGGGTTGAGACCGGCTGTGTTGAGCACCACGTAAGGGGGAGGCGGCATCACAAGCCGGACATAGACCTGCGCGACCTGATCGATCACCGGCGGAATCACGTTGGTTTGCAGGTAGAGCCACATCGACGGCAGAAGGCCGGAGATCCACTGCGCCGCTCTCACCAACAGCGGAGGCTTGGAAGCGATGCGCGAGAGATCCTCTAAGAACGGCATCACGCCCGGGTCCCTCGCATAGCCGGCCACGCACGACAGGTCGAGGAACTGTTCCAGGCGCTCGCGGATGGCGATCTTGGTCCGGATCGTTTCCGCCGATTCGTCGCGAAAGGCGATATAGCTGTAGGGCGGACGGCGTTGGTACTCGCACACGAACCTCAGGAATCCCTTTGCCCTTGAGTAGCCCTCGCAATGGCCCCAGATCTTGTCGAGCCCCGGCGACAGCGCGGCGATGTGGCGGACATAATCCTCCAGATCGCCGTTGTAAGTGGTTCCCCATACCAGCAGCGGCTCGATGTCGTCGTTCTCGATAATGAACCAGCGCGCGAAGTGGGTGAGCCGGTCCTGGCGAAAGCGGATGTACTCGTTGTGAAAGAGTCCCTGGCTGATTTCTTTCAGGAGTTGCATCAACGCATGCTTCTGTCCCGGCTTGATCTTGGCGATGACCGTGAGCACATGTACGCCCAGCGCCCGCCGCAGGTCGAAGGAGTGCACTCCGGCGCCGCCGAGCCACAGCGTGGCCAGCCCGCCCAGCAGAAGCAGGCCGAGGCCGTAATCGGGCAACGCACACGGGAACTTGACTGGCGGCTCGTAGTGGAACGGAAACCGGCCCGTCATCAGCATCAGCAACAGCACCATACCCGTGCCAAGCACGTTCAACGCTGCCGCAAGAGTGACAAAGGCGCCGAAGAACAGCCCCAATCCTCCGAAGAACTCGACCAGGCCGATGCCCGCACCAACGCCCCACGTCCAGCGCACGCCCAGGTCGGCTAATTGCCGGATAAGGTCGTGGTGGCAGTTTCCCAAGAATTTGCTGAATTCTCCGAGCGGGAGGCAGCAGAGGCCCAATCCTCCCAGGTGGCAAAAACCCGTGACAGCGAAGTACACCCCGAACACCAGGCGCATGGGCAGGGGAGCCGGCGACCTAAGGTTGCCCGTCATGTCAACCTCCTGCGCGATGGCTCTATCATCCGGCCTGGCCCAGAAAGTGCAGCGCCTTGATGCTCGGGAGGAAGAAGTACTCCCCGCCGCGCACGCGAACAAACCGGGGTAGTCCCAGCAGCCGCCGCCGCAGGGGATCTTGCTGGATCACCATATGGCTGGGATTTTCGGCCGCGGGGTCGTTGTTCCCGATCAGCGAATCTTTGTTGTTATAGAGCGCGTTCAAATTGCCCAGGGTGGCCCAGGTGTGTTGAATGAGCTCGAACTGGCGGGGAATGTCGGCATTGATGGCGAAGAAGTGGATGCCGCGCGGCTCCGTTGCGTCGTAGACCTCGTCGGGGAGTTCTCCGCGTTCGAGGCGGGCTGGGTCGAAGGCGTGTCCCGGGCCAAACGAGACCGAGCGGCGGGCAATCCGGTGCCGCTTGGACGTCTCGAACGAGTCGGCCGAGGTCTCGTAGATGAAACTGTCCCGCGGGTTCGCCCGCCGTGTGTGTGCGCCGATCGGGCAGGAAAAGCCATGCGGATCGGTCGGAAGGTATGTATAGAAATTATTCTTCCACAACGCCGGGTCGTCGTAGTCCGGTGTCAGCACCAATGGCGCTCCGCTGGGCCAGCGGCCCACGCATTTCGAAGCCAGCTTGATGATCTCGCGGCTCTGTGCCGCGGAGCCATTCCGGCCCCCGGCCTGCTCGCGCAAGTAGCTCCAAAACCCGGAGACATCCTGTTCCAGTTTCCGGTAGGCCATGTAGCTGCCGTTGCGTCCCAGGTTGTGGTACCCCGGCCACTCTTCCCCAGGCATGGGGCACAGGACGCGGTCCGGGTCGCTCTCCTTGCGTACCATCGGGCTGGGAGCGAAGATCAGGTACTCATCGGAATAACCCAGCACGAAGTCGCCGGTGCGGACCACGAACTGGTTCGCGTTCGGATTGCCAATGAGACCCTGCACCTTTGGATTGGAAACGCCGTCGTGGAAACCGAAAGGCTCGTGCTGGTCCGGCGGCCTCGCTCCGCCTTGCTCACTGACGATGGTCAGGCCCCCGTTGGCCGCAATCGCTTTTTTCTGCCGGGCCACATAGTGGTCGAGCGTGTGTTGGTCCAGTGCGGCGAACATCAAAACCCCGTGAAGCGGAGGGTTGTCGTTGAAGTGTTTCTCGCGCGGCGCCCCGCTCGCCAGGTACCGGCCGATGCCGCCCAGCTCCCAGTGCTCCGGCGCACTCTCGTCGGTATCTCCCAGGATCAGGCTCCGTGTGGGCATCCCCGAGATGAATTCCCGGGAGAACGAGAGCAGCGTCTCCTGGGGTAGGCCCAACGCCGCGAAGCCGCCGTAGGTGAACGCCACGTTGATCCGGATCGCCGGCTTCCACTTGATCTTTACTGCGTCCCTGGTCTTCTTGATCGTGATCTGGCCCACCAGGTCCCGGCGATTGTGGTCCGTCACAAACGCCCGGTCGCGTCTGTGGCGCGTCCCCTTCTCCTCCATCGCGCCGAACCGGTGGGGGTGCTTCGCAACCAGCCAGGCCTGCGCCGCCTCCACACTCGCAACCGGCTGGTCGAGCGGGATCTCTTCGGACTCGTAGTCCTCGGCGGTCGCGATATCCGGGGCGATGTCCCGAATCCACGCTCTTGCTTTACCGGCATCCGTGAACTCCAGGAAGAGATAGGCCCCGAAGTTGAGATGACCGTAGCCACTCAGGATCACACCCTGAATGTCCGCTTTCTGCTCCTTAGAGAATTGGAACGGCGTCGGCGCCGGCTGCGGATCTGCCAGCCATCGATCCACCGAATAGGCGCCGGCGCCGCCGATAATCAGCGTGAGCAACCCGCCCATGAGCAGCAGGCTGAATCCGTATTCGGGCAGCGTGTACGGAAAGGCATTCGGCAGCGGCGTCTGCGGCGGCGGGAAGCCGCCCGACGGGAACTGCCCCGTCATCAGCGCGAACAGGAAGTGTCCGCCCGTGCTGAAGATATTCAGAGCCGCCGCTGCAGTGGTAAGAAACCCGGCGGCCAGCAGCAACCCGCCGAAAAACTCGATGGCGCCGACGCCCCAGCAGACAACCTCGGGAAACGGGATCCGTAACATCGTCAGTTGGTAGACGATGTTGTTGTGGCCGGCAACGGTGAAGAGCTTGGGGAAGCCCGACATGGCCAGGTAGAGCCCGAAGATCAGCCGGACCGGCACGGGGTACAACGTATTGCTGGTATCAAGCTGCCGCGGATCGTATACCGGAACGTTGTCGTCGCACATATCGCCCTTTTTCGTGGTGTCCGCCCTGGGTGGTAAACCGCGGCATGGAAACGGGCCTCAACTGTAGTCCTTGCCCAGGAAGTGGAGGGCCCTGATTCCCGGCATGAAGAAATAGTCCCCGCCGCGCGCGGCAACAAACCGCGGCAGTACCGCCATGGTCCGCCGGACCGGATCGCGCTGAATCACCATACGGCTCGGATCGTGCGCTCCCGGATTGTTGTCCCCGAGCAACGGACCCTTGTTGTTATAGAGGGCGCGGAAGTCTCCGTCGTTGACCCACGTGTCCTGCACGAATTCGAATTGACGCGCAATGTCGGTGTTGATGGCGAAGAAGTGGATGCCGCGCGGCTCGGTTGCCTCGTAAACGCCTGGGGGCACCACACCGCGTTCCAGGTGGGCGGGATCGAAAGGATGCTCCGGGCCAAAAGAAACCGAGCGGCGGGCAATGCGATGCCGCACCGTGGATCTGAATGACTCCTCAGGCGTATCGTAGGCGGCAAGGGCGTCCCGCGGATTGGCCCGGCGGATATGCGCGCCCAACGGACACCCAAAGCCCTCCGGGTCGGTCTGCATGTAGGTGAAGAAGTCGTTCTGCCAGAGCTTCGGGTCGTCGTAGTCCGGTGTCAGCACCACCGGCGCTCCACTGGGCCAGCGTCCCACGCACTTCGATGCCAGCTTGATGATCTCGCCATGCTGTGGCTGGGAGCCGCTCCCAGCCATGGCCTCCTCGTGCATATATTTCCAGAATCCGGCTACATCCTGCTCCAGTTTCCGGTAGACGATGTAGCTGCCGTTGCATCCCAGGTCGTGGAACTGCGGAAGTTGCCGATCGGGCAGCATCGGCAGAATGTCATCCGGGTCCCTCTCTTTGCGTACCACCGGGCTGGGCGCAAAGACGTCGTACCCATCCAGGTAGCCGAGCACGAAATCGCCGGTAGGAATCACCCATTGGTTCGGGGTCGGATAACCGAGAAGCCCCTGAACCTTGGGGTTGGAGACACCGTCGTGGAAGCCAAAAGGCTCATGCTGGTCCGGGGGCCTCGACCCGCCCTGTTCGCTGACCATAATCAGGCCGCTATTGGCTTCGATCGCTTGCTTGTACCGCGCTACATGGCGGTCGAGCGTGCGCTGGTCGAGCGCCGCAAACATCAGGACCGCATGGAGTGGAGGGTTGTCGTTGCAGCTTTGCTCCCGGAGTTTGCCATGTTCGACGCGCCGGCCGGTCCCGCCAAGTTCCCAGTGCTCCGGCGCACTCTCTCCAATGTCGCCCAGAATCGAGCTGCGAGTCGACATTCCTATGATGAATTCCCTGGAAAAGGAAAGGAGCGTTTCCTGGGGAACGCCCAGCTCATCGAGGCCTCCGTAAGTGAATGCCACGTTGATCCGGATCGCCGGCTTCCACTTGATCTTTATCGCGTCCCTGGCCTTCTTGACCGTGACCTGGCCCACCAGGTCCTCGTGATTCTGGTCCAGCACAAACGCCCGGTCGTATCTGCGGCGGGTCCCCTGCTCCTGTATCGCACTGAAGCGCTGGGGGTGTTTCGCGACCAGCCACGCCTGCGCCGCTTCCACACTCGCAACCGGGTGATCGAGTGGTATCTCTTCGGACTCGTAGTCCTCCGATGTCGCGATTTCCGGGGTGATCTCCCGGATCCACGCCTTGGCTTTAGCGGCATCCGTGAATTGCAGGAAGAGATACGCCCCGAAGTTGAGATGGCCATAGCCGCTCAGGATGATGCCCTGGATGTCCGCTTTCTGCTCCTTGGAGAATTGGAACGGCGTCAACGGCGGCTGCGGATCGGCCACCCACCGGTCGACGGAATAGGCGCCGGCGCCGCCGATGATCAGTGTGAGCAACCCTCCGATCAGCAGCAGGCTGAACCCGTATTCTGGCAGTGTGTATGGAAACCCGGTCAGCGGTGGCTGCGGCGGCGGAAAACCGCCTGACGGGAACTGACCCGACATCAGCGCAAACAGCAAGTGTCCGCCGGTGCTGAAGATGTTCAAGGCCGCCGCGGCAGTCGTAAGAAACCCGGCGAGCAGCAGCAGTCCGCCGAAGAACTCGATGCTGCCGACTCCCCAACACACCACCTCCGGCAGTGGGATGTTCAGCTGGCCCAGTTGGTAGACGATGTTGTTGTGGCCCGCCACCGTAAAGAGCTTGGGGAAGCCCGTCAGGATGAAGTAGAGCCCAAAGATAACGCGAAGGGGTATCGGGGCTCCCGACCTGCTGTTGTCATTCATCTCCACCTCTCTGCCGGAAAAGGGAATCTCCCGGATCCTGCGATCCGGGCCGCACTAGAGCGCTCGCAACCACCCATCGACCGCCTTGCGGTCGAAGTGTGCCGCCAATGGTCCGACGACCTGTTGATCTCTGAGAATGTGCTCCACCGTGACTTCGGGGTACGCGCTGTAGAACACGGACGGTGCCCGGTTTCGCTCGTAGATCCATTTGACGAACGTGTCCACTTGCCGCATACCGCCTTCGGGGTAGTCATAACAGTTGTTGTAGAACGTATCGAGACCCCAAATGAGCTTATCGAGGAAGTCGCCCAGGTAGTTTTCCAGCGAGCCGTCGAAAAAGGCCAAAAACGCCAGGCGCTTACCCCCGTCGAGGACGACGAAGGCGAAGGAGTGGAGGGTATGTACGTTGGCAATGTTCCCAGGGGGGTAAGCGAATACGGTCACGAGAGGGGCGGCCAGGATCGCCAGCCAGAGACGCAGCAGGCGGGTCGGCCGGACTTCGGCGATCAGCGTCATCTGGTTCTGTTTGGGCTGGTCGTCCTTAATGTTGTAGGTATCTTCCAATGCCTGCCGCTGCGCGACGTACTGGAGCTGAGCCGTGGGATCGCCGCCCGTATTATCCACGCGGGAGAAGGTGGTGTAGTTCATCCCGATGCCGCCGAACGCCTGCACCACGTCGAGCAGCGGGGGCACGAAAACGCTGCGGAGAGCAGCCACCAGGGCCGACGGGAGCCCGCTGAGCCAGACCCACAGCCGGTAGATCCACGGCGGGCTGCCGGCGAATCGCGAAAGCAGGTCCAGGAACGGCTTCACGCCGGGGTGCATCAGGAAGCCGCTCACGTCCGGCAGGTCCAGGAACCTCTCCAGTCTCCGGCGAAGCGCCGCCATCAAGCGGACCTTTTCGACTGTCGCGCTCGGAAAGCCGAAATACTGAACAGCGCTTGGCACGGAATACTTGCGGACGAAGGCCAGGAAACCGTCTGCGGAAGAATAGCCTTCACACTTGTTCCAAACCTCATCGAGGCCGGGCGAGGCGCCGGCTAAGGCATCTACATAGTCTTCCAGATAGCCGTTGTAGCTGGTGGCAAAGATCAGCCGCGGCCCACGATCCGAATCCTGCTCCTGCAGGATAACGATCCGCGCAAAATGCGTGATGCCGTCGCGGCCGAACTGCATATAGCGATTATTCAAGGGATCGTCGTTGATCGCCTTCAGGATGGTCCGCAGGGCTGGCTCTTCCGCCGGCTTGATGCGGGCGACAATGGTCATGAAGAATTGCCGTCTCAGGCGCCAACTCGCATAGGAGCACGCGCCGGCCCCGCCCAGGATCACCGTTGCCAGGCCGCCCATGAGCAGCAGGCTGAACCCGTACTCGGGCATCGTGTACGGAAACCCGTTCAGCGGCGGCATGGGCGCCGGATAGCCGCCCGAGGGAAACCGCCCCGACATCAGCGCAAACAGGAAGTGCCCGCCTATGCTGAAGATGTTCAAAGCGGCGGCCCACTGGACAAAAATCCCCAGGAACAGAAGCAGCCCCCCGAAGAACGCGATCGAGCCGACTCCCCAACTCACCACCTCCGGCAGGGGGATCTTCAACTGGCCTAGCTGATAGACGATGTTCTGGTGGCCTATGCTCGTGAAGAGTTTGGGATAGCCGGTGATGACCAGATACGCTCCGAAGATCAGGCGTAGCGGCACCGGAGCAATCGAATTGCCCTTATCCGACATCTCATCCTCCCGCTGGGTAGCTATGAATGCAGCAACGGACCTTGGACGCGCCAGAAGCCACACCCGGACGTCCTCGAATGCATGCCCACTTGTCCCTAGGAACTCTTTCGCAGATCGTCAACCGAGAACTTTCCCGCCCCGCCGAACAGTACGGTCAACAGTCCTGCCAGAATCGCCCAACTGTAGGGAAGGTCGGGCAGGACATAGGGGAAATAACCCAGGCCGTCGTAAGGAGCCGGTGATCCGCTGATGTACAGTGCGATGATCAAGGTAATCGTGCTGAGCGCCTGGACGATCGCCACCACGGCGGCGAAGGCGCCCACCAGCAGCAGCAGGCCGCTGGCGAACTCGAGGGCTCCCACGAACCACGTCAGTACGTCCGCCAAGGTGCCGGTCACCCCCCAGTGGCCCAGTTCAACGACAAAATTCATGTGTCCGCCGTTGGTGAAGAGCTTGAGAAAGCCGGCGGCCGTATAGCTCGCGCCCAAAACGAGACGCAATGGCACGGGAGCCCAGTCGTTCCATTTCCTGAACATGAAGTCCCTCGTTGTCTTATGCCGGCGGTACGCTGGCGCCCGCGGTCATAGCATTCCTCGCATGTGAAGGTAAACGTAAGAAACGGAAAAGACGACGCTTCCAACGTAACCAGTGTAATAGACCATGCGATTCATTCTGACGGTATCTTTCTGCTTATTACCATCTCGGCTCATCCACAGCACATAGAGAGCAGCGATAGAAAGGAAATACCCGCACATCAGGATAGGCAACAGGTATCCTTGCGATAGAATGTACAGCGCCGAGGTGGCGAACACCCCTGAAATGAGAATCATGACCAAAGAGGCCAACAAGGTCTTCCTGCGTCCGTACATGACTGCAATGGACCTGTCCCCGCGTAGGGTATCTTCCTCGATCTGGTGTACTTGCATCATGATGTAAACCGAGTTCTTGAAGAAGAAGGCTGTCGCCGCTCCACATAGGATTTCGGGACGCGACAAGTCACCGCCGAGCGAGGAGGCCGCCAGAATCGTGGTCGCCCCAAGCAACCCGTTCAGAAAAACCGCGGCATAGCCGTTCGATTTGAAGCGGAACATCCTGTGGGAATAAAGGAAGAACACGACATACATGAACAGGGCCAGCAAAAAGAACGTCCTGCTGATGAAAACGGCTATCGCTAGGGCGATCATCTGCGTGATGAGACTCCCCCAGAAGAGCCCCTCCGTCACCTTCGGCGGGTGCACCATGCCGCCGACCGGTTCCTCATCCTTGTCGTAATACGAGTTGAAAATCGTCAGGCCGATACAGAGCAAAAGCCAGGAAAAGAACGCCCAAATGGTGGTGGTGCTCAGCGGAACCAAAGCCAGGAGCAGCCCGAGTAGAAACCCGGCCACGACATAAGACTGAATCGGCCAGCGTGCATGTATGAAGTTGGCATGCAGTTCGGCGGCAAGCGTCATTGAATGTACCCTCCGATAGGATTCAGGATTACGCGGTAAAGACAGCATAGCCGAGCTAAGGCTCCGATGCAAACCCTTTGTAAGAGCATTTTCTAGGAAAAAAATCCGCGATAAGAACCTCAATTACAAATCCGGGGTCATGCTTCGGTTCTGTTATGCACCGTACATATTCTTGCCTTAGGCTTCGCTAGAAAGCTCACAAAGGGAACGGGAGCCCGCGCCGCGCACCCTGCTCCGGCATTTTCCGTGCTAGGCGGAACCAATCCCAGCCTGGGCTCGTATCTGAATGAGATAATGGAATCTGAATATGGCTGCACGCAAACGACGCTCGTGGGTCTGGATCCTGCTGGCGCTGCTCCTGATCCTGAGCGGCGCGGCGTTCTTCTCGGTGCGGGCACTGAGCCGCACTCCAACCAAAATTGCCCCCGAGAAACTGGTCCGCGTGGAAAGGATGGACCTCGCGCGCTCCGTGGTCGCCACCGGCAAGATCGAGCCGACTACAAAAGTCGAAATCAAGTCTAAAGCCAGCGGGATCATCCTGAAACTTCCGGTTAACGTGGGCGACGTAGTCCGCCAGGGCCAGGTCATCTGTGAGCTCGATCAGAACGATCTTCAGCCGCGCGTGCGCCAGGCACAGGCCGCCCTGAGTATCGCCGAGGCGGCGCTGAAAAGCTCCGAAGCCGAGCATGCCCGCACCAAGATCGAGGCCGAAGGTCCGGACCTGCCCTTCCTTAAACGCGACATGGAGCGCGCCCGCATCATGTACGAAAACAAGGTCGCCGCGCAAACCGTGCGCGACGACGCGGAGAAGAACTACGAGCTCGCCCGCAACAGGCAGCAGACGGCGATTGCGAACCTCAGCGTCATGGCCGCGGCCATCCGCAAGGCCGAGGCTTCCGTCGAGCAGGCGCGCGCACAGTTGAACCAGGCCGAGGAAGACCTCCGCAACGCCACCATCGTTTCGCCCATCGATGGCGTAGTCCTCTCACGCGACCGCGAGCCAGGCGACGCCGTCAGCTCGATCCTCACCATGGGCAGCGGCGCTACCCTGATCATGACCGTCGGGGATTTGCGCGAGGTCTACGTCAAGGGCAAGGTGGACGAAAGCGACATCGGCAAAGTCTTCCTCGGACAGCCGGCACGGATCACGGTCGAATCGTACAAGGATCGCAAGTTCCAGGGCAAAGTCACCAAGATCTCGCCCATGGGCGTGGAGAAGGACAATGTCACCACGTTCGAAGTGCGCGTTTCCATCTCCAACGAATCGCGCCAGCTACTCGCGACCATGACCGCCAACGCCGAGATTCTGCTCGAGGAGCGCAGGGGCATCCTGGCCGTCCCCGAGGGCGCCATCATATATAAAAAGGACCGGTCCGCCGAAGTCGAAGTACCCGACGGCGCCACCGAGTCCGGCAAACGCCGCGTAGCTGTCACGCTGGGCATCACCAATGGGTCGAAGATGCAGATCCTGAGCGGCGTCGGCGAAGGCCAACAGGTCGTGCTGCAGTAGGAGCGCGATGTGCTGCTGTACCTGCACCAGCTGTTTGCCCAGGTGGTGAGCGCGCTGCTTCGCAACAAGCTGCGCAGCTTTCTCACCATGGCCGGGATTGCGTGGGGCGTCGCGTCCATCGTGCTGATCGTGGCCATGGGCGACGGTTTCAAGACCGGCCAGCGCGACCGCTTCCGCAGCGTGGGCGAAAACATCGTCGTGCTGTTTCCGGGCCGCACGGAAAAGCAGGCGGGCGGCCTGCGCGCCGGGCGGCGTATCCGCCTCACCTACGACGACGCGCGCGACATCCGCACCGAGTGCTTTCTGGTGCAGTCGCTGGTGGTGGAGCTGCAGAATCCAGGCCGCACCACCAGCCCCTATAACAGCGGCACGTTCACCGTGATGGGCGTGGAGCCGCAGTACCAGGAGATTCGTAACATCCCGGTGGACCGCGGGCGATTCATCGCCCTACGCGAGGAAGACGAAGCGCAGCGCGTGGCCGTGCTGGGCGACAACGTCCGCAAGCAGCTCTTCGGCGAGCGCCCGGTGCAGCCGGGCGACACTTTCCAGATCAACGGGCTGGTCTTCCGCATCGCCGGCCTCATGCCGCCGAAAGAGCAGAACGCCGGATACAACGGGATGGACGGCGACAAGATCTACATCCCGTACTCGACGATGGTGCGCGACCTCCCGCCCGCCGACTCGACTTTCGACCCGGGCATCCTGAGCGACATGATCTACGTGCCGGCCTCGCTTGCGCAGTGGAAAGAGGCACGCGCGCAGGTGATGCGGGTGTTGGCGCGAAATCACAAGTTCGATATCGATGACCCGAGCGCCGTCGGCATCTGGGACACGGTCGAGAACGCGCAACTCGTGGACAATATCTTCACGTCCATGACCGCGTTCCTTGGGGCAATCGCGGTAGTGACCCTGACTCTCGGCGGCGTCGGAGTGATGAACATCATGCTGGTGAGCGTCAGCGAGCGCACGCGCGAAATCGGTTTGCGCAAGGCGTTGGGCGCGACGCGGCGGCGCATCATGGCGGATTTTCTGCTGGAAGGCATCATACTCGCGGCGGCCAGCGGCGTCGGCGGATGGGCCGGCGCGTACGGAGTGGCGTCGGCGGTGAACCGGCTGCCCAAACGCGAGATGTTCGCCGGCCTGCCGGTGGATGGCGGCACCACGGCCATCGCCTTCGCGGCGCTGGCGGTGATCGCGGTGGCAAGCGCCCTCTGGCCCGCCTGGCGCGCGGCGAATCTCACTCCCGTCGAGGCACTGCGCTATGAGCGGTGAGGTGCGATGACCTGGCGTTCCATCTTCCGCGAGGCCGCGCAGGCGCTGCGCTTCAACCGCCAGCGAAGCATCCTGACCACCATCAGCCTGGCCTGGGGCGTGGCTTGTTTCGTGATCCTCAACTCCTACGGCGATGGCTTTCACATGGCGCTGCTGAAGGCCTTCCGCTCGCAGGGGCAGGACCTGATCCTGGTGGTGGGCGGGCGCACCTCGAGCCAGGCCGGCGGCGAGCGCGCCGGCCGCCGCATCCGGCTGGAAAACTCCGATGTCGAGGCCGTGCGCGAAGCCGCTCCCATGATGGCCGCCATCTCCCAGGAGATGATGATGTACGACAGCACGGTAGTCTACGGCTACCGGCAGCGCAGCCTGACCGTTCGCGGCGTGCACACGGAGTACGGCCGGGTGCGCAACCAGACGATCTCCACCGGCCGCTGGCTTACCCGCGAGGATGAAGTCCAGAAACAGCGCGTCGTCGTGCTCGGCGCCGACGCCGCGCAGAAACTGTTCGGCGAGATGTCGCCCCTGGGCGAGGAGATCACCATCAACGGCATTCGCTTCTCCGTCGTGGGCCTGCTCCAGACCAAGACCCAGATCGCCAACTACACCACGCCCGACAACGACAGCGTATTCATGCCGTACGAGACCTCTTCGCTGTTCCGCGACATCAAGTATCCGACCTTCTTTGTGTGGACGCCTGTCAATCCGATGTTTCGCGATGAGGCGATCCGGCAGTTGCGCGAAACCCTGGCCAAAATCCACAACTTCTCCGCTACCGACGAGCGGGCCGTGCGCATGATCGTCTTCAGCGAGTTCGAGCGCCTGGTGGACACGATGGGGATCGCGCTTCGGCTCCTGCTCGGATTCATCGGTGCGCTCACCCTGGCCATCGGCGGCGTGGGGCTGGCGAACATCATGCTGGTGAGCGTCACCGAGCGTACGCGGGAGATCGGGGTGCTGAAATCGATCGGCGCCACGCGCCGTAGTATCCTGACGCAGTTCCTGCTGGAGGCCATGGCGATCGTGACCCTGGGCGGCGGGCTGGGTGTGGCCGCGGGCTGGGGGATCAGCGTGCTCCTGGGCACGCTGCCGCTGCTCGGGCCGATCTTCAAGGACACCAGTGGACGAGGCGATATCCACCTGGAGATCTCGCTGGCCGCCGTGCTGACCTCGACGATTCTCCTGGAGACCGTGGGGCTGATCGCCGGGCTTTTGCCTGCGATCAAAGCGGCGCGGCTGGATCCGATCGAAGCGCTGCGTTACGAGTAGCAGATTACGTTGCCGGCGCTCGATGCAGGTACAATTCACACATGAAATACTCGACTCTGTGTTGCGTCCTGCTGATGGCGGCTTGCGCCGAAGCCGCGGTAGTGGATTCGTCGGCGAACGGGTTCACACTCAAGATCACGCTGCACATTCAGGCGCCGCCGGCGGCGGTATACCAGAAGTTCGTCCGCAATGTCGGCGACTGGTGGAACCCGGCGCACACGTTCTCGGGCAGCGCCAGGAACCTGAGCATCGAGGAGCGCGCGATGGGCTGCTTCTGCGAGAAGCTGGCCGACGGCGGCGGGGTCCGGCACATGGAGGTTGTGTACCTGGCGCCGGGCAAGGTGCTGGTGATGACCGGGGCGCTTGGGCCGATGCAGCCGCTGGCCGCGGCGGGGAATCTGCGCGTCACGTTCGCAGCCGAAGAAGGCGGGACGAAGTTCGAGGCTACTTACGCGGTGGTCGGGTACCTCGCCAATGGCATGAACAGCTTCGCTTCACCCGCGGACAACATGTTGAGCGAGCAGTTCACGCGTCTGAAAAGCTACATCGAGTCAGCGGCGAAGTAGGATCCGGTTCAGCTCGGCGATGCGGGCGTCCAGCTCTTTTCGTAACGTGTTGTAGCGCTCGATGGCGTCCCGGCCGATTTTCTGGTCGGTGCCGCTGGTCAGCGTGTACAGGTACTGGATGTGAGTCTGCAGGCCGGGCTTGCTGTAGCGGATGGGCGGCGTGGTCAGGCTGGCCGCGAGGTCCTTCAGCTTGTTCAGCGTCTCCACGCTGGCGGGTTTGCCGGCGAGCGAGTTCATCTCGGTGCGAACGCGGGTCACGGTCCGGTTGACCTCCGTGACGAGGTCTCGGACCTTCACGTTGTGATCGAATTGTTCCTGCAGGTCGGACTGCGTGACGCCGGATTTGAGGATGCGCGGATCTTCGACGATGGTGAGCGGCTGGGTCTGGGTCCACGAGCCGGCGGTGAGGCGGACAGCATATTCTCCGGGGACGGCCATCGGGCCGTTGGGGCCTTCGGGACGATTGACCGACATCCAGGCACCGGGATAGCGGAGGTCCCACGTGAAGCGATGCGCGCCGGCGGATTTGTCCAGGCGCGTGGGGCCGCTGCGGAAGCGCGGGCCGCCTTCGCCCTCTTCGCTGGGCGGCGTGTCGACGGCATCGGGCGGCGGGGCTTCGGTTCCGGTGGAGCTGGTGAACTCGCGGATCATCTTGCCGTTCGAATCCAGGATCTGCATGACAAGATCGCCCGCGGGGGCAGAGGCGAGGTAGTAGTCGATCTGCGCCCCGGGCAGCGGATACTGCAGCGTCGACCCACGGCCGAATCCGCCGGCACGTACGGAACGTACGGCTTCGCGCGGGGCGTAGAGGTGATTGGCGGAGGAGAGATTGTGTAGCGGCGAGAGGTTATCGAGGATCCAGAAGCCACGGCCCTGGGTGGAGAGGATGAGATCGCCGTGGGCCAGCTTGATATCAGTGATCGGCGTGTTCGGCAGGTTGAGCTGGAAGCTTTGCCAGTGCCCGCCGTTATCGAAGGAGATGTACATGCCGAACTCGGTGCCGGCGTAGAGCAAACCGCCGTGGACGGAATCTTCGCGGACCACGCGCGTGGGCTCGTCGGCGGCGATGCCGTTTTTGCCGTCGGTGAGGCGGGTCCAGGTCTTGCCGTAATCGCTGGTCCGGTAGATGTAGGGCGCGAAATCGCCCAGCAGATAGCGGTAGATCGCCGCATAGGCAGTGGCGGGGTTTTGGGAGCCGGGCTCGAGATTCTGCACGCGGCCTCCGGGCGGGAGATCCTTGGGCGTAACGTTGGTCCAGGTCTTGCCGTCGTCGCGGGTGACGTGGATGAGGCCGTCGTTGGAGCCGGCCCAGATGACGCCCTTCTGGAGCGGCGATTCGCGGATGGAATAGAGCGTGGAGTAAATCTCTTCACCGGTGGCGTCGCGGGTGATGGGCTCGCCGCTCGGACCTTGGGTGCCTTCGGGGCGGGCGGTGAGGTCGGGCGAGATGCGCTCCCACGTGACGCCGCGATCGCGCGTGCGGTGCACGTACTGCGAGCCGTAGTAGACCACCTTGGCATCGTGGGGTGAAACTTCCATGGGCGAGACGCGCTGGAAGCGGTACATGAGATCGCTGCCGCCGTTGCCGTAGAGCGACTCCCCGCCGATCCAGTAGCGCTCCTCGTTGGAGGTGTTGAGATCGAGCACCGAGAACTGGCCCTTGCAGCTTCCGTAGACGATTTCGGGATTGCCCTGCGACGGAATGATGGGGCCGGTTTCGCAGCCGGGTCCGACGCGGAAATCCTGGCCGTTGCCCGTGGGCAGGCTGGGCGCGATGACCGTGGTGTTGTCCTGCTGCGCGCCGTAGACGCGGTAAGGGTACTGGTCATCCACCGCCACCTGGTAGATTTCCGCGGTCGGCTGGTTGGCCTGCGTGCTCCACGTGCGGCCGCCATCGAGCGAGACGTTGGCGCCGCCGTCGTTGGACTGGATCATGTACTGTCCGTTGCGCGGGTTGATCCAGATATCGTGATGATCGCCGTGCGGCGCGGGCGAGGGCCGGAAAGTCTTGCCGGCGTCCGTGGATTTGAACCAGCCTTCGTCGCCGATGAACAGGACGTCGGGGTTGGTGGGATCGACGCCGAGGGTGGTGTAGTAGAACGGGCGCGTGATCAGGTTGCCGGACCCATTAACGAGCGACCACTTTTCGCCGCCGTCATCGGAGCGGTAGAGGCCGCTGCCGGGCTTGGCCTCGACGAGCGCGTAGATGCGGTTGGGCGCGGAGGCGGAGATGGCCACGTTGCTGCGTCCGAAAAGCTCGTTGGGCAGGCCGCCGGCGAGTTTGGTCCAGTGATCGCCGCCGTCGGTGGACTTGTAGATGCCGCCTTCGCGCGCGCCGCTGATGATGGTCCAGGGCTTCCGCTGGCCGTGCCACATGCACGCGAAGAGGACGTTGGGAGAGCCGGGCTGGAGTTCGAGATCGGCGGCGCCGGCGGAATCGGAGATGTGCAGGACGTTCTTCCACGTCTTGCCGCCATCGGTGGAACGGTAGATGCCGCGCTCCGGATTATCGATGAACGGATTGCCGAGCGCGGCCACGTAGACGAGGTCGGGATTCGCGGGATGGACACGGATGGTGGCGATCTGTCCTGTGTCGCGGAGGCCGGAGAAGGTCCAGGTCTTTCCGGCATCGGTGGATTTGTAGATACCGCGGCCGATCGAGACGTTGGAGCGGATCTTGGAGGATCCGGTGCCCGCGTAGACGACGTTTGGGTTGGAGAGCGAGACTTCGATGGCGCCCATGGAGCCGAGCGGGATCTGGCCGTCCGAAAGGTTGACCCACGTGTGGCCGGCGTCGACGGTTTTCCAGACGCCGCCGCCGGTGGAGCCCATATAAAAGGTGAATGGTTGCGAGGGGACGCCGGTGACTGCGGTGACGCGTCCGCCGCGCTCCGGCCCGATCATCCTGTATTGGAGCTGGCCCCAGAGGGCTGGGTTGTAGTTCTGGCCAAAAGCCGAAATAACAAAGAGGGCCAGGAGGGCGAGACGGTTGACCATGGTTTTTCGTATGCTAACACGGCGGGTTTTGGGGGCGAGTATCTATAGCAGGATCAATCGGAGGCCCGGCGCGATTCGTCTGAGATCGGCTGCGTCGCTCGTGACCACTGCCTGACCCGCTCTGTGCGCGCAAACGACGACATGGGCATCGACAATGTCGGCCGTTCCGGATTGCGCCAGCAGGATGCCGACTGCGGTCGCGTCCGGTCCGTCGAGCGCGACCAGGTCCGTGCCGGCCTGCCGAATCAGCCGGGAGAGCCGCGCCTGCCTTGCAGGATTGCGCATCGCCTGCGCCAGGGCCGTCGCGGGAATAGTGATCCGAATCCCAAGCTCCGCCGCGCGTGCGATGAGCGCGAGCACCCGGCGATCGTTGCGGTCCAGAGCGATCAGCCCACCGGCATCGAAGGTGATGCCGCTCACGCGGCCTTCCCTTTGCGCGCACCTCTTTTCCGCGCCGGCGAAAGGAGCTCGTCGGCCCACGCGCGCTCCTTTTTGGTCAGGGGCCCGCCGGTTTGCTGCAGCGCGCCTGCCAGCACCTCCTTCCATCCCGCGGCATCATGCAGCGCGACCCGCACGGCATGCTGGACGAAACCGGAAACGCTGGAGGCTTGCCCGGCCGCCACCAAAGTGCGGACCTCCTCGAGCTCATTGTCGTCAAGCGTAATCGTGATCTTGGTAGTCGCCATACCAAAAACCATATCACACCGTTGCCCTTGAGAACATTCCAAAGATCAATCGCGGCACATGTGTCAAAATGTCCGTTGCTGGATTAGAAAGGAGGAGACCACGGCATGGCTCGAAAAATGGCAGCCCTGATGTTGTCCGTGATGTGTTTGCCACCGCTTTGCGGTCAGCAGAAGGAGAATGCAAGATTGAAGGAGTCGTACAACGTGATGAAGGAGATCCTTGGCACTCCGGATAAGGGGATTCCAAGGGACCTGTTGAACAAGTCGGTGTGTGTAGTGGTTTATCCGTCGGTGAAAAAGGCGGCTTTCATCGTCGGAGGGGATTACGGACGAGGAGCCATTACCTGCCGGTCGGGAGAGGATTTCAAAGGACCGTGGAGCGCCCCGGCGATGTTCGCGCTGGAAGGCGCCAGCATCGGATTCCAGATTGGCGGCGAGGCAACCGATTTCGTGCTCCTGATCATGAATGACAAGGGCGCGAACTCGGTGATGGGGAGCAAGGTGAAGCTCGGCGCGGACGCGTCCGCGGCGGCCGGACCAGTGGGACGCACAACCTCTGCCGAGACGGATGTGGTCATGAAAGCCGAGATCCTCTCGTGGTCGCGGGCGCGTGGTATTTTCGGTGGGGTCTCGCTGGAAGGCTCCACGCTGCGGTCCGACGACGGTGCCAACAAGGACCTGTACGGGAAGAAAGTGAGTGCCAAAGAGATTGTGCGAACGGGACAGTTCAGTGTGCCGGAAGGAGCCAAGCCGCTGATCGACCTCCTCCAGACGACTTCTCCGAACCACCCATAGCCAGTCCCGCGATTCACGGGCGACATGGCGGCGCACAAAGCCATCAGCCAACCCCACGGGATAATGGAGCAATGGCCGACCCCGATCAGCGGCTGCCGGAGAACGCGGACGGCCCCTTCTTTGTCGATGCCACGTGCATCGACTGCGATACCTGCCGCCAGCTCGCTCCGGCGACCTTCGGCGAAACCGGGCAGTTCTCGTTCGTGCGATTGCAGCCGCGCGATGCGGAAGAGGAACGCGCGGCGTATCGGGCGTTGGTAGCCTGTCCCACAGCGTCCATCGGCGCAGACGACAAGCGCGCATCCGCGGCGGCGGTCCGCGAGTTTCCCATTCGGCTCGCCCCCGGGGTGCACTACTGCGGGTTCGCCTCGCCGAAATCCTTCGGGGGCAGCAGCTACTTCGTCGAACACGCCGCGGGCAACTGGCTGATCGACTCGCCGCGCTTTGTCGAGCACCTGGCGCGCCGCTTCGAGGCCATGGGCGGGCTACGATTCATCTTTCTCACGCACCGCGACGACGTAGCCGATGCCGATAAGTTCGCCCGCCGGTTCGGCGCCGAGCGCATCATCCATAGGCTGGAGCTTTCGGCGCAGCCGGATGCGGAGCGGGTTATCGATGGTGATCATGCGGTCGAATTAGCCCCGGGATTCCTGGCCATCCCGACCCCCGGACACACGCGCGGACACTGCGTGCTGCTGCATCGCGAGTTCCTTTTCAGCGGCGATCACATCTGGTGGAGCCGGAGTCGCGGGCGGCTGACTGCATCACGCGACGTATGCTGGTACTCTTGGGCTCACCAGGTTCGCAGCGTGCAGCGCCTGGCCGGCTATTCGTTCGAGTGGATGCTGCCCGGCCACGGCCAACGCGCGCATTTCCCGGCGCCGGAAATGCACAGCGAACTGGGCCGGCTGATCACGGCTGTTGCCTGAATACATTGTTTTATTTTAATGAAACCTGAACGATAATCTTCATGATCCAAGGGTTTAGATAGATCAGGAGCGGGAGAACGGAGAAGATGATGCGCAAAGCTGGAACGATCTGGATGATTCTGCTGGCGGCGGCCGTAATTGCGGTGGCCCAGCCGCCGGCCGCCGACCCGCCATCCCGAGTCGTACGCCTGAACTACATTCAAGGGCCGGTTTCGTTCCGCCCGGGCAGCGTGGACGAGTGGACCAACGCCACCCTGAACTATCCGCTGTACAACGGCGACCACCTCTGGGCCGACATGGGGGCGCAGGCGGAGTTGCACATCGGCTCGACCGCGATCCGCATGGGACAGCAGACGGCGCTGGCGGTGCTGAACCTTGACGATCGCATGGTGCAACTCAGCCTTACCGGTGGATTGCTCAACATACACCTGCGCACGCTGGGCGAAGGCGAGAGCTTCGAGGTGGACACGCCGAATGCCGCGGTCACTCTGCTTCGCGGCGGCGACTATCGCTTCCAGGTGGACGAGGGCAATAGTCTCACGGTGTTGACTGTCAAACTCGGCGACGCCGAGGTGACCGCCGGAGGACGGGCCGTAGCGGTTCACCCGCGTCAGTCGGCGCGCCTCACGGGCGCCGACGCCGGCTTCTCCAGCGAGATCACCATCGCCGCGGGTTTCGACAGCTTCGACCGCTGGTGCCAGGATCGCGACCGCCGCGAAGAGCAGTCGCAGAGCGCGCGCTACGTTGGGCGTGAAATGAACGGCTACGAGGATCTGGATTCCCACGGCGTGTGGACGCAAGCTCCGGAATACGGCTGGGTCTGGAGGCCCACCGTGGTAGCCGCGGGGTGGGCTCCTTACCGCTTTGGGCATTGGGTTTGGGTCGAGCCATGGGGCTGGACCTGGGTGGATGACGCACCCTGGGGATTCGCTCCTTTCCATTACGGGCGCTGGGCGATGTACGGCGGCGCCTGGGTGTGGATGCCGGGAACCATGGTGGCGCGGCCGGTGTATGCGCCCGCGCTGGTAGCCTTCGTCGTCGGCGGTGGATTCAGCGTGGCGATGTCATTCGGCGGCGGCGCGGGAGTGGCGTGGTTCCCGCTCGGCCCGCATGAAATCTACCATCCGGCGTACCACGTGAGCCCAGTCTACGTCCAGCAGGTGAACGTGACCCACGTCAACGTGACCAATGTCAACGTGACCAACGTCAACGTCACCAACGTGCGCTACGTGAATCAAAACGTATCGGGAGCGGTGACCGCGGTGCCGCAATCGGCATTCGTTGGAGCGCGCCCGGTGAACACGGCTGCGGTTGCGGTGCCGGCCAATGCGATGGCGCGGGCACAGGTGGTCGGGACGGCGGCGCCGGTGGCTCCGGAGCGCGCCAGTGTCCTGGGCCGCGCGGCACCGATGGGCCGGGTCGCGGCGCCCCCGGCGCAGATGGCCGATCGCGCTGTGGTAGCGAGGAACGCTCCGCCGCCGCCGCCGGTATCGTTCGCCGCCAAGCAGCAGGCACTGCAGGCGAATCCGGGGCGGCCGATCGATCCGGCGGCCGCCGAGTCGCTGCGGCGCAACGACCGCATGCAGCAGCCCCAGACGGTGCGCAGCGCGAATCCTGGCGGATTCCAGCAGCCGGCCGGAGGGCAGGCTCCCAACCGGCCGATGCAGCCGGCGACGCAGAACAACGCCTACCAGCCGGGTCAGTCTCAGCGCAACGACCGGCCGTCATACCGCCAGCAGCAGGGCGGGCAGACGCAGGGTCAGCCAGGTCAGCAGGAGCCACGGACGTTCGGGCGGCCGGCGCAGCAACCTCAGCAGCAGCAACAGCAGCAGCAACAGCAGTCCCACACCGTCGAGCGCCCCTCGCAGCAGCAGCAAAGCCAGCCGCAGACGTACGAGCGGCCGGCGCAGCAGCAGTCGCCGCAAACTCAGAACGTGCAATCGCAGCACCCGCAGGTGCGCCAGGAAGAGCACCGGCAGCAGCAGCAACAACACAAAGCCGACAGGAAAGAAGAGAAGAAGCAGCAGTAGGGGAAGCCTCATGAATCTGGTTCGACGGCATTGGAGAATTGCTGGAACCGCCGGCGCCGCGGCGCTGTTCCGGCTGGTCTGGGGCTGCTCGAAGAAGCCGGGCGCCGGACCCGCCGGTAGCGCGCACACAGCCGCCGAGTCCAAGCCCGAGAACGCGGCACAATCGGCGTTGGACGAGGACCTTCCGCCGATCGTGCGGACACCCTGGAAGGGCGATCTCGACGGAATCGTCACGCGCCGGGTGGTGCCGGTCCTCGTTCCTTTCCGCTAGGAACGCCCGGTAGCCGGCCGGATCACACGATCCCCAGCCGCTCGCCAACCCGCCGAAACGTCTCCAGAGCCTGATCGAGTTCCGCACGGGTGTGGGTCGCGGTCACAATGGTGCGCACGCGCGCCTTCCCTTTGGGCACGGTGGGAAAGCCGATGCCGGTGGCGAGTACGCCTTCATCGAACAACGCGCGCGAAAGCTCGTGGGCCAGCTTGGCCTCGCCCACGATCACGGGCGTGATCGGCGTTTCGCTGATACCGGTGTTGAAGCCCGCGGCGGTCAGGCCGGCTTTGAAGTATTTCGTGTTCTCCCAGAGCTGGGTGATGCGCTCCGGCTCCTGCTCCAGCACGTCGAACGCCGCCAGGCAGGCGGCGGCCACCGCGGGCGGGTGCGAAGTGGAGAACAGGAACGGCCGCGCGCGGTGATACAGAAACTCGATCAGGTCCCGGCTGCCGCAGACGTATCCGCCCAGAACACCGATAGCTTTGGAGAGCGTCCCCACCTGCACCTGCACGCGGCCGTGGACGCCGAAATGATCGATGGTGCCGCGGCCGTTGCGGCCGAGCACGCCGGAGGAGTGGGCATCGT
>DATJYW010000205.1:0-8229 GCA_035499435.1 Candidatus Acidiferrales bacterium | reverse complement strand
TCCTGCAGGTCCTTGAACCGCTGGAGCACGCGTTGCACGCCGCGGGCGACATCGTAGTGCTCCTGCCCGACGATGTCCGGCGCCAGCGCTCGGGAGGTGGACGCGAGCGGATCTACCGCCGGGTAGATCCCCAACTCCGCGATCGAACGCTCCAGAACGATGGTCGCGTCGAGGTGCGCGAAGGTTGTGGCCGGCGCCGGATCGGTCAGGTCGTCGGCGGGAACATATACCGCCTGGAAGGACGTGATCGAGCCTTTCTTGGTGGAGGTGATGCGCTCCTGGAGGGCTCCCATCTCGGCGGCGAGGGTCGGCTGGTATCCCACGGCGCTGGCGGTCCGGCCGAGCAGCGCCGAGACTTCCGAGCCCGCCTGGGAAAATCGGAAGATGTTGTCGATGAAGAGCAGCACGTCCTGGTTCTTTTCGTCGCGGAAGTACTCGGTGACGGCGAGGCCGGAGAGCGCCACGCGCAGGCGCGCGCCGGGCGGTTCGTTCATCTGGCCGTACACCAGGGCGATCTTGGAGGCGCCGAGGTCGCTCTGTTTGATCACGCCCGCTTCCGACATTTCCTTGTAGAAATCGTTGCCTTCGCGGGTGCGCTCGCCCACGCCGGCGAAGACCGACACGCCACCGTGGAGCTTGGCGATGTTATTGATGAGCTCCATGATGACGACGGTTTTGCCCACGCCGGCGCCGCCGAAGGCTCCGACCTTGCCGCCTTTGAGGAAGGGACAGATGAGGTCGATGACCTTGATGCCGGTGGCGAGCACCTGCGGCGACGTGGTTTGGTCCACGAGTTTGGGGGCCGCGCGGTGGATCGGGTAGTATTTGTCCGCCTTCACCGGGCCGCGGTCGTCCACCGGATTGCCGCACACGTCGAAGACGCGGCCCATGACGCCCTCGCCGACGGGCATGGAAATGGGAGCGCCGGTATCGACCACTTCGTAACCGCGCTTGAGACCCTCGGTGCCGGACATGGAGACGGTCCGCACCCACCTGTCGCCCAGGTGCTGCTGCACCTCGAGGGTCAATTTGAACGGCTGGTCCTGGACCTTGAAATCCACTGTCAAGGCGTGATAGATGCCGGGCAGCTTGTCGGGAAACGCGACGTCCACCACCGGACCCACGACCTGAACGATTTTGCCTTTATTCATATCTCATTCCACCTGTCAATCGTTGCCGAGCTGGCCGCCCGCAATCTCCAGCAGCTCCCTCGTGATGTTGCCCTGGCGCAGCTTGTTGTATTCCAGCGTGAGGCTCCGGATGAGCTCGGTGGCGCTGTCGGTGGCGCCGGTCATGGCCACCATGCGGGCGCTCTGCTCGCTGGCCTTGGCTTCCAGCAGAGCCCGGAAAATAAAAATGTTGATGTAATGCCCGAGCAGGAAGGAAAGCACCGTCTCCGGGTCGGGCTCGAAGAGCATTTCCGTGCCGGAACCCAATCCGGCTTCCGGCTCCGCGCCGGGGATCCGCAGGCTCTTGATCTCGCCGATCGGCAGAAACTCGACCGCGCCGGCCTGCTGGCTCATGGTGTTGATGAACCGCGTGGCGATGACCTTGACTTCGTCCACCTCGCCTTTGAGAAACATATCGCGGCCAAAACCGGCGATGGGACGGGCTTCGGCGAAACGGGGGGAATCGGTGCAGGTGAACTCGGCAGCCAGATGCCGCTTGGTGCGCGCCAGAAACTGAGCTGCCCGCTTTCCTACGGCCACCCAGACCGTGGTCGCCGGGTCGAATTGCGCCGCCACGCGAAACAGGTTGGCGTTGAGCGATCCGCACAGCCCCTTATCGGTGCCGACCAGAATCACGCCGGTCTTGCGGATGGGCCGCACCTCCATCAAAGGATGGGTGAAATCGTGGGCGTGCGTGGTCGCGGTGCGCTGGATGCGGTACATCAGTTGCGCGAAGGGCCGCGTCATCAGCGTGGTCTGCTGCGCCTTGCGCATCTTGGACGCCGCCACCATCTGCATGGCGCGCGTGATCTGCGAGGTGCTGCCGATCGACTTGATGCGCCGCCGGATCTCACGAAGGCTGGCCATGGCTCACTTCCAGGTCTGGGCGAATTCGTCGGAGGCCGCCTTCAAATCGGCTTTCAACGAGTCGCTGATGGCCTTTTCCTTTCCAATTCTGGCGAGCAGATCGGACTTGCGCGTGGTCAGGAAATCGGTCAGCTTGTTCTGAAACTCCTTGACCCTCTCGACGGGTGCCTTGTCCACGTACCCGTTTTGCACGGCCCAGAGCACGGCCACCTGGACCTCGACCGGGATGGGGTTGTACTGCGGCTGCTTGAAGATCTCCATGATGCGCTTGCCGCGGTCGATCTGCGCCTGGGTTTTGGCGTCGAGATCGCTCCCGAACTGCGCGAAAGCGGCCAGTTCGCGGAACTGGGCGAGGTCGCCCTTGAGCTGTCCGGCAACCTGCTTCATCGCCTTGAGCTGCGCCGCCGAACCCACGCGGGAGACCGACAGGCCGACCGAAATGGCCGGACGGACGCCCTGGTAAAACAGGTCGGTTTCCAGGTAGATCTGCCCGTCGGTGATCGAGATGACGTTGGTCGGAATGTACGCCGAAACGTCGCCCGCCTGGGTCTCGATGATGGGCAGGGCGGTTACCGAGCCGTTGCCGTACTTCTCGGCGACGCGGGCGGCGCGCTCCAGCAGGCGGCTGTGCAGGTAGAAGACGTCGCCGGGATACGCTTCCCGTCCGGAAGGCCGTTTCAACACCAGCGAGACCTGGCGGTAGGCCACGGCGTGTTTGGAGAGATCGTCGTAGACGATCAGCGCGTCCATGCCGTTGTCCATGAACCACTCGCTCATGGCCGCCCCGGCGAAGGGCGCCAGGTACTGGCTGGTAGCGGAATCGGAGGCGGAGGCCACCACCATGATGGTGTAGGGCATGGCGCCCGCCTCTTCGAGAATCGCGATCACGCGGGCGACGGTGGATTGCTTCTGGCCGATGGCGACGTAGATGTTGTAGAGCGGGCGGTGACTCTTGTCGCCGGCGGCTTCCGCCGCCTTGTTCAGCTTCGCCTGGCTGATCATGGTGTCGATGCAGATGGTGGTTTTGCCGGTAGCGCGGTCGCCGATGATCAGCTCGCGCTGGCCGCGGCCGATGGGAATCATGGCGTCAATGGGCATGATGCCGGTCTGCACCGGCTGGCTGACCGACTGGCGGCGGATGATGCCAGGTGCGACCTTTTCCACCGGATAGGCCACGTCGCTCTTGATGGGTCCCTTGCCGTCGATCGGTTCGCCGAGCGTGTTCACCACCCGCCCCAGCAGTCCCATGCCGACGGGCACTTGCAGGACCTTGCCGGTGGTGCGGGCTTCGTCTCCCTCCTGGAGCTCGGTGTAATCGCCCAGGATGATGACGCCGACCTCGGTTTCTTCCAGGTTCAGCGCGATGCCCGTGATGCCGCGGCCCAGGTCGATCATCTCGTTGAGCATGGCGTCATTGAGGCCTTCGACCTTAGCGACGCCATCACCGATTTCGCGGATGACACCCACGTTCTGCCATTCGGCGGTTCTCTTCGCGCCGGCAATTTGCGCTTCAATTTCCTCTCGTAGGTTAGCCATAGATCCCTCGGTTCAGAATCGCTTCTCCAATGCCGTCAGGCCGGCCAGCACGCTGCCGTCGTAGACATCGCTGCCCGCGCGGATGCGCACCCCGCCGATCAGCTCCGGGCGGTGCGCGTAGGTGGCGGTGAGTACCCCGCCATAGCGGCGCATGAGGCTCGCTTCGATGGCGATTCGCAAGTCCACGGGCAGCGGCGTGGCGCTCTCGACGTGGGCTGTGTGCCGCTCCTGGTCGAGCCGCACCAGCCGCAGAAAGTGGCTGAGGACGGCCTGGGAATTGCGATGGCCTGCCGCGGCGACCTGGCGGGCCACCTCCCGGGCGCGGCCCTCGTCAAGTACGTCGTTCGCGACGCATAAGCGAAACAGTTGGTTGGCCTCGCGTCTGGCGCGTTTGTTGATCTTCATGGCTACGCCGCGACCTGCTTTGCGGTCTCCTCCGCCAGGCGCCGTTGATCTTCCGCGGTCAGGATCTTGCCCGTCACCGTCATGGAGGCTTGAACCACCATCCGGCCGATCTCGCCTTTGAGCTCGGCCAGCATGCGGTCGTGATCCTGGGCGGCGGCTTCGCGCGCCTTGACCATGATCTGCTCGGCGGCGGCTACGGCTTTCTGGGTTTCCGCTTCCAGCACGCGGGCAGCCGCGGCGCGCGATTCCTCGATGAACTTCGCGGACTCGGCGTAAGCCTTCGCCATTACTTCCTGGCGCTGGGCCTCGGTGCGGTCCAGCTCGGCCTTGATCTTCTCGGCATTGGCGAGGCCCAGGGCGATCTGCTGGCGCCGCTCCTCCAGCATCGCCAGCACGTTGCGGTAGGCGAACTTATAGAGCACCGCGCAAACGATGGCGAAGCTGACGATCTGCGCCCCCAGGTGGGCCCAGTCGACGCCGAAGGTCTGGGCGATCCGCTCGATCTGTCCGGGGTTGTCCTGTGCCGCCAATAGTAGGAAGGCAATCATAGTGCGCACTCACTCCGGGCGGTTGCTACTTCACCAGGAACAGGGCGTAGAACACGATGGCTTCCGCGAAGGCGATCGCCAGAATGGACTGCACCAGGATCTTCGTGGCTGCGCCGGGATTGCGTCCCACGGCCGTGGAGGCTCCCATGCCGATCAAGCCGACGCCGACAGCCGCGCCCAGTGCTGCCAACCCGACGTGAATGCTTCCGCCCAACTCGGCTAATGCTAACAATGGCGTTGACATATGTGCGTTTCCTCTTCCTCTGCTTTCCTGCCGGGGTGCGCGGCGAACGTGCGCGGCCGGCGAATTCTCAAGTTTCTGCTTCGTGTACTGCTGGCGGCGATGCTTCCTCGTGCTGGCACATCAAGAGCGTGAAGACGGCGGTCAGTAACATGAACACCATCGCCTGCACCAATCCCACCAGCAACTCCAGGAAGTAAAACGGAATCGGCAGCAGCCAGCCGAGTCCGGGAACCATTCTCGACATGGTCTCGAGCATGTTTTCGCCGGCGAACACGTTGCCGTAAAGCCGAAAACTCAGCGAGACCGGCCGGAACAGAATGGAAACAATCTCCAGGCAACCCGAGGCGAAAAAGATCACCGCCATCAGCACTTTCAGCACGCCGGTGGTGTCACCCTTGGCCCCGAACAATTCCTTAAGGAATCCAGCCGGGCCGACCTCTTGCAGCGACCAGATGATCCACAAGGCGAAGAAGATCAGGGCCATGGCCGCCGTCAGGTTCAGATCGGCGTTGGCGCCGCGGAACAACGGCTGATCGATCTGGAAGCCCTCCGGGGTCTGGTGTCCCCACCCGATGGTGCCCACGCCGGGAATCAGGCCGATCCAATTCGCCGCGAGAATAAAAATGAAAATGCTGGCGAAGAACCAGAAAGTCCGCTTGACCAGATGGGGCCCGATGATGCTTTCCAGAAAGCCGTATAGCCCTCCGACGAGCCACTCCAGCAGGTTCTGTGCGCCGTCGGGAACATGCTTCATATCCCGTGTCGCCATGCGCACAAAGACAATCAACGCCACGGCCACGATCCAGGTGACCACCATCGAGTTGGTGATCGGGAAGCCGAACGGCCGCGCGATCTCGACAGCTTTGTTCGGCAGGCCGTGCTCTTCGGCGGCGGCGAAGGCAAGGCCCGCGCCCGGCCACACGGATAGTGCCGCCGCGCGCAGGCACCGGTGGATCCTGGCGCTGGACATTCAGTACTTCTCCGGGACAAACTTCCGATTCTTCAGCGTTGCCTGGTCGTCGTACGCGCCCTTCATGGAGCGCTTCGGCAATTTGACCTTTTCGCGCGGCGCCTTCTTGTGAGGGATCGAATCGAGGATGTGCGCGATGCAGTTGAGCCGCGCCCGTTTCTTGTCGTCCGAGTTCAGGATGTGCCAGGGCGCCCACGGGGTGTCGGTGGCATCCAGCATCATGTCGCGGGCGCGGGAGTACTCGAACCACTTGGTGCGCGACGGTAAGTCCATGGCACTGAGCTTCCACTGGCGGAGCGGGTCTTCGATCCGCGCTTCGAACCGGCGCTTCTGCTCCTTGTCGCTGGCTTCGAGCCAGATCTTAATGAGCAGTATGCCGCTGGAAACGACGAATCTCTCCGCCAAAGGGCAGAGTTCCAGGAATCGCTTGTGCTGTTCCGGGGTGCAGAAGCCCATCACGTGCTCGACGCCGGCGCGGTTGTACCAGCTCCGGTCGAAGATGATGATCTCACCCGCAGCCGGAAAGTGCTGCATGTAGCGCTGCATGTACAACTGGCTCTTCTCGCGGTCGGACGGCGCGGGCAGAGCCACCACCCGGAAAACCCGGGGGCTGACGCGCTCGGTAAGGGCCTTGATGGTGCCGCCTTTGCCGGCGGCGTCCCGTCCTTCAAAGATGATAATGACGCGCAACCCCTTGTATTTGACCCATTCCTGGAGTTGGCACAGCTTACCCTGCAGCTTCCGCAACTCTTTGTCGTAATCCTTGTTGCTCATCTTCCCAGGGCTCTTGGCAGGCTTTGTTTCGGGCATATGCGATTCACTCGATACGGGTTCTGCGAACGGTCCGCGACCGTCCGGCCGGGTTCTGGTCACGCTTGTGCCGAGACCCATTCCGGCTCCGTCTTGCGAACCTAATGATGGTGGTCGATACAGCGGGATCTATTTTTTCCGGCGTTTGGGGAAGGGATGGAGATCGGCGGAGCGCACCCGCCAGGCGTTCCCGGAGGTCGCGGTCCCCTGCAGACCGTGAGATCCTGTCGGCGCCGGCGGGCGGCTGCGCTTCAACCTGAGAGATTGTACCCGGTCAGGGAGCTTCCTCCGGGGGCCCCCGAATCCACAGTGACGCGTCTGAACAATGATCCGGAAACCACAGCCCCCTGACTGGGTTAGGATCAGGCCAATGCTTTTCCTCTGCATCCGGGCCTGAGCTTAGTCAAGGTTAGGCCAAATGCCCCCGCCGCGCGTGACGGATTTGTTGAATTCCCGTTGAGACGGCGTGACTGTATAATCGCCTTTGGCTCCCCAGACGAAGAGCAGGATCTTTCCGCCGTTCCGGCTGGATCTGGCAAACCTGACGCTCTGGCGCGGAAACGAGCGCATTTCGTTGGCTCCGAAGGCCTTTCTGGTCTTGCAGTTCCTGGTGGAAAACGCGGGGCGGCTCGTGACCCAGGAGCAACTGCTGGATGCCATCTGGCCTGAAACCTACGTCCAGCCAGAGGTACTGAGGAAATACATCCTGGAGATCCGCCGTGTCCTGGAGGATCTCGCCAAGACCCCCCGGTTCGTGGAAACCCTCCCCAAGCGCGGCTACCGCTTCATTGCGGAAGTTCATGAGGAGAGTGTCCCGGAAGCAAGAGTGCCCACCCCGGCTCCGGAAATTCCCAGCCTTGTGGGCAGGGAGACGGCACTGGCGGAGCTGAATGCCGCTTCCAGGGAAGCCGAAAGCGGCAACCGGCAGATCGTCTTCATTACCGGTGAAGCCGGAATCGGAAAGACCAGCCTGGTCGACACGTTCCACGCCATGGCCGCGCGAAGCGGGCGGGTATGGATCGCCCGCGGACAGTGCGTCGAGGGCTTCGGCGGCAAGGAGTCCTATTACCCGGTGCTGGAGGCCCTGGGCTTGTTCCTTCGCGCTCCGGGCGGCGACGTCCTTCTGTCAGCCCTGGCCCAGCATGCTCCCACGTGGGCAATCCAGTTTCCGTCGATCCTGACCGTGGAGCAGCGGGAACTGCTGCGGCGGGAAATCTTCGGGGCCACCCAGGAGCGGATGCTGCGCGAGATCTGCGAAGCCCTGGAAGTATTTGCAGCGGAGCGGTGCCTGATTCTGCTTATCGAGGATCTCCATCTGGGGGATGAATCCACGCTGGACCTGATCTCGGCCGTGGCACGCCGCAGGGTACCGGCACGGCTGATGCTGGCTGCCACCTACCGGCCGGAGGACGCGATCCTGTCGGGAAGCCCCTTGAAGGCGCTGAAACAGGACCTGATGGTTCACCGCTTGTGCCGGGAAATCAGCCTGGCACCGCTCACCAGGCAGCAGGTTGGTGACTACCTGCGCGCGGAGTTTGGCGGGAGTGGGCTGGAAGCGGAGCTGGCGGCAAGGATTCACAGGAGCTCGGACGGGAACCCGCTGTTCATGGTGGCGTTACTCGAGCGCTTGCAGCGCCTGGGAGGGATCGCGAAGGAGGGCGGAAACTGGCGGCTGACGGT
>DATJYW010000204.1:0-11814 GCA_035499435.1 Candidatus Acidiferrales bacterium | reverse complement strand
CTCGGCGTACATGGTGACGGTGCCGTTCTTCTGCCCGGATGTGCCGTTCCTGAAGAAGAACCCGATTTTTCTGTACGCTTCGGACAGTTTCCAGAAACCGAATCCGTTCCATGCGGACGTGGCGGTGGCGATCGACGACGTAATGGATCAGACGCTGGACGCGCTCTTGGTGATGGAATCGCAGATCCACGAGGGCGGGGCGAACGGATACGAGGGATTGTTTCCGGCGACCGAGCCGGGGCGGCAGCAACGCCGCGACCAGGTGCGCAAAGAACTGGCGGCGCGGTACGCGGGATACGCGAATCGCTACCGGGATGCGCTGGTCGCGATGTACGGGGAGGAGCGGGCGCGGCAGGTGAAGTACGCCCAGGCGTTCGAGGTCTGCGAGTACGGCCGGAGACCATCGGCGGAGGAGCTGAAGAAGCTGTTTCCGCGCTGAAACCGTGCGACGGACACGTGATATTCTGTTCTTGCTTTTGAATCCTACATAGATAAAGGAGATTCCCCGTGAGAGTCGGTGTTTTTACTCCGCTGCTGTCGCAGTTGCCGTTTGAAGACGTTCTCAAAAAGCTGAAAGGCTACAACATCGATACCGTGGAACTCGGTACCGGCAATTATCCCGGCGACGCGCACTGCAAGCTCTCGATGCTCGAGAATAGGAGCGAGCTCAACGATTTCAAGCAGAAACTCGCGGACAACGGATTCAGCATCAGCGCGTTGAGCTGTCACGGCAATCCGCTGCATCCCGACAAGGCACGAGCGAAGCACGATCAGGAGGTGAGCCGGAAGACCATCCGGCTGGCGGAGAAGCTGGGCGTACCGGTGGTGATCGATTTCAGCGGCTGCCCGGGTGATGGGCCGAAAGCGAAGTATCCGAACTGGGTGACGTGTCCGTGGCCGCCGGAATACCTGGACGTGCTGGCCTGGCAGTGGGAAAAGGTGGTTACGCCTTATTGGACGCGGCAGGCGAAGTTCGCCGACGATCACGGGGTAAAGATCGCCATCGAGATGCACCCGGGGTTCGTCGCGTACAGCCCGGAGACGATGCTCAAACTGCGGAAAATCGCGGGCAAGGCGATCGGGTGCAACTACGATCCGAGCCACATGTTCTGGCAGGGCATCGATCCCATCGCGGCGGTGCGGCTGCTGGGCGACGCGGTGTTCCACGTGCACGCGAAAGACACGCAGATCTACGAGCGCAACCTGCCGCTGACCGGCGTGCTGGACACCAAGAGCTACACCGACGAGCGCAACCGCTCGTGGATCTTCCGCACCTGCGGCTACGGTCACGATTCGGGCTGGTGGAAGGAATTCGCCAGCACCCTGCGCATGTTCGGCTACGACTACGTGCTCTCGATCGAGCACGAGGACAGCCTGCTTTCTCCGGAGGAAGGGCTCTCGCGGGCGGCGTCGTTCCTGCACCAGGTGGTGATGAAGGAAAAGCCGGCCGCCGCCTGGTGGGTGTAAGCTCCTACTTCTTCACGAACACCGCGATATCGTCGATGACTTCCGGGGCCACGTGCCCCGGTTTAGCGTATTCCTGCGTTGTGCTGGGGCCGGTTCCGGCGACGAAGAGGTGGTTCAGCGCCGGGTAGCTCTTGAGCGTGACGTTCTTACTGCGGGCGAGGCCCGCCTTCCAGAGGTTGAAATCCTTCATGGGGACCTGGAAATCGCGCTCACCCTGGAGGATCAGCATGGGCATGCCGATTTTGGCGGCGTCGGCGACAGGATCGTAGTCCTTCAGATTGAGCCAGTAGGTCACGGGCTGGTTGAAGACCGCGGGCAGGTCTTCGTCGCCGGGCTCGAGGCTCTTGACCTTGGCCCGGATGGCCTTGGCATTCTCGAGGGTTTTCGCGGTACCGCCCACGGTCTGCACCTGCTCGACGAGCAGGTCTTCGAGGTGACGGGAGTTGGCGGCCATGAGGATGAGGCCGGCGAGCTGAGGGTCTTCGGCGGCGATGCGCGGCGCGGCATATCCGCCGAGGTCGTAGCCGATCACGAAGATGTGTTTGGCGTCGACGTTGGGCAGGGTGCGCAGCAGGGCGGCGGCCTTCACGGCGTCTTCCACGGTCTCGTCGTGCAAGGTGAACCGGTTCATGCCTGAGACGCGCGAGCCGTACACTTTGGTGCGCTTGTCGTAGCGCAAGACGGCGATGCCGCGCGAGGCGAGACCCTCCGCGAGGTCGCGGAAAACGCGGGTGCCGCCGATGGTCTGGTCGCGGTCACTGGGTCCGCTGCCGGGCACGAGCACCACGGCCGGAAATGGGCCGCTGCCGTTGGGCGCGGTGAGAGCGCCGGGCAGTTTCCACTCGCCGTCGCCGACGGTGACCGCGCGCTCGCTGAAGGTGTCGGGCTTGCTGTAAGCCGGGCGCTGCCACGGCGCCTCGCCGGGAAGCACGAAGAACCCGCTGACCAGCCCCGAGGAATTGACCAGGAAGCGGAAATTGATGGCGCGGTTGGCGAACTTCACGGGGATGACGACGGCGGTGTTGGGGCCGATCTTCGTAGCTTCCGGATTGCTCACGGTCTCGACGGCGCCGGCAGCCTTGAACTGGTCGCCGATCTTGGCGAGCGCGGGCTCGGGAAGGGAGCTCTGCAAGTCGGACGTGGACATCTTCAGGAATTCCGAATACCTGCCGCTGAGGACCGCGTCGAGCGCCTTGCGCGCCAGCGCCGCGGGGTCCTGCGCCGGTTGAGCCGCGACGAGTGCGGCGAGGAGGGGCAGGATAGAAAACGCGCGTTTCATGACGCTTTCATTGTAATGTGGTACGGGGGTTGGGATGGAACGTTCCAGGAGGACCTTCGTGTTCGGCGCCGCGGCCACGGCGGCTTGGGCGCAAAATGCCGGCGGCGGATTGACCGCGGGCGAAGTGATCGGCCGGATTCAGAAGAACGTCGGGGTGCCGTGGCGCGAGGCGACCGTGGATACCATCAAGTCCGGCAGTCCAGGGACGCGCGTGACGGGCATCGCCACGACCATGATGGCCACGCTGGACGTGGTGCAGCGCGCCGCGGCGGTTGGCCGCAACATGGTGATCACGCACGAGCCGACGTTCTACTCGCACGAGGACAAGACCGACGGGCTGAAGGATGACCCCACCTACCAGTTCAAGCAGTCCTTTCTTGACCGGCACGAGATGGTGGTATTTCGTTTTCACGATCACTGGCACGCTCACCAGCCCGACGGGATCGCGTCGGGAATGGTGCAGGCGCTCGGGTGGGAGAAGAATGCGGACCCGCAGGATGGACGCCGGTTTCTGTTCGACGGCATCACGCTGGCGGCGCTGGCGCGGCAGATCGAGGAGAAACTGAAGATCCGCACGATGCGGGTGATCGGCGATCCGGGGCTGCGCGTGCGCAGCGTGAGCGGCAACTGGGGTTACGCGGGCAGCCTGCGTGGATTCGCCAGGCCGGACCTGGACGTGCTGATCATCGGCGAGGCGCGGGAGTGGGAGCTGGTGGAGTATGCGGCCGATACCGTGACTTCGGGGAAGAAGAAAGGACTGATCGTGCTCGGGCATATTCCGTCGGAGCAGGCCGGGATGTCGCACTGCGCGGAGTGGCTGAAGGGATTCATCAGCGAGGTTCCGGTGGAATTTATCGCGGCGGCGGAGCCCTTCTGGCGGCCGGGCGCGCCGACGGCGGGGTAAGGTATTGCGACGCGAAGGCCTGCCTTACTGATCGCTTCGGGGCAGGTCGGGAACCTGCCCCACAAAGAACGCGGCATAATGGACGCATGGACAATGGCGACTCGCCGGTGACGCGGGCGGAATTGCAGGCGGAACTGAAACAGTTGAAGATCGAGCTGAAGCGCGAAATCCTGGATGGGGTACAGGAAGTGGTCCGTGACTCTCAGACCGAGATTCTGAAGGCATTCCTGCCGTTTCAGGAGCCAACCAATATCCGATTCCGGGCGCTGGAGGCAAAGGTGTCGAACACCGACGTCGGGATTACCGAGAGAATGGCCATTCTGGAGCGGCGGCTGCAGGAGATCGAAAAGCGGCTGCTGATGAATCCACCGGCAGCGTAGGCGCGCTCCGCGCGGGGGCAGGCCGGGAGGCCTACCCCACAAAGACCACGATCTTTACTCTACAGGTGTCCAGGAGGAGTCGGGATCGAAACGGGTGATGCCCGGGAGCGGCTTGCCCGCCACGGGCTCGATGTCCTTCTCATATACCATGCCATCCTGGTTCACGATGAACGTGTGGATGCCGGTGACTCCGTATTCCGCGGGCCAGGCGACGAGGGCGAAGCCGCCGATCAGCTTCTCCTTAACGCGATAGGTGTGAGCGCCTCCGTTAGCGTTGGGTCCCTGACCGTCGAGTAGGCGAAAGTAGTATCCGTGATACGGCTGGGCATCACCTTTATGCGTGCCATCCCAGGAGGCGTGGGCCAGGCCTGCCGGAATCAGCGGTTCGCTCTCACCTTCCCAGTACAATCCATCGTGGCGGCCGGAGGTGCTCATCAGGCGGGGCGCGTACTGAAGGAGTCCGTCGGGGCTGCGGGCCTCGGAGGCATACTTCTTCTGAGCATCGACGTAGCCGTGGCAGATCTCGATGGCATCGAGCTCGTGGGCGCCGATGCGCCGCGCCCGCATCTCGGCGCGGGTCTGAGAGGCATCGAAGCTCCATTTGCCATTGGTTCGGCAAATGGGGACGGGGAACGGCCAATCTTCGCCGCCGATCACCAGGATGGCCCGGTTCGGGGTCATCGGTGAAACCTCGATCTTATGGCTGGCTTGCGCAAGAGTAGCAAATTCGCTCTGCTCGGCACGGTCCTGCTCGGGCTTGCCGGAGGTCAGGATGGCGTTCTGCTGCGGCCCGATGATGGCGGCGAGGCGCGCCGAATCATGGTGTGCGGCGGCGTCGATCAGGGCCTGCGCCGCCGCGTCGGCGGTATCGAAGCGCTCCTGAGCAGAAGCAGGTCCGGCACAGGCGATGACCGCCGTACAACAAATGGTACAGAGTCGGTGTATCATACGCATTCCTCCCAGCTATCTTCGGCCGCCGCCGTGCATTCCTCCGCCACCATGCATGCCGCCGCCACCCCGCATGCCGCCTCCGAACGTGCGGCCCGCACCCATACTGGAGAAGCCCCGGTCGCTCTGAATGCGGGACATGCCGCCATTGTGATAGCCGCCGAATACACTGTGATTGCCCGTCCAGCCGCGCTGCTCGAAGCCTGGAGTGCCGAAACGCTGCTGGCTGGGCAGGGCGCCGCGATTGAAAGTCCCGGGCCGGGGGCCGACGAAGCGGTCGGCTCGACCGACGGCGCCGCCCGGCGCGAATCTGCGGGCGATGTCCGGCCTGGCGTACGGAACGCCGAGCCGGTGCACCGGATTATGGGCCCACTGCGTACGTCCTAGCCAGCCGCCTCCGTAATCGTGAAATCCGTAGCGATGAAAGAAGGAATGATCGACGAAGATGCCACCGCCGTACCAGTTCGGCATCCACCCCCAGCCGCCCCAGCCCCAACCGCCCCAGCCTCCGAAGAACAGGCCGACGTCGACGCCCGGATACCATCCAAAGCCAAGGTCGATGCCGGGATACAGCAGCGGCGGGTAAGCGCCCCACACCGGTGGTCCCCAGACGTAAGCGGGGTTGTAATTTGGGACATACCAGATATCCGGATTTGCCGGCTGAATGGCGATCTGCGGCTGCCCATTATCGGTTTCGGTGGTGACGGTCTCCTGGGGAGTGGAATGCAGCACACCCTTTGCCTGGGCCTGGGTACGCATACGCTGCACGGCTTGCATGACGTCGGCCTGCTGGGCCAGGAATGCATTACCGACCTGCGTGGTCCAAGTCATATCCTGGGTAAGCCGGGCCAAGACGTCCGGAAATGCGACCAAGCCCTGCACGCTGGGATCCCACGGTTCCTTCTTGGCTTTGTCCATGAGCTTGGAGCCCTTCCAGTTGGGATGATCGCGCACCCACTGTTCGGCCTCGGCCACCTCCATGGGATAGGTTGACGCTGCGAGCACCTCGGCGAGCAGGGGATCGGGATACAAAGCGATCGGCGCAACAAGGTCGTCAAGTTGTTGCGGCGAGAGTGCCGCCGCCGGCGGCGGGGTGCCCTGGGCGCTGATTGGAGACGCCCCAAAAACAAGGAGAATAGTGATAAAGAAAACAGTGCTCCTCACTGTGCCCTCCTTCGCAGGCTGATTCCGGATCGGTTACCAGTCTGCGGTTCTCTCTACTTCCAACCTAGAGCACTCCGCAAGCCGATACCATCACTTAGAGACAGGATTATCTTGAGTTTGGTATAGGTGTGCAGGGCCATTGCGGACACCAGGCTTTCTCCGTTAGACTGATCACCTTGGCTCGAGAACCCGGCAGCCAGTTTGGCCCGTATCTGATTCAGTCGCTTGTCGGCGTCGGCGGCATGGGTGAGGTCTACCGTGCCCGCGATACGCGTCTCAACCGCGATGTCGCGCTCAAGTTCCTTCATCCCGGTGCCGATATCCAGCGCTTTGAGCGCGAGGCGCAGGTCATCGCCGCGCTCAACCACCCGAACATCGTGGCGATCTATGACGTTGGGGAAGACTATCTTGTCACCGAGCTGGTGGACGGCAAACCACTCCGCAGCCTGAAGCCATCCTTGCGCGAGGCCGTGGATTGGGCGGCGCAGATCGCCGACGGGCTTGCCGCAGCGCACGCGGCCGGCATCACGCACCGCGACCTCAAGCCCGATAACGTGATGGTGACCGGAGCCGCCAGCGGCCAGCCCGGGCGGGTCAAGATTCTCGATTTTGGCCTGGCGCATCACGCCCGCAGCGAGGTACTGGGCGAGACCGACGCCACGCGCACCGTGGCGGGCACGGTGATGGGCACGGCGGGCTACATGTCCCCCGAGCAGGTGCGCGGGCAGCCGGCGGACGCGCGCAGCGATATCTTCAGCTTCGGCGCGACGGTGTACGAAATGCTGAGCGGCCGTCCGCCGTTCGCCGCCGAGACTGCGGTGCAGACGATGAGCGCGGTGATCGAAAGGGAGCCCGCGCCGCTTCCCGAGTTGGTGCCGCCGGGCCTGAGGAGCATCGTGGGACGCTGCCTCGAAAAAGAGCCCGCGCGGAGATTCCAATCGGCTTTCGACCTGGCCTACTCGCTTCGCGCGCTAAGTGGTTCCACCATCGCGGCGATGCCGGTCGAAACGCCGCGCCTGGCGGGGCGCCGGCTGCGGCTTGCCCTTGCGGCCTCTGGCATCGGGCTGATCCTGCTGGCTGCCGCATGGATGCTGCGTCCGTGGCAGCCCGATCTGGCTGCCTACCGCTTCGTTCCGTTCGCCACCGAAGAGTATCCCGAATACGGAGCGGCCTGGTCGCCTGACGGGCGATCGATCGCGTATTCGGCGATCGCGGACCACGAGTATCGCATCCTGATGAAGAGCGTCGCCGGCGGCCTTCCCACGATTGTGGCGCGCCATCCCATGTCCGGCGCCACCAATGTGGTGGCCGGCCTGAGCTGGTCTGCGGACGGCTCACGGCTCTATTATGTTTTCCTCGCACAAGCGTGGTCGGTCGCGCGCACAGGCGGTACGCCCGAACCGCTGAAACTCGGCGATCTGAACTCGCGGGTCCGTTCGGTAGCGGCTGCGCCGGACGGCAGCGGGCTGGCGTTTTCCCGCGGCGCCTTGGACGGCAACCGCATCGTGTACAGCCTGTGGTTCGCGCCGGTGAACGGTTCGCCGCCGGTGAAGATGGCCGGTGCCGACCAGCGTCCTCTGGTGAACCTGGCCTGGGCTCCGGACTCATCGCACCTGTTGGCATCGGAGGACGCTGCCTCCGGCGAGGATCTGTTCCTGGTTGCGCGAAACGGCGGGGCGCACCGGCTGCTCGAGGGTGAATTTCAGCGCACCCTGTTCACGGCCTGGCTGCCGGAGGGCCGTTATGCCCTGGTGACCAGTTCTCATTCCAACCTGGGAATTCGCATGGTCGATACGCGCAGCGGCAATACCCGGGCGGTGCTGCCCACCTCGACGCCGGTTGGCGCGATTTCGGTTTCGCCCGATGGCGGCAGGATCGCCTGCACGATGGGGGTCGCACGCACCAGCATCATGGAGATCCCGCTCGACGGCTCCGCGCCGCACCCGTTTCTGAAATCCCGCGCGGAGAATTCGGAACTCGCCTGGTCGCCCGATGGCACGGAATTCGCGTACGTCTACGACGAAGAGATCCGTATCCGGAACCGGGCGGGGACGGCCGAGCGCACGGTGGTTTCGCACCGCGATTTTCCGGGCTACCGGGGCACGCTTCAATTCGAGAAGCCCTCCTTCTCGCCCGACGGCCAGCGCCTGCTGTACACGCTGTTTGGCGTGCAGGGACACGGGCAAGGTGTCTGGATTTCGCCGGTGAACGGTGGCCCCCCGGCGGTGGTGGAACAGGCCGCGGGGTATGCTCCGCTGTGGACTTCGAACGGCACGGCCATTCTGGTTAACCCATCTTCCGCGGCGGCGAACTCGGCGCGCGCCTTCGGGGGCGGCATCTGGCGCTACCGGCTCGGCGGCAGCGACACTCCGGAGCAGATCTTCCCCGGCACCTGCGACCCGGCGCCTTCTCCCGATGGAAAGTGGATGATCTGTCCGGCGAGCCAGGCCGGCATGACACTGGTGTCGCTCGAGACGAAGGAGGCGCGGGTTCTGAGCAGCGAGAGGATGGCCACGGCCGCATTTTCGCAGGACGGCGGGTCGATTTATGCGGTGCGGCCGGCAGGCGACAAGCCGGAACTGGTGCGCGTGGATGTCGGCAGCGGCCGGGTGCAGACGCTTTCGACCCTGCCGCCCGACTTCGCTGTCGGCGGACCGTTTGGCGGACCGACGCGGATGGTTCTGTCGCCCGATGGAAAGAGCCTGTTCACGACTGTCCGGCGGAACGAGGGCGACATCTGGATTCTGGAGGGCTTCAATCCGCCGCGGTCGTTCTGGGAGCGGTGAGCGCTTGCGTTACTGGTCCGAGCCGCCGCCGAAGCGCCCGGGCTGGCGCGGAGGCGGAGGCGGCGCACCGGTGGTCTTCAAGGGCTTGAGCGCGGTGCCTTCGATGGCCTTGTTGTAGGCCGGAACGTCTTTCTCCATTACGGACTTGTATTCGCCCCTGACTTTCTCGAGCGTTTTCTCGAGATCGAGGACGAGGCCGATGGCGGTCTCGGTGGCGCCCCAGTCGCCGGAACCCTGCACGTCGCCGGCGCCGGTGCCGATCTCGCCGTTCAGCCAGAGGAAATTCTGGTACAGGTTGTAGGCGGTCTGGAAGTATTTGTCGTCGCTGAGTGCGTCGGCGCGGGTGATGAGCTGATACTCGACGTCCTCCAGCTTCCGGTTGATGTCGGCGATCAGTTTGAGCAGGTTTGCCTTGTCGAGGTTGGCCTTGGATTCGTCCTCCAGCTGGCGGCGCATCCACTCGAGCTGGTTGGTCATGTTGCTGACCTGGGTGATGTCGTCGCGCACCTTGAGCTGGAGGCGCACGCTGGATTGCAGCGCGGCATCTTCGGCGTGGCTGTCGGGCGTGCGCAGGATGGTGAGCGGCTGCGTGTAGGCCTGGCCGTCGACGGTCATGCGGACGGTGTACTGACCGGGCGCGGCAATAGGGCCGACTTCGGCCTGCGCCAGGCCCCAGTGGGTGATGGCGCGGGTGTCCTGGTTTTCGAAGCGAGGCTCTTCCCAGATGTGCGGGTTTTCGGGAGGCGTGGTGCGCAGGGCGACCAGGACAGGCGAGTCGTAGCGGAGGTCCCAGGAGGTGCGGTTGAGGCCGGCGTGCGCAGTCGCGTTCGAGAGCTTCTTGACCAGCACGCCTTTGCTGTCGAGGATCTCGAACTCCACCGGTTTGGACGGCACGGACTTGACCCAGAAGTGGAGCAACGCGCTCGCCTGTCCACGCACGATGCGGTAGGCGGGGCGGGGCGCGGCCAGCCGGGCGGTGACCGAGGCATCGGCCTGGTCCACGATGCCCTGCTCGAGCGGAGTGATGTCCTCCATGATGAACATGCCGCGGCCGTAAGTGGAGAGGACGAGATCGTGGGCCTGTTTCTGTACCACGATCCAGGAGACGGGTGCGGCGGGCAGGCCCTGCTTCAACTGTTTCCAGTGGGCGCCGTCGTCGAGCGAGTAGTAGCAGGCGTTGCCGGTGCCGGCGAATAGGTTGCCCTTCTTGTTCGGGTTTTCGGCGATCACACGGGCGTACGTTAGCGGTCCGCCCTGGGGCAGATCGCCGGTGATTTTCGTCCAGGACTTGCCGAAATCCGTGGTCTTGTAGAGCCACGGATCCCGGTTGTCCATGAGGTGGAAGTCCACCGCAACATAAGCCGTGCCGGCATCGAAATGGGACGGGTCGATTTTGGACACGACTCCCCAGGCGGGAAGGCCGGTGATGTTCTTGGTGACATCATTCCAGTTCTTACCCGCGTCCTTCGTGTACCAAACTTTTCCATCGTTGGTGCCCGCCCAGATGAGGCCTCTCTGGACGTCTGAGGGCGCGATGGAAAAGACTACCTCGCCGTAGAATTGGCCGAGGTTATCACCGACGATGCCGCCGGAGGAGACGATCCGGCTGGGGTCTTTCGTCGAGAGATCGGGAGAGAATTCACTCCAGCTCACGCCGCCGTTGGTGGTGCGCAGGATCATCTGGCAGCCGTAGTAGACGGTGTTGTGATCGAAGGGATCGATAGCCAGCGGCGGGGTCCAGTGGCAGCGGTACTTAACCTGGTTGGGTGCGGCGTCGAGGGTATGCAGCCAGGGACTGACGGAGCGCGCCATCTTGGTCTTCGCGTCGTAACGCGTAACTTCGTTGCCGTAGCAGGTGGCCCAGACGACGTCGCTGTCGGTGGGATCGGGGATGGTGAATCCGGATTCGCAGCCGCCGAGGTTGTGCTCCCACTGGCCGCCGCCTCCGCGCCCGCCGAATCCGCCGCGTCCGCCGAATTCGTTCTGGCCGGGGACGTTAGGCCCGGATTCGACGACGTTGCTCGCTCCGCGCATGGTGCCGTCGTCCTGCATGTTGCCGTAGATTTTGTAGGGGACGTCGTTATCGACGGCGACGTGATAGATCTGGCCGATGGGGAGGGTGACGCGGCTGGAGGTGCGGCCATGATCGGTGGTCATATACATGCCGCCGTCGTGCGTGACCAGGATGCGGTTGCCATCCTTGGGATCGATCCAGATTTCGTGGGTGTCGCCGCCCCAGGGCTGCGAGCGGAAACTCTTGCCGGCATCAGTAGAGATCCAGAAGCTGGAGTTGGCGACCAGGACCTCGTCGGGGTTGCCGGGCGAGACGTTGAGGTGGATGTAGTAGCCGGCGCGGCCGATGAGGGCGCGCTGCCAGTTGACGACGGCCCAGTTCTCGCCACTGTCGTCGGAGCGCCAGAGCGAGCCCTGGTCGGCAGTCTGGATCAGGGCATAGACGCGCTTCGGATTGCTGGGCGCGATCCGGACGTCGATTTTGCCGACGGGCGATTTGGGCATGCCGCTGGTGGCGCGCTTCCAGGTGTTGCCGCCGTCGTGAGTGGTGAAGACGCCGCTGCCGGGACCGCCGCTGAACATGGCCCAGGTATGCATCACGGTTTCCCAAGTGCCGGCCACGAGGAAGTCGGGATTGTTGGGGTCCATGGAGAGGCCGGAGCAGCCGGTGTTTTCATTGACGGCGAGCACCTGCTCCCAGTTCTTGCCGCCGTCGCGGGTGCGGAATACGCCGCGGTCTTTTTGCGGGCCGGTGAGGCGGCCGGCGACGCAGGCGTAGACGACGTCGGGATTCCTGGGATGAATCAGGATGCGGCCGATGCGGCCTCCGTGAACGAGGCCCATGTTCTGCCAGGTGGCGCCGGCGTCGGTGGA
>DATJYW010000203.1:0-30671 GCA_035499435.1 Candidatus Acidiferrales bacterium | reverse complement strand
GTCGATGGCGGGCGCGGTGAGCGGCGAGTTTAGCTTGACGTCGCCGAACAAGGCGTTCATGCGCTGCCCGTTCGCTCTGACGGACTGATAGAGCAGGTGGCTGTTCTGCGACGCGCCCACGGTAAGCCCGCTGGGCGCCGTGCCCGGAGTATTGATCGAGCTCAGCAGCGGGTACCGCGAGCCGTAGATGCCGCTGTTGCCGGCGGCGGTCACCACCAGCAGGCCCATCGCGCTCGCGTTCTCCACCGCCTGGGCGCGCACGTCGCAGCCGGTATTCGTCGGGTCGTCGCACAGCGAGTTGCCCTTGTCGAGCGGCCCGAACTGAGCGGGGTCGCCTTCGTTGAGCGAGAGCGTGACAATGTCCATGCCGTCCGAGACTGCGTCGGTCAGCGCCTGGTTGATGGCGGCGAATAGCGTGAACCCGTTCAATCCCGGCGAGCCGAAGATCTTGTAATTGCCCAGAAACGCCTTGGGCGCGACACCCGCGATGGAGCCCATGGGCGAAGTGTGCTGGACGCCGGCCGCGATCATGGCGATGCCAGTGCCGTGGCCGGTGCGGTCGCGCGGCGAGGCGTCGTCGGGAAAACTGGGGTTGGACCCCTCCAGAAACGACACATAGCTTCGGGCGACGATCACCTTGCTGTTGGTGTAGCCGGAATCGCCCTTGGGGAAGCCCGACGGCGGCTGCACGCTGGAATCCTGGAAGCCGGGATGGTTCTGGTCGATGCCGGTGTCGATGATCCCGATCTTTACGCCGGCTCCCGCGTTCCCGGCGCCGCCCACCGCGGCCCACGCGCCGCTGAGGTTGATCAGGCTGCCGGCGGTGGTCAGGGCGAGCTTCGCGGGCGGCAGATACTGTACCCGCTTCACGCCGGGTATTGTGGCCAGACCGGCGGCGGTATCGCGCGTGGCACGCACGAACACCGCGTTGACCAG
Organism: Candidatus Acidiferrales bacterium; assembly: GCA_035499435.1. Taxonomy (GTDB): domain Bacteria; phylum Acidobacteriota; class Terriglobia; order Bryobacterales; family Bryobacteraceae; genus Solibacter. Next base: position 29,735 of record DATJYW010000203.1, on the reverse strand, counting down.
CAGCGAGGAAGCGGAAACCACGCGCACCTGGCGGCGGGCCAGTTCGGCAATCACGCTGCCCTGCGCGGTGCGGATCTTCTGAAGGTGCGCCTGCGCTGCCTGGCTCTGCAGGGCCAACCGGTTCGGAACCTTCTGGGCCAGCGGTGGGTCTTCCAGGACCAGGGCGTACTCGGCCAGGCGGTTCCGGCTCTGGCTCAATGCTGCGCTCACAAGGATGAATAAAAGTGCAATTCGCTTCATGGCGTTTCTCTATCCGGCTGCGGCGCGCAGGATCTCGTCCGCGACGTCGGTCGCCGCCCGCATCTCGCGGACGTCGTGGACACGGACGACATGTGCGCCGGCCAGCACGGCGGCGGTCACCGCTGCCGCGCTGGAAAACTTGGTTTCTTCGGGGTCGGGGTGGGCAAGAAAGCTCTTGCGCGAGGGACCCACCATGATGGGCATCTCCAGCACTGCAATCTGTCCCAGGCGGGCCAGAATCAGGGAATTCTGCTCGCGGCGCTTGCCGAAGCCCAGCCCGGGATCGATCACGATGCGCGTCTTGTCGATGCCCACCCTCCGCGCTCGGCTGATGGTCGCGTCCAGGTCGCGGGCGATGGTCGTCATCGGGTCGGGCATGGGGCCGAGCTTGGCCCATGTCTCCGGCCGTCCACGCATGTGATTCAGGATAAGCCCGGCGTCGAAATTCGAAACCGCCCGGGCGATCTGGGGCTCGATGGTGAGGCCGCTGGGGTCGTTGATGATTTCCACGCCGAGATCGAGCGCGCGCTCCGCGACCGCCGCCTTGTACGTGTCGACGGAGATGGGCACGCCCAACCGGCCCTTGAGGCGTTTCAGAACGGGAATGAGCCGGCGGATTTCCTCGGCCTCGGAGACGCGGGCCGAGCCCGGCCGCGTGGATTCGGCGCCGATATCGACGATGTCGGCGCCTTGCTCTTCCAGTTCGATGGCGCGGGCGAAGGCGCGGTCCGGGTCGGAGTACTTGCCGCCGTCGGAAAAGGAGTCGGGCGTGACGTTCAGCACGCCCATGAGGACCGTGCGCTCGCCCAGGCGTAACTCGCGCTGTTTCAGCTTCCAGAAGTAGAGTTTTCTCACCCTGACTTCCAATGTCGCATACACGGGCGGCTCCTCGATTTACAACGCGTGGCCGGAGCTATAATCGGGCCATCATGCGCCGCCTGCTGCTCCTGTTCGCTTTTGTACTTTGCGCCTGGCCGGCCGATGACCAGGCCGTAATCGACTGGATGCACGCCCATGCCATCCGGCTCGCGACGCCGGAAGCCGGGCACGGCTTCGCCGACATGCAGCCTCTGAAAAAGGTCGTCGGCAACGCCCGCGTCGTGGAACTGGGCGAGGCCACCCACGGCACCCGCGAGTTCCATGCAGACGCCCAACGTGGCGCTGGACCTCGTCCGCAACTTCACCACGAAGTACGACGAAGACTACCTGACGGCTCTGGGTTCCGCCCGCGAGGAGGCATTGAATGCGAAGCCGGCGCAGGCCCCGGCCAGGTGAGCCGGGACGACAGCATGGCGGAGAACATCAAGTGGATCCTCGACCATTCGCCCAGAGACAAGCTCGTGGTGTGGGCGCACAACGGCCACGTGAAAGCCGGCGGCGAGGGCTACGGGTCGATGGGCGAATCGCTGCGGAAGATGTACGGCGACCACATGGTGGTGTTCGGATTTGCGTTCAACCAGGGCTCATTCCAGGCCGTCGAGATGCAGAAGGGCCTGCACAACTGGACCGTGCCGCCGGCTCCCGCGGGCAGCCTCCACGCGACGCTGGCAGCAACAGGACTTTCGCTGCTGGCTCTGGACCTGCGACAGGTACCCAAGGACGGACCGGTCGCGGATTGGTGGCGCCAGCCGCACAAGACCCGCAGCATCGGCGCCGTGTACTCGGAAACCGCCGCCGCGAACTACTTCGTGGACCAGACCGTCCCGCGCAGCTATGACGTGCTGCTGTTTGTCGAGAACACCACGGCGGGGTCTCCTTCTCGCTACCGGCCGGTTGGACGATGAGACCGCCGGCGAGGCCAGGGACCAGATGCGGCGCGAGTGCGAAAGCAAGGTCAAGTCGCGGATGGACCTGGGCCTCACCGGCTACCGCCTCCGTCCCGACAGCTTTCAGGAGCGCACCATCGGCGATCATCCCGCGCTGACCTGCATCGCGCTCTACACGCAGGACGGCCGCGACGTGGCCGAGTACTTCGTGCGCGTCTCCAGCGCGAAGATCAGCGTGATGTTCTTCGCACGCATGCCGGCCGGAGAACTGGAGACCTTCCGCGACCGTTTCGACAAGCTGGCAGCGACCCTGCGCCTGCCGGATTAGGGCTTTGCCAAACTCCGTGGGGCAGTGCTTCAGCCTGCGCGGTGCGAGGCCCGCGGCCGCGTAAACCGGCAGGTTGACCAGCGTAGCGAGAGCGGCGCAGGCGTGAATTCGGGCGATCAACTACCATAGCTTACATGCACGTCTCCGAAATCGATACGCCCGCCCTGGTAGTGGATCTCGACGTCATGGAACGCAACCTCGAGCGCGTGGCATGCTACGCGCGCGACCACAGCCTGCGATTGCGGCCCCACACCAAAACGCACAAATCGGTCCGTCTCGCGCGGCGGCAGATCGAGCTGGGCGCGGCGGGCCTCACGGTGGCCAAGGTCGGAGAGGCCGAAGCCTTGATGGGCGCGCAGCCGCCGGATTTGCTCGTGGCCTTCCCGATCATCGGGCACGCGAAACTGGCGCGGCTGGTGGAGATCGCGCGGCAAACCCGCGTCACCGTGGCCCTCGACAACGTGTTCGCGGCGCGGCAGCTTTCGGATGCGGCGCGGGCGGCGCAGGTGGAAGTCGGTGTGCTCGCCGAGGTCGACGTGGGGCTGGGGCGCGTCGGCGTCGCGCCTGGCGAGGCCCTTCTGCAACTGGCGCAGGCCATGGAAAAACTGCCGCACCTGCGCTTCGAGGGCATCACGTTTTACCCGGGACATGTCAAGAGCCTGGACGAAAGCGGTCTGGAAGCGCTGGGACAGGTATCCGACATTCTGCGCGGCGTACTGGACGAGTTTCGCGCGGCGGGCATCGAAACCAAGATCGTAAGCGGCGGCTCCACTCCCACGCTGTTTCATTCGCACGAGGTCTCCGGCCTGACCGAGATCCGGCCGGGCACCTACGTCTTCAACGACATCAACACCGTGCGAAGCGGCGGCTGCGCCATGGAGGATTGCGCAGCATCCATCGTCGCAACCGTGGTCTCGACGGCGCGCCCCGGGCACATGATCATTGACGGCGGATCCAAAACGTTCTCCAGCGACCGGCTGGCGAACTCCGCGGAGGTGACCTTCGGGCACCTCGTGGAGGCGCCGGGCGCGCGTTTCCACAAGATGAACGAGGAGCACGGATTCATCGACCTCACGCACGCCGGGGCCGAATTCAGCGTCGGCGATCGCGTCCACATCGTCCCCAATCACATCTGCGTCGTGGTGAATCTGCACGAGCGGGTCTACGGCCTGCGCGGCGACCAGGTGGAAGAGGCGTGGACGGTGGACGCGCGGGGCAAGCTGCAATAACCATGGCGAACCAGGTGGTCTCGGCCCCAGGGCGCGTGAACCTGATCGGCGAGCACATCGACTATCACATGCTCCCCGTGCTGCCGATGGCGCTACGGCGGGCGGTCCGCGTACGCTTCCAGCCGCGGGCGGACCGCCGCATCACAGCGGAGAGCGGCGAGTACGGAGCGCGCGCATTCGAGTGGACGCCGAACCTGGCGCCCGTGGCGGCGGGTGATTGGGAGAACTACCTGCGGGCAGCGGCGCAGGCGGTGGCCGGAAAGTGGGGAGTGCTCCACGGCATCGACGCCCGGGTGACCAGCGACCTGCCGGCCGCGGCGGGACTGTCTTCGTCTTCGGCGCTGATCGTGGCCTTCACGCTGGCGCTTCTCCGGGCCAACGGGCGCGAAGCGACCTTCGACGAGCTGATGGAGATCCTGCCCGACGGCGAGCAGTTCGTCGGTACGCGCGGCGGCGGAATGGACCACGCGGCCTCGCTGGCGTCGAAGCAGGGATGCGCCACCCTGATCCACTTCGAGCCCCTCAGCGTGTGCCACGTGCCGATTCCCCGGGAATGGGCGTTCCTTGTGGCGCACAGCATGCACACCGCGGAGAAATCCGGCGCGGTGCGCGAGCGCTACAACGCCGTGCGCACAGCGGGAAACGACGCGCTGCGCGAGCTCGGCTTCGCGTCGTATGCCGAAGCGATCGCCAAAGCGGATCTCGCCGGCGTGCAGCAGAAGGTCTTCGTTCACGTGGTCAGCGAAGCGCGGCGCGTAATGGAGTGCGTGCAGGCGATGAAGGCGGACCAGCCGGAGCGCTTCGGCCGCCTGCTGCTCGATTCCCACGCCAGCCTGCGCGACCGCCTGGAGGTCAGTTCTCCGGCGCTCGACCGGCTCGTCGATGCTGCGATGGCAAGCGGGGCCCTCGGCGCGCGGCTCACCGGTGCGGGTTTCGGAGGATGCGCGGTGGTATTGTGCCGGCGGCCCGACATCGACAAAGTGCGCGGCGGATTGGAAAACAACTTCTACCAGTCGCCGGCCGGAAAGTCGGCGCCGCTCTTTGAGGCAGAGGCAGGCGCAGGAGCAGTACACTCGTAGTTTCCTGTATGCAGCTTCACACGGTCGATTGGATCATCGCGTTCGTTTCCATCGCGATCTGCTTCGTGCCGGCGCTGTTCTTCGGAAAGCGCTCGGGCAAGAATACGGCGGAGTTCTTCGCCTCGGGGCGCAGCGTGCCGTGGTGGCTGGCCGGCATCTCCATGGTGGCCACCACGTTTTCCAGCGATACGCCGAACCTGGTCGCCAATATCGTGCGCACCCAGGGCGTGGCCGGCAACTGGCAGTGGTGGAGCTTTACGCTGACGGGCGTGGCCACGGTCTTTTTCTTCGCGCGGTTGTGGCGGCGGTCGGGCGTGCTGACGGATCTCGAGTTCTATGAGCTGCGCTATTCGGGCAAGGCGGCCAGCGCGGTGCGCGGTTTTCGCGCCGTGTACCTGGGGCTGTTCTTCAACTGCATCATCATGGCGACGGTGAACCTGGCCGCCTGCAAGATCGCCGCGATTCTCTTCGGCCTCGACCGCTGGCAGACGCTGCTCGCGGTCGGCCTGCTCAACGTCGTCTTCGCCACGCATTCCGGGCTGTGGGGCGTGCTGGTGATCGACATGGTGCAGTTCTTCATCAAGATGAGCGCCGTCATCGCGGCGGCGTACTTCGCGGTGAAACTGCCCCAGATCGGCGGTCTCAGCGGGCTGGTGGACAAGCTCTCCCACCTCCACGGTCCGGGCGGGCTGAACTATCTCGGCATGCTGCCGGACTTCACCAACAACTGGGACATCGCCCTCGCGGTATTCATCATGCCGATCACGCTGCTCTGGTGGAGTGTCTGGTACCCGGGCGCCGAGCCGGGCGGCGGCAGCTACATCGCGCAGCGCATGCTGGCGTCGAAATCGGAGAAGGATGCGCTGGGCGGCACTCTGTTTTTCAACGTGGCGCACTACGTCCTCCGTCCCTGGCCGTGGATTCTTGTGGGGCTCGCTTCGCTCATCGTCTATCCGCAGCTGAGCGATATCCAAAAGGCGTTCCCGCACCTGGACCCCAGCCTGGTAGGTCACGACATCGCGTTTCCCGCGATGCTTCGCTTCCTTCCGGTGGGCTGGATGGGGCTGATGCTGGGCGGCTTGGTGGCAGCGAACTCGTCGACGATCCTGACCCACCTCAACTGGGGCGCGTCGTACCTGGTGCACGATTTCTACCGGCGTTTCGTAAACTCCACCGGTTCGGAGAGGCACTATGTGGTGGCAGGCCGATTCGCCACGGTGCTCCTGTTCCTCCTGTCGTCCAGCTTCGTGTACCTGTTGGAAAACGCCCGGGACAGTTTCTACCTGTTGCAGCAGGTGGGCGCCGGCACGGGGTTGCTCTACCTCGTCCGCTGGTTCTGGTGGCGCGTCACGGCGTGGTGCGAGATTGTGGCCATGATCAGCTCGTTCGGCATCAGCGTGGCGTTCCTGATCCTGAAGAAGAACGGGGTGGAAGTCGCCACCACGCAGCAGTTCATCATTACCATCGGCGTCACGACGGTCTGCTGGCTGGCGACCGCCTATCTCGGCCCGCAGAACGACAAGACTACTCTGGTGAAGTTCTATCAGAAGGTGCATCCGGCCGGTCCGGGATGGGGGCCGATTCGCGCGCAGGCCGGCGTTGCGGTGGCGGAAGGCGACAACATGCCGCTGGCGCTGGTGGGCTGGATTTCCGGCTGTATCATGATCTGGAGCGCGCTGTTTACGGTAGGTAATGTTCTTTACGGAAGGATGGATTATGCCGCGGGCCTGGCGGTGGTGTTCGCGGCAAGCGGATACACGGTGATCCGCGTGGTGAGCAAACTCTGGAAGTAGGAGGCACGGGATGGAAAATTCACGTCGCGATCTGTTAAAGCTGGCCGGCTTGGCCTTCGTGGGGCAGGTTTCCGACCTGCCCATGCGGGCGCAACCCGCGGCCAAAAGCGTCGCCGAGATGCCGTTCACGGGGAAGGAGAATGTCCGCCTCGGAGTGATCGGCACCGGCGGGCGCGGAACCAGCCTGGTGGACAACTTCTCGTCGGTGCCCGGCGTCTCGATCACCGCCCTGTGCGACATCGTCAAAGAAAAGGTGCAGCGCGCTCAGACACGCCTCGACCGGGCCGGCAAAGCATCGCAGAAGATCTCCACCTACACCGAAGGCGACCACGCCTTCGAACAGCTCGTCAAGCAGGACGATCTCGACCTGGTGGTGATCGCGACCCCATGGGTCTGGCACACGCCCATGGCCGTGGCGGCCATGAAGGCCGGCAAGCACGTCGCGGTGGAAGTGCCGGCAGCGCGCACGCTCGACGAATGCTGGGAGCTGGTGAACACCAGCGAGGCCACCCGGCGCCACTGCATCCAGCTCGAAAACTGCTGCTACGGGTACAACGAGATGATGGTGCTGAACATGGTGCGCGCCGGCCTGTTCGGCGACCTCACGCACGGCGGCGCGGCCTACAACCACGATCTGCGCAGCATCCTGTTTTCCCCGAATGGCGAGGGCCAGTGGCGGCGCTTCGAACATCTCAATCGCAACGGCAACCTGTATCCGACGCACGGGCTGGGTCCGGTGGCCCACTACATGGACATCAACCGCGGCGACCGCTTCGACACTCTGGTATCGATGAGCTCGATTTCGGGTGGGTTGCAGCAGTATCGCAAGGACAAACTGCCGGCCGACGATCCGCGGCAGAAGGAAGTGTACAAGGAAGGCGATTTCAACGTCAGCCTGATCCGCACCGTCAAGGGGCGGGTGATCGAGCTCGAGCACAACGTCAGCAGCCCGCAGCCGTACGACCGCATCAACCTGATCGCCGGTACCAAAGGAATTTTCCGCGACTATCCGCCGCGCGTGTACTTCGATGGCGCGCCGCGTGAGGAGTTCACGTCTCTGGACGCATACAAGGCGCAATACGAGCCGGCCCTGTGGAAGAAGATCGGTGAGATGGCCAAGGAGCTTGGCGGCCACGGCGGCATGGACTTCGTGATGGCCTACCGCTTGATCGAGTGTGTGAAGCAGGGCCTTCCGCCGGAGATCGACGTCTACGACGCCGCGGCGTGGAGCGCTCCGGGTCCGCTCAGCGAAGCCAGCATCGCCCAAGGCAGCGCGCCGCAGAAGTTCCCCGATTTTACCCGGGGCAGGTGGGAGAGCAGGCCGCGGGTGTGAGTCAATCTTCAGAGACTGATGCGTATGCATCACGACCTGATGCAGATGCATCAACCATGGTATCATTGGCATTGTGAGAACCACGGTGAACCTTCCGGATCCGCTCCTGGAGAATGCCAGGCGCTTCGCCGAGAAGCAGGGCATGACTCTCAACCAATTGCTCGAAGATGCGCTGCGGCGGCGGCTGGCTGAACGGCGAACTTCCTCGGCCAAGCCGTTCCGGCTGCATACCGTACGAGGCAAGCTACTCAATCCGAACCTCGATCTGGACCGGACTTCGGCGCTGATTGCCGCTGACGACGAAGCTGAGTACCATGACCGGAGCTGAGTGCGATGCTGATGCCGGACGTGAATGTCCTGGTTTATGCACATCGCGAAGAGACGGCGAATCACCAACGGTATGCGGAATGGCTGAAGAAGGTCGCTACCGGGCCGGAGCCATTCGCACTATCGGAACCGGTGCTTCAAGGATTCCTGCGTGTCGTGACCAACCCGAGAATCTTCCAGCCGCCGTCTACGGTGGAGCGGGCTTTTCTGTTTCTGGATGCGCTCATCACCAGACCCGGCTGCACCATGATCCGGCCGGGTGCGCAACATTGGCCGATTTTCCGAATGCTGTGCGAAAAGGGCGAACTCAAGGGCAAGTTGCTTAGGGATGCCGCCCACGCGGCGCTAGCCATAGAAAGCGGTTGCGAGTGGGTGTCGGCCGACACTGACTTCGCGCGCTTCGCCCCGCCGCTCCGATGGACTCATCTGTGAGGATAAGCAGCACGGACGCGGGCGGAAAAGCGGAATTTCAGTCGCAGCATTGAATTCCAGATCGGCGCATCCTATATTGATCTGGGGGCCTCTTCCGTGCCCTCAGCGGCAGCCTGGGACCGCCGCCGCAAGGAGCCGATCATGTTTCGCACCATGTCCGGGTTCAAGGGTCAATACCACTACCTCACCCTTCTCGTGGTCCAGGAGTTCAACGAATGGAGAGTGCTCTTGTACGGCCCGAACACCACCATTCAGGGCACCCACCAGTTCAGCGAAACCAAGGCCAAGGAGCACGCGCTCGCCGTCGCCCAATCGTACATTCGAGACCAGAAGCACGAGAGCCTGCCCGACCTTGCCGATGTGACCTGGGAGCCCACCACCCCCGACGACTGGCTCGTCTGGCGCTGATTCTTTGCGAACCGGCGGGGGGTGTCCGTCGTATCAACTTGCATGGCACCCCTCCGGCACGCCCTCCGCCGATTGGCCCGGGCTCCTGTCTTCACCAGCGTCGCCATCGCCACCCTCGCGCTCGGCATCGGCGCCAACACCGCCATCTTCAGCGTAGTCAACGGAGTGTTGATCAGGCCCCTGTCCTATCCCCGCGCTCAGGAGCTGGTAGGCGTCTGGCACCTGGCGCCCGGCATAGCCGGTATCGCCGGCAACATCAATTGCTCGCCCACGATGTATTTCACGTATGCCGGGGCAAACCACACGTTCCAGGACTTCGGCCTGTGGTCGAGGGGCGGCGAATCGGTGACCGGCCTCGCCGAACCCGAACAGGTCCAGGCGCTCTACTTTACCTACGGGATATTCCAGGCGCTCGCAATCCAGCCGGCCGTGGGACGCTGGTTTTCCAGCGCCGAGGACGCGCCGGGCAGTCCCGACGTGGTCGTCCTCAGCTACGGCTACTGGCAGCGTCGCTTCGGAGGTGATGCGTCCGCCATCGGCCGCTCGCTGACCGTCGACGCGCGGCCGCGCACCGTGATCGGAGTGATGCCGCGCGATTTCCGCTTCATGGACTCCAAAGCCGAGCTGGTCCTGCCGCTGCGCTTCGATCGCAACAAGATTTTCCTGGGCAATTTCAGCTACCAGGGCCTCGCGCGCCTGAAGCCCGGCGTAACGCTCCAGCAGGCCAATGCCGACGTCGCGCGCATGCTGCCGATCTGGCTGAAGGCCTGGCCCGCGCCGCCGGGATTCAGCCCCGCATTGTTCGAAAGCGCGCACTTCGCTCCCAGGATTCAGCCGCTCAAGCAGGAACTGGTGGGCGATATCGGCGCCATGCTGTGGGTGCTGATGGGCACCATCGGGATGGTCCTGCTCATCGCCTGCGCCAATGTCGCGAACCTCCTGCTCGTGCGCGCCGAAAGCCGCCAGCAGGAGCTCGCGATCCGCGCCGCGCTCGGCGCCGGCTGGGGAAGAATCGCGCGCGAACTGCTCCTGGAAAGCGTGACCCTGGGTGCCATCGGCGGTGCGCTGGGCTTGGCCCTCGCCTACGGCGCTCTGCGGCTGCTGATAGCGAAGGGTCCGGCCACTTTGCCGCGCTTGAACGAGATCGGCATCGATCCCACCGTGCTGGCGTTCACCGCGGCGGTCTCGCTCTTGGCGGGCCTGCTCTTCGGTCTGATCCCGGTTCTGAAGTACGCCGGACCGCGGCTGACCACCGGCCTGCGCGGCGGCGGACGAACGCTCACCCAGGGCCGCGAGCGGCACCGCGCGCGCAACGTCCTCGTAGTCGTGCAGGTGGGGATGGCCCTGGTACTCCTCGTCGGTTCCGGCTTGATGATCCGCACCTTCCAGGCACTGCGCGACGTTCGGCCCGGCTTCACGCGGCCGGAGCAGATCCAGATGCTGCGCGTCTCTATTCCGGAAGCGCACGTGAAAGAGCACGAGCGGGTCATGCGCATGCAGCAGGAAATGCTGGACAAGCTGGCGGCGATTCCGGGAGTGTCCTCCGCCGCCTTTGCCAACTGCGCGCCGCTCGAGGACTTCAATTCGAATGACGTCCTCTACGCGCAGGACAGGAATTACGCGGTCGGCGAGATTCCTCCCATCCGCCGGTTCCGGTTCATCTCGCCGGGATTCTTCAAAGCCACCGGCACGCCGCTCGTCACCGGCCGCGACTTCACCTGGACCGACCTCTACGAGAAACGCCACGTCGCCCTGGTCTCCGAAAATCTGGCGCGCGAAATGTGGGGAGATCCGCGCGCGGCCCTCGGCAAGCGCATCCGGGAAGGCGCGGCCGACCCATGGAACGAAATCATCGGCGTGGCCGGCGACGTCTACGACGACGGAGTACAGCAGAAGGTTCCGGCGTTCGTCTACTGGCCGGCCATGACCGACACCTTCTGGGGCGACCGCATCCACGTGATCCGCAGCGGCACTTTCGTGATCCGTACGACTCGCGCCGGCACCGAGAGTTTCCTTGCCGAAGCGCGCCGGGCGGTCTGGTCGGTTGATGCCAACCTGCCGGTCTACCTCGTGCGCACCCTGCAGGAAGTCTTCGACCGGTCCATGGCGCGCACATCTTTTACGCTCGTGCTGCTGGCCATCGCGGGCGTGATGGCGCTCCTGCTGGGCGTCATCGGGATCTACGGTGTGATCGCATACGCCGTCGAGCAGCGCACGCGCGAAATCGGAATCCGCATCGCGCTAGGCGCGCCCCCGGGCGGCCTTCAGCGGATGTTCGTGCGCCAGGGCCTGCTGCTGGCGTCTATCGGAGCCGTGTTGGGCCTGGGCGCTGCCGGAGGCATGACGCGCTGGATGAAATCCCTGCTCTTCGGCATCAGCGCGCTCGATCCGGCCACATACGCCCTGGTGGCGGCTATCCTGATCGCGGCCGCGGCTTTGGCCAGCTACCTCCCCGCGCGCCGCGCTACCGCGGTCGACCCCCTGGAAACGTTGCGCGCCGAATAGCTCTTAGTAACTCTCCTCTCCTCCACTTACCTTGCGAGAGAGGCTCCGATAAGTATAAATGAAGTACCCCGTCGCCAGTAAAATTCCCGGCACGAACCAGTAGATCCCCACCCGCAGCCCGTATGCCGCCGTCGACGCATTCCGAACCGTCAGCGAATGCGCCGGATTGCCGTTCGATGGCAGCACGTAAGGAAACATGCCGAACGCCGCGCTGGTCAGCATGCCGGTGAGAAACGCGCACGAAGCCAGAAATGCCGCCCTCTCCTTTCCGGCCCTGCTCATCAGCTTGACCCCGGCCAGCCCCGCCACCGCCGCCAGCGGGAACACGTAACCCCACGGCCGCGCCGCGAAGCTCGCCGATAGGTGCGGCTGCACGCGAAAACTGGCCAGTGTAATGGCCACAACCGCGGCGCACACTCCCCACCACGCCGCGCCCGCCAGCCGCCGCGCCCGCGCCGCCACCAGCCCCTCGGACCTCATCGCCACCCACGCCGCGCCATGCATCGCCAGCGACACTAGCGCCGCCAGCCCGATCATCACCGTGAACCAATCCAGGATGCCCGCATCGGGACCGGCAGTCCAATCCGTCCAAAGCGGCAGAAAGAACTCCCCGTTGCCATCCAGCGGAACCCCGCGCACCACGTTGCCCAGGGCCGCCCCGAAAAACACCGCCAGCAGCGCGCTCGACCCCGCGAACACCGCATCCCACAGAGGCTGCCACACGTCGCTTCGCAGATGATTGCGAAACTCGATCGCGATGCCGCGCAGAATCAGTAGCCAGAGCACCATCATCAGCGGCAGGTAAAATCCGCTGAAGCTGGAGGCGTACAAGGCCGGAAACGCGAAGAACAGCGTCCCGCCGGCAGCCAGCAGCCACACTTCGTTTCCGTCCCATACCGGTCCGATCGTGCTCAGCACCGTGCGCCGCTCCTCGTCGGTGTGCGCCACCAGCAGGTGGATAATGCCCGCTCCCAGATCGAATCCGTCCAGAACCACGTAGACTGCAATCATCACCGCGACTACACAGAACCACGCTGTTTCCATGTGCGCCCCTTCAGTGCTCCGCCGGTCCCGCCTCGATCTCCAGGTAAATCAGAAACAGGAACAGGATGCCCAGCACCGTGTACATCCCCATGAAACCGATCAACGTGAACAACGCGTTGCCCGCCGACACCTGAGCTGATGCTCCGGCGCCGGTTCGCAAAAGCCCGTAGACCAGCCATGGCTGTCGTCCCATCTCCGCCGTCATCCACCCCGCCGTGGTCGCGATGTAGGGGAAGGGCACGGCGAGCATGATCGTCCACAGCAGCCACCGCGCGCCGTAAAGCGTCCCCCGCCACAGATAGAAACTCGCCGCCGCCATCAACGCGATAAAGATCGTCCCCAGCCCCACCATGATGTGATAGCTGAAGTAGAGCAGCGGGACGTTGTCCGGCCACAGCTCGCGGGCAAACGCATCCAGGCCCCTCACCTCCGCCTTCCAGTGCCGGTAAGTCAGGAAACTCAGAGCGCGCGGAACCTCGATCGGGTTGTCCAGCCGCAGCTTTTCCATGTCTGGCTGGCCCATGATCGCCAGCGGCGCGCCCTCTTCCGTGTGGAACAGCCCCTCCATCGCGGCCAGCGTCGGCGGCTGGTGAAAAGCAATGTTCTTGCCCTGGTTGTCGCCGGTGGGAAATATCATGAGGATGGTCGAAGCCGTGCCCGCGATCACACCCACCCGCAGGAACATCCGGCCGTAATCTTCGTGCCTTCGCGTGAGCAGGTAGAACGCCCCGAGCGACGCCATCGCAAAACTGCCGGTCACCACCGCGCCGGTCATATTGTGCAGATACTGCCAGACAAGCCAGGGATTCAACAGCAGCCCCCAAATACTCGCTAGCTGAATCTCCCCATTGGTTCCCAACTGGTACCCGGTGGGGTGCTGCATCCAGGCATTGGTCGCGATAATGAAGAATCCCGACAGCCACGACCCGGCGCATACCAGGAAAGCCGCCGCCCAGTGCGCTTTCGGGCCGAGCCGCTTCTCGCCGAACAGAAGCGCCCCGAGGAAGCTCGACTCCAGAAAGAAGGAAAACACGCCCTCCATCGCCAGCGTCTGGCCGATCACTCCGCCGGTCATCCGCGAGAAGCGGCTCCAGTTGGTCCCGAACTGAAACTCCATCGGGATCCCGGTGACCACACCCATGGCGAAATTCACCGCGAAGATCTTGGTCCAGAAGCGCGTCGCCTGGTTGTAGCGCTCGTCGCCCGTGCGCAGCGCGATGGTCTTCAGGATCAGAATCAGCAGCGCTAGCCCCATGGTCAACTGCGGAAACAGGTAGTGGAAGGTCACCGTGAACGCGAAATGCAGGCGGTGAAGCGTGAGGGCGTCCATAAAGGGCTAAAGAACCATGGTAGTCCTGTCCGTGTGGGACAGGCTTCAGCCCTGTGGGGCAGGCTTCAGCCTGCGCGGGACTTCAGTCCCGCCCCCGCTGGCGCGCGGCCATCTCAGTAGTCCCCAGTTTTTGCGGCATACTATCATTCAATGTCCGCTCACCTGAAGTATGCCCTCTGGTTTGCCGCCATCCCGGCCCTCGCGCCCGCGCAATCCGTCCCCACCCCGGAATCCGTCCTCGGCCACAAGCCCGGCGACGACTTTTACCTGGCCAACTACGACGAATCGCGCGACTACTTCCGCCGCCTCGCCGCGTCCAGCAATCGCGTCAAAATCATCAACGTCGGCAAGACCACCCGCGGCCTGGATTGGGACATCGCCATCATCTCGTCTCCCGCCAACCTCGCGAAGCTCGATCGCTACAAACAGATCTCCCAGCAGCTCGCCCACGGGCGAGGCCTCGACGACAACACCGCCCACGCCCTCGCCCGCGAAGGCAAAGCCATCGTCCACATCGATGGCGGCCTGCATTCCACCGAAGTCGCCGGCGCGCAGCAATCCATCGCGCTCGCCTACAAGCTGGTCTCCACTCAGGGCGATCCCGAAATCGACGCCATCCTCGACAACGTCATCCTGATGCTCTGGCCCACGCTCAACCCCGACGGCCAGAACGAAGTCGTCGCCTGGTATCGCCGCAACCTCGGCACGCCCTACGAAACCTCCCCGCTCCCCGACCTCTACCAGGAGTATGTCGGCCACGACAACAACCGCGACGGCTACATGAACAACATGCTCGAATCGCGCGATGTTACTAAGACCGAAATCGAGTGGGACCCGGTCATCTTCTATTGCCATCACCAGACCGCGCCTTTCCCCACGCGCATCTTCATCCCGCCTTTCACCGAGCCGATCTCCAGTAACATCCATCCATTGATGGCGCGATGGCTCAACGTGCTCGGCATCGACATGGCCGCCTATCTCGACGAGCACGGCATGCCGGGCGCGGTCCACCGCGTCGGCTTCGATAACTGGTATCCCGGCTTCCTCGACTTCACCCACATCTTCCGCAATTCCATCTCTTTCTTCACCGAGACCGCGCTCTACGCCTACGCCACGCCGCATTACTACTCCGTCAACGAATTTCCCCGCGACCGCCAGCCGCTGCGCAGCGAAGTCTTCTACTCCAGCCCCTGGAAGGGCGGATGGTGGCGCCTCGGCGACGCCGTCCGCTATATGCTCGGTGCTTCCATGAGTTTGCTCGATACCGCCGCCAAGTACCGCGAACAGTTTCTCTACAACCGCTACCAGGCCGCGCGCGATAACATCGAGCGCTTCCGCCGCGAGCCTCCCTTCGCCTACATCGTGCCGCAGGAACAGCGCGACTTACCCACCGCCGGCATTCTGATCGATAAGTTGCTGCTCAACGGCATCGAAGTGCACCAGGGCACCCTCGCCGCCAACGGCCGCGACTACCGCAACGCCTGGGTCATCCTCATGGACCAGCCCTTCTCGCCGCTGGTCAAAGAGCTCTTCGAGCCGCAGGAATGGCCCGACCTGCGCGCCACGCCCAACGGCCCTCCGCAGCGTCCCTACGATGTCTCCGGCTGGACCCTTCCCATGCAGATGGGCGTCGAAGTCGCCGTGGTATCCACGCCGCTGGCCGCACAGCAGCGCTCCCCCTTGCACCCCATCGACCGTGCTGCGCTCCCGCCCGGCGGCGTGCAGGGCACGGGCGCCGTCTATACGCTGTCTCACAATACCAACGCCGGTTTCAAACTCGTCAACCAGGCACTCGCCGGCGGCGCTCAAGCCAGCCTCACCAAGTCCGATTTTGTCCTCACCGGCTCCGGCCTCCCCGATCTCGCCCGCGAATACTCGCTCACCCTGCAGGCTGCCGCCAAAGCGCCCGCCGACGCCATCGCCCTCAAGAAGCCCCGCGTCGGCCTCTACCGCGCCTGGATGGGCGTCATCGACGAAGGCTGGACCCGCTGGATCCTCCAGGAGTATGGCTTCGCCCCCGTCGCCCTGCGCAATCCCGATATCCAGGCCGGACACCTCCGCGAGCGCTTCGACTCCATCATCCTCCCCGATTCCCAACCACGCGCCATGCTCGACGGTTTCGCCCCGGGCTCCATCCCCGGCGAATACGTCGGCGGCATCGGCCCAACCGGTGTCGAGGCCCTGCGCGAATTCGTCCGCGACGGCGGCACCCTGATCGCCTTCAATAACGCCTCCCTCTTCGCCATCGATCAGCTCCACCTGCCCGTCGCCAACGTCCTCTCGGGCGTCACTCCGGAGCAGTTTTACTGTTCCGGCTCGCTCCTCCGCGTCGAGCTCCGCGACTCCGCCCATCCCGCTCTCGCGGGTCTCCCCCGCGAGCCCATCGTGATGTTCGAGCGCGGCCCTGCCTTCGACACCAGGCAAGGATTCCGCGGCGCCGTCCTCGCGTCGTACTCGCGCGAGAACAATCCGCTCGCCAGCGGCTACCTCCTGCACCCCGACCGCATCCAGGGCAAGGCGGCCGCCCTCGAAGTTTTCTACGGCGATGGCCGCGTCTACCTGTTCGGCTTCCGTCCCCAGTGGCGCGGCCAATCGCACGGCACCTACAAATTCGTCTTCAACGCCATCTACGACAGCCCCGCGTCGGCCAAACCGACGACTTCGCCCCGCACCCCCTCCCCCTCCGCGCCCGCCGACCCCCTGCGCGCCGTCACCGCGCGCGTCCGCGCCGACCTCGCCGCCATGCTCGCGCAGAACCGGGCCTTCTTCGCCGCCCGCGGCCAGGCCGCCGTCGACGAGCGCGCCAAACTCAATACCCTCGTCGATCAATTCGAAAAGGACCGCATCCAGGAAATGCAGGACACCGCCGCCGCCCTCGACCCCGATGGCAAGCGCAAAGCCAGCGACCTCATCCGCGCCATGCGCCGCGCCGCCGCTGACCTCCGCGCCAAGGAAGTCGAATCCAGCGTCGACGCCGACGCCCTCGCCGAGCGCTACGGCATCCAGTAGCACGCCCTGCCGCGCTACGCCG
Organism: Candidatus Acidiferrales bacterium; assembly: GCA_035499435.1. Taxonomy (GTDB): domain Bacteria; phylum Acidobacteriota; class Terriglobia; order Bryobacterales; family Bryobacteraceae; genus Solibacter. The sequence continues at coordinate 12,890 of DATJYW010000203.1, read as the reverse complement.
GGGCGGTGTAGCGATGTTCGATTGCGCTCTTGATGCGCTCGCGGCTTTCCCGGGGACGCAGATTCTGGCGTTCGTACTGCGCGACTTCGCCGGCAAGCCCCTCGGATTTGATTTCTTCGCGCATCCAGCAGGAGTACTCGCCGCGGCGCAGGTGATGAAGCCACGTGTCGTCGTCGGGGCCTTCGGCGATCTGCACGAACGTAGCCAGATTGTTGGCCCGCAGGTTTAATTTGTTCTTGCGGCCGCGGAAATAAAACGACCGGTCCTCCCCAAGGTCGCCGTGCGCATACGTCCGTTTGTGACGCTGCCGCTCGGCGTGAACGAGGTGGATACATACGCGATGCCGGGGGGAAACCACACGAACGCCTGGTCCGATTCCAGCGTTCCTTCCATCGCAAGGACCGCGATTCCGCGGACATTGGCGAATTCCTGCGCCGCCTTGTCTGGTCGGGCGCCGATGGCGACCACCCCGTCCACCGCTTTGAGCGCGGCCGGCGAGACATGGTCCGGATGCACGGTGATCAGGATCAGGTTCTGGAGTCGATTCGCCGGTTCGGGAAATGCCGGCGCCCAAACCGGCCCAAGCATGTGGTGGGCTTCGTCGGCGATGATCCAGTGCGGCCGGCCGGTCCGCTGCCGCATCTCCTGAAGGCGCGGAAGCAGGTCGCCGAAGAACACCGGCCGTTCAGCCACGGAGATCCCATTCTTTTCCCCCGCTCGGATAAAATAGCAAAAACTTATGGGATCTCCGTCGTTAGGCCGGGATGCGGTACTGTCGCAGCTCGCCAGGATCCTGGCCAGCCCTCGATTCGTCAAAGCGGAGCGTCTCAGCCGTTTCCTCAGCTTCGTCGTGGAGCAGTCCCAATCGGGCAGAGGCGATCAACTCAAGGAGTATGTCATCGGCGTCGAGGTCTACGGACGCAGTGAATCCTATGACCCGCGAGTTGACGCGATCGTGCGGGTGGAGGCCGGCCGGCTGCGCACGAAGTTGGAGCAATATTACGACCGCGAAGGCCGTCGAGACTCCATCGTGATCTCATTGCCCAAAGGTAGTTACGCCCCCACCATCATCGGACGAGAGCTCGTTGGAACGCGGGAAACACCCGCAGGCTCGGGTGGCTGGGGTGCCGTCGCGCTTTTGAAACGCCGGATTGGTCTCGCCTTGCTGTCTGTTTTGGTGATCGGCGCATCCACGATCTACTGGAGCCGGCGCGAGCGGGCTGGAACTGTCAGAAGCGTGTCTATTGTGGTGCTGCCGCTCGAAAACCTTTCGTCGGACCCGGAGCAGGAGTACTTCAGCGAAGGTATGAGCGATCTGCTGACCACGGATTTGGCCAAAATACGGGCGCTGCGCGTCATCTCGCGTACCTCGGCGCAAGCCTATAGGCGAGCCAAAACGCCGCTCCGGGAAATTGCCCGGGAATTGGGCGTCGACTACGTCGTCGAGGGCACTGTCCAGCGTGCCGGACAGCGAGTCAGGATTACGGCGCAGTTGATCGCCTTGCCTGCCGAGCGGCATGTGTGGGCCGAGAGTTACGAGCGCGATTTGCGGGATATTCTTGCGTTGCAGCAGGAAGTCGCAAGTGTGATCGCCCGTCAGGTCCGCGTACGACTCACACCGGAAGACCATGCCCGTCTGGCGAGTGCGCGCCGGGTCAACCACGAAGCATACCAGGCCTATCTGAAAGGCCGCTACTATCAGGAAAAGAGAACCGCGGACGGGCTGAAAAAAGCCATCGGTTACTTCCGCGAAGCCATCGCAAAGGACCCCGGCAACGGCCTTGCTTACTCAGGGTTGGCCGATTCCCATACCTATCTGGTAAACCACGGATATCTGCGCCCTCACGAGGGTGGTCCTCAGGCAAAAGCTATGGCCATGAGGGCGCTTGAGATCGACGGCACCCTGGCGGAAGCGCATACTTCGCTGGCATACATCCTCATGGTCTACGACTGGGATTGGACCGGCGCGGAAAGCGAGTTCCGGCGGTCCATCGATCTCGACCCCGGCTATGCCAAGACCCACTCCCTGTATGCCTGCTATTTCACGCTTCAGGGGCAGTTCGACCAGGCAGTTGGGGAGATGCGGCGGGCCCTGGAGGTCGATCCGCTATCCATCTATGACAACACGAATCTTGGGCGGCATTTGTACCTTGCGCGCCGGTACAGCGATGCCGTTGATCAATTTCGAAAGACATTGGATATGGATTCGGGGAGCCCCCATGCGCGTTGGGGCCTTGGGGAGGCGCTGAGCCAGCAAGGGTTGTATGCAGAGGCGATCGCCGAGTTTCAAAAGGCGATCAGCCTCGCTGGCCCTACTCCGGACATTCTCACTGGTCTTGCCCTTGCCTATGCGCGGTCGGGCAAAATACGTGAAACATACAGCATCCTGGACCAGCTACTGACTTTGGCGCATCGGGAATATGTGTCGTCCTACGACATAGCCATCGTGTACGCGGCCTTGGGAAATCGGACACAGGCGCTCGCATCGCTGGATAAGGCTTACCAGGACCGGGATGGATACCTATGGATCTGGCTTACTGTAGATCCTCGCTTGGACTCGCTCCGCCCGGATCCGCGCTTTCGCGCAATGCTCGATACCCTACGCCTGCCTCACTGATCCCTCTTTAAAAGGCCGTCGTTTCGCTCCGCTTGCTGGACTAGCGAGCCAAGCGCTTCTGCGCAGCGGGGGGCCGAACGGCTGTTCCGCCAGTCAGAAGGGATGGCTGCCTGGCCGCCGGCGACAGGATGGCACGGAAAAAAGAATTGCCATGCGCCGTTTTGATGGCCCGCAACACGTCGTCCACTTCCGGCAGCCCGAGCGATACCAGATCGCTGACGTACCGGACCAGTTCCTCTGGCGAAGGATAATTTACCTCGACCCAAACCGGGGTTTTCTGCCAGATTGCGTACTGATCGGACTTCTGACGGATCCATGCTTCCATCTGCGCGGCACAATACTGCACGTCGGCTTCGTATCCCCCCCCGATGTCCGCGTGGTTCCCTTCGAACTGAACTTGGGCGAATGGGTTGAGAGGCTTACCGTTGTCATCCAGAAGGGCTTGACCATTGCAGCCGGTTGCCGTGGCATTCAACCAGACGGCGTAGACTCCCTCTTCAGGACGATTGCGCAGCCTGATGGTCGTACCGTTGATCTGATAGTCGATGTGCACGGTCTGAACGACCATGCTGCCACCGGTGGCGAGCGGCATCGGATAGTGCGACTGAACGCCGGCGATTTCGAGCGTGCCGCTGGTTCCGGTCAGCGGGATCTCGGGCCCGTCGTCCGGCTGGAGCGTGAAGGATGGACTCAGGGGCAACTGCACGAATTGGCTCGTGAGCGAGTAAGTCCCCTCCTGACTCTGTGAATACTCCGTGTAGGGATAATCCTTGGCATTCGCCATGCACCAGATCTTGGTGTGGAACACGCCGGATCCAATGACGGCCTTGTTGGTGGTTGTCACCGAGCCGCTGAGTCCCAGTTCCTTGTCGGCGTTGTAGTTGGTCGGCAGCACGGGACTGGAAATGGTTCCCTGGAGCGTCAAGCCATCGGGAGTGATCTCCGCAGTCTTCACCTCACCCGCTCCCAATCCGCTGGTCCCCACGCCGGGCAGACCACTTCCAAGCAGTTGGTTAATGGCGTCCCCGGCGAGTCCCTCGGCAATCGACTGACCGACAGCATTCAACCCGCCGGCGATCGCCAGTTCCGCGGGGCCGATTACGCCCGCAATGAACCAGCAATACCAATCCAGGGCGACACTGACATCGGGCTCGTCCATAACCAGGTGGGGAACCAGGGTGCCGTCGCTCACGGAGAATTTCAGGGTGCCATGGAACGTAGCGTGGGCTTCGTAGCAGAAGCCCGATTTGGTGGCGGTCCCGCGGATGTCGATATGTCCGTCTCCGAAGGTATCGACGATCCTGGTAACGGTCACACCATTTGTATCGATACCCGGAGCGGAGCCGCAAGCCGTCGGTAACTTGGCTACGGTGGTGTTCAGTTTCTTGGCCAGCATGGGGCAGAGCACCAGGGCATCGAACGCCTCTGGCGACATGCTGATGCACATGCCGTCGTTGGCCGCCTTTATGGAGCTCGAAGTCTTGTGAGTATGGTCGCCGTGAGCCTTGTTGGCCTTCAGCAGGATGCCGAAAAGCGCCAGTGCCTGCTTGTTACGGGACGGATTCGCGATACAGTGAACCTCCAGCCGTTCGAAGACCAGCGACGGTACCAGGGACCCGTCCTCGTTCGGAACAACAGTAAATGTCACGGGAACCGTTTGGACGGAGCTCGGAGAGGACCCCACAGCAAACGTCGTGATCGCTTGATTGGCGAGCGTCTTGAACTGTGCGGGGGTGACCGGCTTACCGCTGAGGGAACTCGAGATTGCATGGTCGGCGGCAGTAGAAAAGGCTATGTCCGCCCGCGTGATGAGAAAAGCGATTGACTGAGTATGATGGGAGCCGGGATGCAGCGAAATGCTCGCATGGACCGCAATCGTACCGTTGAGCGGGCAAACACTCAGCGCCTGCGGCGAAGAAAACTGTACCGAGCCTGTGCGAAAGTCGAACGTCAGTGTAGCCGTATCGTCGGCGTTCAAATCAAGGTGAATCCCGGTGACGACGAGGTGGGCGCTCCCGCTCCCGCCGGATCCGCTAACCGGAATGGTGATCTCGAAGGGCGGGTTGGCCAGGACTCCACCGACCTTGAGATGGCTCCGGATCAGATAGAGAATGGTATCGTGTGAAAACTCGGATACAAGATCGAAACCCGCTAGTAAGGTCATTTCTCTCGCCTCCGGAACAGACCCTTCAGCCGGCAGTTTAGTTTCTGTTGCGCGCCGCTCCGCTTGAGTGCGTCATAGGGAGTCCGGGAAAGACCCGAAATCTGCGGGCTCAGTTTCAAGATCTCATTCTTCGATTGCGTACTTAGCTGAACTCCGATCTCGGCGAGCAGGAGAAACGGATGGATCATAAACAGGTTGGGCCCGTTGGGTGTCTTTTCGATCTGGTCGATGATCTCCTTCTCGTGCTTGATCAAATCGTCAAATGAGTCGATTTTGAGCCAGGCAACACCTGGAGAGGGGTCTCCCTCCGATGGTTCTACGTTGCTCATGTTCTTAATCCCTTTCATACGTGGTGATTTCCGCCCGGTCTTCACTCCGCTGGTGACAGGGGCGGGATCGCGCTGCCTTCCGCAGTACGCAAGTCCGGCAGGGTAAATAACGGTACGTAACACCATGCCGAACCCTGTGGGGCGGTGCTTCAGCCGGTGGGGGACTCTTAGTCCCGCTGGCTCAGTTGGCAGGCTCGAGCCCCGCCGCGGACTCTAATTGCAGTCGCACCTTTGTCCGGGCCTTTACGGTTGATCCCACCAGCGCTGGACCGACCAGGAGTCGCGAGCGCGGCCGAAGATCGCAAAGTGCGGCTCGGCTACCGGATTTGCCTTCGGGCCGACCGAGACAAACCCGCTCAAGATCCAGGCCAGGCCGGCCGGCAGGTGCGGCCGGACTCGAAGGTAGTCGCCCCAATCGTCTCTTTTGCCATCTTTGCCTATTGCCGGTGGTGCGTCGCTTCGCGCGACAAGTTTGAGATCCCAGGGAGGCGGCGGATCGCTGAAGTCGTCGGCGATGCCCGCGGATAATTCCGGGTTAAGCCCGCCTCCCATCTTCCAGGTGGCAATGCCGAGGCCGCCTCGCTCATTGGGGTACGCCGCGGCCCAAACCCACGCGTGAGTCTTGTTCCAGATGTACGGCCGCCCGATGCGGGAAAGATCGCTCTCCTGAAAAGTAGCGGCTTCCACGTAGGGGTACGGGAAACCCGCTCCCTTTGCCGCAACCCAGAAGAAGCCCACCACGTTGCGGCTCACCCAGCCGGCTCTGACGCGGCTGTCCGTCCTCTGGCACGGATCGCCGCCTGGTAGAGGGCACGTGAGGCCCGTCCTCGAGGCTGACCAGGCCGGGACGCTGCTCCGAAACTGCTCCAGGCTGGTATCCTTCTCGCGCTGCCGCCACACCGTGAAGCAGTCGTCCTTCGTGGTTTGTCCGAGGTACATCGTCTCGCGGGCGCCCTGGACCGGCGTCCACACTCTCGAAACCTTCTTGTCCGAAGCGGCGAAGCAACCGAACGCCGCCGAATCCTGGACCCAGAACGTCCAGCTCAGATTGCCGCACGATCGCAGCGTGTCGAGCGAGGCGCGAGCCAGAACCGGGTAGTATTCCTTTCGGGAAGCCAGATTGCCGGCTGACCGCACCACAATAGTGAAATAGAGGTGGTTGTTGGAGAGCGCCATCTGTGGATAGTCCCAACTCGCCAGGTCCCACGCCTTTTCGAAATCGGTCGTCTTCCAGTTCCAGAAGCAGAACGAGGCTCCGCCATTGGTCGACACTCCGATGCGGAACTTACTGATGTCTTTGTCGGATGCATCTTTTCGGGTCTTGCCCAGGCGAAACCAAACCAGCAGGTCGCGGGATTTATCGTAGATCACGTCTTGATCGCAGCAGAGATCGAAGTCGGCGTGGGGATCGATATAACCCCAGGTGGCGCCTCCGTCGACCGAACGGGCGGCATACCAGTTGCCCGTGTAGAAGACGTATCTTCCGTTATTGCCTACCGATGGTTCGTTGGTCGCCTTCGCACTGTCGTTGGGGGAGAGGGTGCTGTTGCGCCAGATTTTGAACGTGCCGGGGGCGTCGGGACCGCTGCCTCCGGGCGGAGCAGGCCCGGCAGGCGGCGCCGGCGCAGATACCGTCTCGCCGCCGGCCGGCCCCAGGATGGGTGTGCCGCTGGCCGGGACCTCCTCCTCGAGTTCGTCGGCGGCGACGTGAAGGGTCTCGCGACGCAGCTGTTCTTCCTTGCTGATCGCCGGGAGGGTGGGTGTGAATTTCAGCGTCAGCGATTCAGCCGAATGCGCCGGCGTTTGTTTGCCCGGGATTTCCTTCCCGCGCTGCGCCAGATCGGTCGCCGCAGCGAAGAGTGCCCCGTTGGCAAGCACTATGGCCACGATAATGGTGAAGGATCGCCTGTTCACTTTTTCCTCCTTGTGTACGACCCCGCCACGTTTCGCTTTTGGAAACCAAGTGCCGACGGGGACCGGCCTCGCCACCCAAACTCACAACTCATTTCACACGGACTTGCCCGCTCCGCCTAATTCACCTTCCACGCGATCAGTTCCAGATCTCCGGAACCATTTCGCATTGCAGTGATCAGGACGTTCCGGCCTGCGGGGCAAATCGAGACCTCGCTTACCGCTCCAGCCTTATCGGTATCGCGTGCAATGACGCCGTAACCCTCCGCGCCGATCTCCCAAAGACTAACGCTCAGGTTACCCTGGTCGTTTCGCGACGCAGTTGCAAGGAGATCGATCCCGACGCGGCAGGCCGCGATCTGATTGACTGCATCCCCGGCTTTGTCCGACCTCCAATCCACAACCTGATCCCCTGCAGCGGAGTGCCAGGCGATGACTTTGATATTGCCGGAATCCAGCCGGACGGCGGTAGCCGCGACACCGAGGTCCATCCCACAACCCACAATATCGTCGGCACTTCCCCCTTCGGCAGCACCCTTCCGCGTAACGGCGCTGCCGGTAATTTGCCACAAAATCACCTTCAGGTGTCCGTCGGACTCGCGGACGTGGGTGGCGACCGAATCGACGCCCATGCTATGAATCGATACGCGATCGACAAATCCAGCCTGGGCATCGCCAAGGCGCTTGATTTGGCCGTCGGGCGTCACCCGCCAGACAATCACTTTCAAATTGGAATCGCCGCCGGACACGGCGGTTACCAGGTATTCCTGGTAGTCGATTGAAATCCTGCAAACGTCAAACGTGCCGACTGGTCCAGCCGCCGCCCTGCCCTGTTGGGTGAGATCGCCGTTGGCGTCAACGTGCCAGACCGTCAGTTGCATGACGTCGCTTTCGTCTAACGCCGCGGTGGCGATGTATCCTAATGACAGCGCGCACGCCTTCACCCTCTTCGCTTGATCGCCGTCTTTGTCACCCCGGCGTGTAAGTGTGCTTCCGTCTGCCGCAACGTCCCAGACAATGATCTTCAACAGCCCGGAGGAAAGAACCACGGCCGTCGCGACTCGTCCAGGTTCGATCATAGTGACGTCTAGCGCGCTGATACCGTGCGTCGACTTCGAGCCCTTCCGTTCGAGCTGCCCTTGCGAATCCGCGGCTTTGGTGGAAACGAGCCGGTGGCGAATCCCCGAGTTAAGTCCTCGCTGTACCCGCGTCATTTGCTGAGGCGATAGCGCCCTCAGTCCCGGGCAATCGTTGAAGTAGCTCATGACCAGCGTGCGGTCCGGCTTCAAGGTGTACTGCTTGACGGTCCCATCGCCAAAGGTGACCGGTATGGGGACGTGGTCCACGGCCCCGCACTTGTCGCCGCCATTGGCGGTCTCCAACAGTTTGCCGCGGCCATCCGGTGGAGTATCGGACACCGACAATTTATCGCCGTCGAACACATCCAGTCCTTCGTCCCGCATGTGATGGTCGACTTCCACATACTTCTTGATCATGCTCCCGGCCTCGGCTATCGTTTGAGGATCGCCGGCGAACGGATGCTCGAGCTGAAGATAGTGGCCGATCTCATGGCCTAAACCCGGTGCAGACGGCAGAAAGCTACGCATGGAAACATAGGGCGCGCTCCAGGCCGAACTATCGATCGTACGGCCCCGTACGTGCCAGTGCCCGCTGCTGTAGTCGAATTCCGTCCCGTAACTGAAGTAAATCACGAGCTTGTCCGCGTAGAGATTTGCCAGTGCGGTTCGCGCCGCCGTGTTGAAGTCCTTGCTCGATGGCGGCTCCTGGTTCGGATCGGTATACTGCGACGGATCATCTAGTACGGTAAACGTCTGGTTGAGCAGCGTGCGGTTGATCGCTACGAAGTCCCGGCTCGGGTCGAATTGAAATTCGACACCGGTAGCGGCATAGATCGCATTCAGATCTGCCATCCGCGACTGCAACTGACTAGCAGTGAACGTTACCCCTTGCGTACCGTCATCGTTTGCCGTTGCGATTGCCTGGATTCGAACTTGATAATTGATCATAGTCAGTTGCTCCTACGCCGCCGAATCCCGGACTCGGTCCTGGGTCGCATTCCTTGACGCGGGTTGATTTCCGTCAGCTCTTCTCTCCGCGGATGACAGGGGCAGGATCGCGCTCACTGCCGCAGTACGCAAGTTCGGCCGGGTAAGTAACGGTACGTAACCGTGCGCCCGATCAGCACTTTTCGGCCCGCCGCATCCTCGTCGCGACTCCATCCACGACCCCCGCCGCAACCCTGCGCGCCGTTTCCGGCCCCGCCGCATCGCTCCACCCCCGGCGAATCCGCGTATCCTGAACAAATGGTCCGAACCCTCCGCACTCTGCCGCTGGCTGTCTGCGCCTTGCTCTCCGCGCAGCCCAAACCCGCCGTCGCGCCCGCCGATTACGGCAAGTGGGAAAACCTGGGCGCGCCCGTGCTCTCGCACGATGGCAAATGGCTCGCCGCGCCCATTCGCCGCAATGACGGCACGTCCGAGCTTCGCATCTACCAGATCGCCCAGCCTGCGCCGCGCATCGCCGCGTCCGGCTCCGAGCCCGCCTTCTCCGCCGACAGCCGCTGGATTGCCTACGCCATCGGCCATTCCGAAGCCGAAGAGGAGAAGCTCAAGAAGGCCAAGAAGCCCGTCCAGAACAAGCTCGGCATCCTGGACCTCACCAACGGCGCCGCCGTTTCCATCGACGACGTCTCCAGTTTCGCTTTCTCCGATCAGGGCGCGTGGATCGCCTTCCGCCGCTACCCGCCCACCCGCACGCCGCCCGCCGGTCCCGCCGCCGATAGCGCCGCCTCCACTCCGCCGCCCGATCCTGCCGGCGCGCCCCTCACCGTCCGCGACCTCAAGACCGGCGCCGACACCACCTTCGGCAACGTCACCGGCTACGCCTGGCAGGACAAAGGCACGCACCTCGCCATGACCATCGGCGTCGAAGGCCGCGAAGGCAACGCCGTCCAGCTCTACGATCCCGCCACCGGCGCCCTCCGCGTCCTCGATTCCGGCAACGCCGTCTTCGGCAATCTCGTCTGGCGCAAGGATTCCTCCGACCTCGCCGCCCTCCGCTCCGTCAAAAACAAGGACTACGAAGGCGAATCCAACCTCGTGCTCGCGTGGAAGAATCTCGCCGCCAAACGCACCGGCGAAGTGGCCGCGCCCAAACGCATCGTCGGTTCGCGCGCGCCGCAGTGGAGCGAAGACGGCGCCATCGTTTTCGTCGGCATCGCCGATTGGGACAAAAAGATCGAGCCCGTCAAAAGCGACGAAGAACCCAGCAACGTCGAGGTCTGGCACCCGCGCGACGTCAACGTGATCTCCGAGCAGAAGCTGCGCCTCGCGCGCGACCGCGACCGCCACGTCGTCGCGGCCTGGCACGTGGAGACCAATCGCATCGTGCCGCTCGGCGCCAATCTCAAGGAGACGTTCCAGCTCCCGCGCTCCGGCGGCCGGGCCGTCGCCATCGACGACACACCCTACGACAGCCTCGTCATGTTCGGCCGCCGCTTCGCCGACCCCTACAGCGTCGATCTCGCTAGCGGCGCGCGCACGAAGCTCGGCGCCAAACTCGCGCCGCCGTTCTGGCCCAGTCCCGGCGGCAAATACCTCCTCAACTTCAAGGACGGCGAATACTGGATCTACGACCTCGCCTCCGGCGCCTCGAAGAACGTGAGCAAAGCGGCCGGCGTCTCGTTCATCAATCGCGAAGACGATCATCCCAATCCCACCCGGCCCGCGTGGGGCGTCGCCGGCTGGACGAAGAACGACGCCGGCGTGATCGTCTACGACGAGTTCGATCTCTGGGAGCTGTACGCCGATGCCGCCAAGCCGCGCCGCCTGACCAACGGCGCCGCCGATCAGGTGCGCCATCGCTATGTCGATCCCGAAGCCGCGCGCCGCGGCGGCCGAGGCGGGCGCGGCGGCTTCAACGCCGACGCCGAGCCCATCGATCTTTCCAAGCCAGTCTACCTGAGCGTCTACGGCGTCTGGACCAAGAAGACCGGCTTCGCGCGCCTGGTCGATGGCAAGGTCGAGCGCCCCGTGTGGCTGGATCGCGGCACCAGCGGCCTCGCCAAAGCTAAAGACGCCGGCGTGTACGTCTACTCCGCCGAAGCCTTCGACGTGCCGCCCAACTACTTCGCGGCCGCCGCGGACCTGTCGAACCCCCGCCAGGTTACCGACTCCAATTCGTTCGCCGCGAACTACGCCTGGGGCAAGGCCGAGCTGATCGAGTACAAAAGCCCCAAGGGCGAGCGCCTCCAGGGCGCGCTGTTCGCGCCCGCCAATTACGACCCCGCGAAGAAGTACCCGCTCATGGTCCATATCTACGAGCGCGAGAGCCAGTACCTGCATCGCTATTTTCCCGTCACGGACCGCTCGCCCTACACCGAAGCCATTTGGACCGCGAACGGATATTTCGTGCTCATGCCCGATATCGTGTTCCGCGCGCGCGACCCCGGCATGAGCGTCCTCGAATGTGTCACCGCCGCCACCAGGAAGGTCCTCGAGAGCGGCCCCATCGACCCCAAGCGCGTCGGCCTCATCGGCCACTCCTGGGGCGGCTTCGGCACCAGCTTCGTCATGACCCAGAGCGATCTCTTCACCGCCGGTGTCGCCGGTGGGCCGCTCACCGATCTCGTCTCCAGCTACGGCGAAATCTACTGGAACAGCGGCACCCCGGAAACCGACCACGCCGAAGTCGGCCAGGAGCGCATGGAGGTCCCGCTCTGGGAAGACCCGCAGGCCTTCGAGCGCAACTCCGCCGTCTTCCACGTCAACAATATGAAAGGAGCGCTCCTCTTGAGCGTCGGCGACAAAGACGGCGCCAGCGACTGGCATCAGGATATCGAGATGTACAACCTCGCGCGCCGCGCCGGCAAGCAGTGCATCATGCTGGTCTATCCCGGCGAGAATCACGGCCTCGCCGTCAAGGCCAACCAGATCGATTACCACCGCCGCATTCTCGATTGGTTCGATCACTACCTCAAAGATCAGGCTCCCAAGCCTTGGATCGAAAAAGGCGTGAGCGTGGTGGATCGCGAAAAAGAGCTGAAGCGCATCAAGAAGGACGCAACTCCGCAGTGAGACCTCGCCGCTTCATTCCCGCCGGACTTCTCCTATTGGCCGCCGGGGCCGTGGCCCAGCGCTTCGGGGGTGGTTTCGGCGGCGGCATCCGCCACAGCGACATGCCCCCGCCCACCTTCCCCAAGGAAGGCGAGTACCACTTCGTCCGCGTCGAATACACCGACCTTCCGCAATACCATCGCCGCTGGGGCTTCGCGTCGCGCAACGCCACCGGCGACGGCTGGTGGATGGTCGATTGGCCCGATTCCGACGAACACTTCTCCATGGGCGTGCGCCGCCTCACCCGCGTCGAAACCGGCGAGCCGCACCACTTCCGCCTCACCGACGACCAGCTTTGGGACCACCCCTGGATCTACGCCACCCAGACCGGCTGGTGGGGTCTCTCCGACAAAGAGATGAAGCGCCTCGGCGAGTACCTCCTCCGCGGCGGCTACCTGGTCACCGACGATTTCTGGGGTCCCGAGCAGTGGGAGGTCTTCCGCCTCACTATGGATCGCGTCCTGCCCGGACGTCCCATTACGGAGATCGCCCCGAGTGACAACGTCATGCACGTCTGTTTCGACATCGAAGAGAAGGACCTCACCTGGATCCCCGGCACCCGCCACCTCCGCCGCGGCCCCAATGGCACCGAAGTCTACCAGCCGCCGGGCACGTCTCCCGCCTGGCGCGCCATCCACGACGACAAAGGCCACATGGTGGTGGCCATCAACTTCAACACCGACGTCGGCGACGCCTGGGAATACGCCGACTCGCCGGATTACCCCGAAGCCATG
>DATJYW010000202.1:0-27058 GCA_035499435.1 Candidatus Acidiferrales bacterium | reverse complement strand
CACCCGCGCGCTGTCACCGCAACGTCGGGCGTGCCGCATTCCCGGATACAATGAATGCGGAAGGCAATCTGGACTGGTGTCCGGGGCGGTCTTCAAAACCGTTCGGCGGCTGTTCAGGCCGCTGGTGTGTTCGATTCGCACTGTCTTCCGCCACTTCTGCGGCGATCCGGCTGTGTCAACCGGATCCTTATCTTGTCGCCCACTTTCGCCAGATCTCGGGATCGGACAGCAGCTTGATGAACAGCCCACCCACTACCGACCGCGCTTGAAAACCCTGCTGCTTCGCGGTCACGGTGTCGTACCAATCCGTCAGCGGTACCCGGCTGGCCGAGTCATTCGCGAACTGCCAGGCCGGCGCCACCAGCGCTTCGAAGTCGGCAGACGAATCGGCGAGCGTGGCGGTCCACAGCACCCAATCGAGTTTCGTGTAATCGCGGCGATTGTCGAGCGGCAGCCCGTACTTGTTCTGCTTCTTGAGGTAAAAGGCCATCTCCTTGCGCCGCACTTCCGGTGGAAAGAGATCCAGTCCAAGCAGACGATCCCAGACCAGGTTGTATTTCTGGCTCCAGGTGCCGGGCTTGTCGAAGGCCAGGCGGTAGTGGTCGCCGTCGTTGGCCATCTCCACCCACCTGCGTGCGAACTCCCGCGCCGTGGCCTGATATTGCCCTGCAACTTCCTTGCGCCCAGTCATCTCGGCAAGCTTGCCGAAAGCGCCCAGGGCGACGATCGCCTTGATGGACAGGTTCGCATTGTGCGCCAGGTGGCCGGCGAAGTCGTCCGTGGAAAGCTGGTTCTCGGGATCGAGCCCCTTGTCTTTCAGATAGGCGGCCCATTTGCCTAACTCCGGCCAGTAACGCTCCGCAAAAGCGGCGTTCCCTTCGATCCGCGCCAGCGCCGCTACCAGGATGAGCATGTTTCCGCTCTCCTCCACGGGCATCTGGTTTTCCTCGGTGCGCTCGCCCCCGCCATAGACCTGCCCGTTGGCGTGCGGGTAGGTGCCAAGGTCGTGGGGAGCGAACGGCCACGGCCATCGCCCCATGCGCGCGTAATCGAGCACCGGCTGAATCTGGGCGCGCAGCAGTCGCGGATTGAAGAGCAACGTGAACGGGGCGCTCGGGTAGATCACGTCGACCGTGGCGATGCAGCCGTTGCTGAAGTTCTCCTTGGGAAAGTACAGCGGCGTACCGTCAGTGTCGGCAACCAGTTTGTGCGCCGCCAGGGTCTGGCGGTAGGCCAATACGGCAAGCTCGGCATACTTCACGCCGCCGGCCTTGCGGAGGTCGGCAACCAGTGCCTCGTCGAACTGCCGGGCTCGTGCCAGCAGGGAATCGTGATCGTGTCTCCCGGCACGCAGCAGATCGGCTGCGCCCGCGCCGTTGCGGCGCCACCAAGCGCGCTCGCGGCGCTCGAAGTACTCGATCGAGTACAGATCATCATAGGCCAGAATGACGTAACGCGTGACCGGGCGCGCCGTCGTTTTGCCCATGTCGATGGCGATAGCGAGGGTGGTGGCGGGCCCGCGCCTCGACGGTTCGGGGTCGGAGAAGTCATCGGAATCGGGAAGGCGGCCGGCGGTCTCGAATGCCGCGCGAGCCTGCTGCCGCGAGAGGACCGCGGTGGTGACCCCATCAGTGCGGTCTGCAGCCAGATAGAGATACCCCCAGTCGATCCGGAGATCGTCGCCGACCTTCGCCAGCACCGGTTGCTCGCGGGAACCGATTCGAAGTACCGGCTGTCCGTCCATCTGGTAACGCGAGGCCAGTACGGGCTGCTCGGGCGTGTTCACAACAAGGTCGGCGCCGGCCTCTAAGTAGATGGCAACGTCGTGGCCGGCTCCGTCGGCGGAGGCGGCGCCCCACTCGACATAGGTGAGAGGGCGCGAGAGCACGTCCAGATCCTCCGGCAGCGCCGGCGTGAAGAAGGTCAGAGTCAAGGCAATGCCGGCGCCGGAGAATTCATAGATGGTACGGGTCGGCAGTACCTCCAGACGCTTTTGCTCCAACGCGGGCGACGGCTGCCGGTCGCGGCCCATCAGGCGGTAGGTCTTTCCGTCGACGCGCACCGAAGCGGCAAGGCTATTCGGCTTCCCGGTCCAGTGCGAGGTCCCGGCATCAGTGAGCCGGTCGGCCATGGACCAGATGCTGAAGTATGGATCGTGCGCGACCAGGGGAACCGCGGGCGGGCGCAACTGCGGCCATCCCACGATTGCCAGGCACATTCCCAGGGCGCTGATCCGCAACGAACGGTATCGATAGCTCATCGGCTTTACGGTACTACGATGCGCCGCGACGCGCGATTCCAGAACCAATATGCCGCCGCTCCCATCACGAGGGAGAGCACGCCGAACGCGACGTAAGTCCATCCCGAGGCCGCGAAGACGCAAACCCAGCCGGCGAGCGCCAGCACCGCGGGCGCAGGATAGAACCACATGCGGAACGGACGCGATATGTCCGGCCGGTGCGTACGCAAGTGATGCAGGGCAGCGATCTGACCGATGAATTGCACCAGAATTCGCGAGGTAAGCAGCGCGGCGATGACCACGTCGAGATCCCAGAAGCTGGCGACCACGGTCAGTGCTCCAATCACCAGCAGCGAGACGTCAGGAAACCTGCCCCGCGGGTCGAGGTGAGCAAAGATCTTGAAGAAATGGCCGTCCACCGCGGCTGCATACGGAATGCGGCTGTATCCGAAAAGCAGCGCGAAGACGGACGCGAAGGCGGTCCAGAGCACCAGGACAGTTACCACGCCGGCGGCACGGGCTCCGTAGAGCCGCTCGATGAACTGCGCCGCTATGAACCTCGATTGCATAGCCTCGCGCCAGGGGATCACGGTAATAATGCTGAGATTCATCAGCGTGTAGAGGGCCGCGACAGCCAGCACCGAATACAGAATCGATCGCGGAATTGTGCGCGCGGGGTCTCGGGCTTCGCCGCCCACGTAGCAGATATCGTAGTAGCCCATGAAGTCGTACATGGCGATGAGCATGGCGGAGCCGAGCCCCGAGGCGAAGCCTCGGGTAAACGAGAATGCGCCGGCGGGAAAATCGAAAGCGACCGAGGCGCGGAAATTCACCATCCCGGCGGCGATGATCCAGAGCACGGTGGCCAGCATGCCAACCCAAAGCACCACCGTGAGCCGGCCCACGGCAGTGACCCGCCGGTAGAGCAGCCCTACCACGATCACGGCCACCGAGATACAGACCAGCCGCGTGCTCCACCAGCCCATGCCGCGCCAGAAGTATCCGACATATTGAGCGAATCCGATGTAGCCTGAAGCGATCTCGAGCGGACCGCTGAGCACGAACTGCCAGATAAAAAGGAACGGGAGGATGCCTCCGAGCCTGGTGCCGTGGAAAGACTCGCGCAGGTAGAGATATGTGCCGCCGGTGCCCGGCATCGCGGCAGCCAGTTCGCTCCAGACGAGCCCATCGCAGACGGCGAGCACGGCACCGAGCAGCCATCCCAGCAGGCACTGTGGGCCGCCCATCGCGGCGATGATCAGGGGGATTGTGATGAACGGGCCGACCCCGACCATGTTGCTCATGTTGAGCGCCGTGGCCTGCAGCAGCCCGAAGCCGCGAACCAGGCCGTCGCCGGGTGTTTTCTGATCGTGATGTGGTTCCAAGACCGCCAGTATATCCGGATAGCGGCGCGGATACGCGAGCGACGGCTATCACCGCAAATCCGGCTATCTACTGGCGCTGGACAGGCTGCATGGCACGCCACATTCCGCTGGTTTCACCCGGTGCCCGATTCCTGCCCGTGCGAACCGCGGACACTTCGTTGAGAATCTGGACTGCCAGTTGTTCCACGCGATCGAGGGTTTGAAGGTCGTTGCGCAATCCATCAGCGGGCAGCGCCGTTAGCCGGAGTGCTAGTTCGGCTACCTGTTTGGCGAGATGATCCATTGGAATGCCGTTCAATCCAGGCCTTTCGGCCGTATTCATCATGATGATAAAGCGGATGGGCTGCTGGCGCCTTAGTCTATTTGGATAATATCGGTGGTCGGCCGGGGCAAACACCGGCTTGCCCTGGCGGCTCCGAAAGGCTCATCCGGCCCGGCCTCAGACCTCTTTTAGGCTCAATGACTTGCTGGGCACGGCGGGCCGCGGTTCACAATCCGTGGGCCCTACCCGAAAGTTTTTTTTGGCCGGACGATGGCGGGGTCGCGATCCTGTGCCGCCAACGAGCTGGCAGCCACCCTGCCTCGTTGAACACGGCAATGCAATGCAGGCCAGGCGTGGCAGCCGCGTGCCGGCCGATTCTCTGATGGCGCCCGAGTAAGTGATAGGCGTATTCGGAAACTTTTGGGGATCGCATGTTATCTCCCAGCACCAATTAAGTCGATAGCTAGAAGTAGCTAACTTGATTAAGTTTTACATCCCTGTAGTGGAGTCTCCAAGGCACCGTGAACAGCGACACATCTGGTACGGCTTCGGCGTATGCGGCACCGAGGGTCTTTCGGAACTTCTTGCCTTCGCCCAAAGAATCATAAGTGGATGCTACCAAGATGTTGATTGGGCGAAGGTGACGAAGGACCCGAGGCTTTCCCCCACGGAGGTAAAGGATGACACGAAGAGCATGGGTAGGTGTACCCGCGGCGATCGCGCTGTCAGGACATCGGATGTTCGGTCAAGACCAGGCGACCCTGGCAAAATTCCAGAGCTGAATGAGTTCTTTGGCGCCATTCTACAAGGACCCTGCCGCGGCGAGTTTGGTTTCACGAGGAGAATAACGAAAAAGGAAGTTGTGTGTGTCGATTGAACAAAAGTGTCTGTTTGGACTGGCTTGTTTTGTAGCCGCATCTATAAGCTCCGAAGCACAGGTTGAAGCGGTGCCGTTTTTGGACGATTCGACGGTCACGCAGATCAATTTGACGGTGGCCCCTGACGATTGGGCTACTCTACTTCAAAACTACGAAGCCGACACTTACTACCATGCTACCTTCAACTGGAACGGTATGGCGGTAACCGCGGGCATTCGCCAGCACGGAGGAGGAAGTCGGAGTCCCATCAAGCCGAACCTGGACGTGAACTTCGCGCATTACACAAAGGACCAGGTGTTCCTGGGGTTGCCGTTCATTGTGCTCAAGGCGAATAATGAGGATGCCTCCAATCTCAAAGAATGGGTCTCCATGAAATTGTTCCGCACGATGGGATTTCCGGCCCCGCGCGAGGCGCCGGCCCAGCTTTCCATCAACGGCCAGTATTTTGGTTTCTACATGATTGTCGAGCATGAGGATGAAACCTTTCTGCAGAGAAATCTCGGTGAGAGCGGGGGCTATCTTTACGAGTTTGAACAAGACGGTACGTACGAGTTCAACAATCTCGGCACCGATCCTTCGGCCTACGCGCCGCTGTTGGACTTGAAGACCGACCAGGCGGCGCCGGATCTTCAGACCTTCTGCAATCTGG
This sequence comes from Candidatus Acidiferrales bacterium, assembly GCA_035499435.1. GTDB lineage: Bacteria > Acidobacteriota > Terriglobia > Bryobacterales > Bryobacteraceae > Solibacter. The sequence continues at coordinate 21,645 of DATJYW010000202.1, read as the reverse complement.
TCCAGGTGATCAACCAGCCGCCGGGCTCCGGGTTCACCGACGGCGATTTCATCGCGGCGCTCTCACAATATCTCGATCCGAAGTCGTTCCTGACTTATGCCGCTACGGAGAATGTGCTGGCGGAAACCGACGCGCTGGTTGGGGGAATCGTGGGAATGAACAACTTCTACTTGTACCAGTTTCAGGGGACCACGTTCTACCAGTTGATTCCCTGGGACAAGGACATGACATTCTCCACGCCGACCAGGGATGTTCTTACAGGGTTTACGGTTTCCCCCGGCATCAACCTGCTGGCCCAACGCCTCATTGCCATTCCGGAGTACAACGAGTTTTATCTGGGACAGGTTGCCAAGGCGGCAAGCCTGCTAGGCGGGACCGGCGGCTGGGCGGACAGCCAGATCACGACGGAATACGGCATCATCGACGATGCGGCCTCGAACGATCCGAACAAACAGTGCCTGACAAACGGCGTCCTGATTCCTTGCGGAACGGCCGATTTTCAGAGCGTGGTCCAGTGGTTGCATACGTTTCTCGGGGTAAGGGTCCCATTTGTCGAACCGGAGTTAGCGAGCGACGGATATCAGCCGATTTCCGGAGACCCGGTGATCGTGGCCGCGAGCGTCGTCGGACAGGGCCCACCGCAGGCGAACGGCCCGCTGGCGCCCGGCTCACTGATCGATCTTGCCGGCGCCAATCTCGGTGCGTCAGGACAGGCACCCAACAGTTTATTGCCGCGCGGTTTGAGCGGCACCTTCGTGTCGGTGGAGGGGGTCCGCGCTCCGCTCGTCATGACCTCTTCGGGTCTGATCGAAGCGCAGATCCCCGGAGACCTGCCCGCCGGCAGCGCGAGCATCGTGGTCTCCGTGGGTGGCGAAATGAGCAACACGTTGAACGCGACTGTGCTAGCTGCGAACCCCTCGATCCTGGCGGTGACGCATGCGGCGACGGGATTGGCGGTCGACACGGCCAATCCGATCGTGCCCGGCGAGGTTCTGACCACCTATTTGACCGGTCTGGGCGCAGTGAATGGCGATCTGGCAATAGGATCCGCAGCGCCTCAGACACCAATCACCACCATCGCTACGCCACAAGTGAACCTGAGCGGCACGCCCCTAGAGGTGATGTTTTCAGGCCTGGCGCCGGGATACGTGGGGCTGTACCAGGTGAACGCCGCCGTGCCCGTGGCTCTGCCGCAGGGTTCCTCGGCGGATCTGACGGTAAGCTGCGATGCGCAATCGGCGACTACCGCCCCGCTTCCGCTAGCGAGCCAATAGCGCCGGGCTGGGTCCGGGGGTCCGGACGTGTACTCTTGTGCGCGCCCGGTTTCGCCGATAGGCGGTTCCGTTGCGCACCACATCCAGGTTTGCGGGCCGGCTGGCGGCATCTCCCGCAATCACGCTGATCGCATAGATGCCATCCTCCAGGTCCGGAGGAATTTCGAGGTCGAGACGGTGTACTCCGGTGAACCCTCGGGCAAGCCCCAAGGAAATCGAGCCTACCGGCTGTTCGCCGAGCCACACCTTCACGGGCGCGCTCCCGGATCGGACACTCTCGTGAATCAGACCAAGCCCGGTGACGTACAACGAAACGCGTCCACCCGGTCTAGCAGGGTTGGTGGCCGAGAACGGCGCGTTGCCCACCATGATGCCAAGCAAAGAAGGCGCAGTGGGAGAGACGGTAATATTCGTATATACCCGGTCCCGGGCCACGGCGACATCCAGCGGCACGGGACCGGCAACTTCGTAGGGAATCTGCGCCTGAATCTGGGTGGGCGAGACGTAGAGCAACGGTGCAGGCAACCCCGCGACTTTGACGGAGGAGCCGCTCATCTCGGTACGGCAGGAATCGCTTGGGTTGACCTCCGTCCTACCCGCCAGGTTCGATCCCGAGATACTCACCAGCGATCCCGGAGCCACAGCGGCGATGTAGTCTCCCTTGCTCAGGACGCTATCGATGACGATGCCGGCCTCTTGACCAAGTCTTACCCGATCGATGATGCCGCCATCCAGCCCAACTGCGGAGAACGTGAGCCGCTGCGGTTCCACATCCACCCGCAGGTAATGAAATGCCTGCACGGATAGCGCGCACTGCGGTGACGAACCGACCGACTCGAGGGCGCCGCCACCTCCGCCGCTCACCACGTACACGGTGGAGGCGGCGCCGGGCCCGACGGGTCGTCCGGATGCCAGGGGATGCGTGCGCTCATAGCCATGCTCGTGTCCGGCGAGCAGGAGTTGCACGCCGTGGCGTTCCAGGATCGGATTGACGTGCTGCTGTACGGCCAGACAAAGCGGGTCGCCCAGGTGGAAACCGGTGGGGTACGGGGTATGGTGCAAAAAAGCGATCCGCCAGCGCTGCGCGGCAGCGGCCAGGTCCCGATCGAGCCAGGCAAGCATTTGCGATGCGCTGGAGGACGCCAGCAGATTCGAATCCAACGAGACAAGATGCGCGCAGCCCCAATCGAACGAGTAGTAACGTCCTTGATCTGGCGCCGCGACGCCGCACTCGGGAGTTACGATCCCGGCAAGGTATGGCGCCGCAAAGCCGGTATTGTAGTCGTGATTGCCGGGAGTCGGAAAGAAGGGCAAGCGCCGCATAAGCGGTGCGTTCAGATCGTAGTAGCCGGACTCGAATTGTTCGAAAGTGCCGTCAGAATAGGCCAGATCGCCGAGGTGGAGGACCATCGAAACACCGGTTTCGGCCGACATCAGTCGAATCAGCGTCTGCTGTTCGTCGGTGCAGGCGCCGCTATCGCCGAACGCGAGAAACGCGAAATCGCCGAGAGGGGCCGTTTGGAACCGGAACTGGGCGGGATCGGACGCGAGATCCCGGCCATCTACTGTCACGCAATAGGTATACTCGGTGGCCGGAAGCAGGCCGGTGATCTCCGCGCAGTATTGATAGAAGGACGATGCCAACAGGGTCTGGGACGGTTGGAAAACCTGGACTCGAGCCGTCGCCGTGATCGACCCGCCGTCGGGGCCGCTCACCGTCACGGTTGCGAGTCCGGCAGCGTCAGCGGTCCATAGAATGGATGCGCGGTCCGACTGAACATTTTGCAGGTAGGGTTGCCGGATCAGGGCCGCCGCGCGCCCCAATCGCGGCAGGAGAAGCGCTGCGGAACCGCCCTGCATGAATCGTCGTCGAGTGAACCCGGGAACGTTCATCCAAGCACCATTCTTGGCAGGTTCACACGCTGCCTGCAACCCCGCAAATGCGGTCTGCCGGTACGTCGCGCGGGGGGTGGATAAATGGCTTCCAGGTCATTGCTTACGGTGGCATTATGCCGCTCTCGAGAAGCGTATATACTGTGGCATTGATCGCAAAGCGAATGCGTGACGAACTTCTTCAATTCGCCGCGTGTGCTTCTTAGAGACCGATTCAGCTCGGACGGAACGAATGAGCTGGCTTGCTGCGATCCTGATATTCACGATTCCGGTACGAGCCGCTTCTCCGGCGCGCTTCGTGAGCGCGAAAACTTGCGCCGCGTGCCACCCGGCTGAATTCGCATCGCAGTCTGCGAGTGCGCATGCCGGAGCACTGTCCGCCGTATCGGATCGTTCCGGTTTTCCGCCGGGCAGGCTCTCCCGCGAGCCGCGATACCGCTACGAGGTCCTGGATGCCGGCGACGCTCTTCGCGTCCGCATCGATAACGGCGCCGATCTCATGGACCTGCCGCTCGAATGGGCATTCGGCGCGGGGCGGCAGGCCGTGACCTTCGTCACGCGCGTCAATCGGGAATGGTACGTGGAACACTATGCCACCTGGTACGCCGCGACCAAAGCCTACGGTCCATCGCCTGGACAGGAGGCGTTGCGTCCGAAATCCCTGCCGGAAGCGGCCGGCTTACTCTACAAGATCGCGGATCCGCGGTTCGGGATTCAGGGCTGCTTCGAGTGCCACTCCACCGGCCCGGTTTCCTTTGACGGGCAGGGCCATGCGACAGTCAACGAGAAGGGCGTCCGGTGCGAAGGCTGCCACGGCCCCGGATCTCAACATGTGGCCGACGCGAGCCGCTACCCGCTGCTCAACCCCGCGAAACTCTCCGCCGCGGAGTTAAACAACCTCTGTGGCCGATGTCATCGCCGCCCGGCCGACGCCGGAACGGTGATCGACTGGAACTATGCCTGGAATGTCCGCCACGAACCCGTCTATTTCAGTCGTAGTCAGTGTTTCCTCAAGAGCAGTGGCCGATTCTCCTGCCTGACCTGCCACGATCCTCACGAGGCCGCCGGCAAGAAGTCCGACAGCTTTTTCAACGCGAAGTGCGGCGACTGCCATGCCGGCTGCGCGGTCAAGGAACGCACCAACTGCATCGACTGCCACATGCCATTGGTCTCTCCCCAACCACCTCTTCGTTTCACGAACCATTGGATCGGGATCTACACCGCCGGCGGAAAACTCAAACCCGTCCATTGATCAATGCATCGATCCCGTCAAATCGCGAGCCATGGAGATATCGTCATCGGGTACCACCGCGACCACCCACGACTTTTCGGGCGATTGCATGCGGGCTTTCCAAACCAGCGAACCAGACTTGCCCGGCTGCAACATCAATCCCCTGGGCGACGAGTCGGCGTCCAGATTTTCCGCACGCAGAGCGAAGCTGTGGCTGCCGCTGCCGGAGGCCGTGAGCCGGACCGAAATTTCGCCTCCAGCGGTTTCGGCCCTGATGTCGAAATCCAGAACGTGTCCCGGCCGCAAGTCCACCCGATAAAGACCTCCGGGCAGGACCGTAAGCGTGGTGCTTGAGCTGCCGGAACGCACCGTATACTTGCCCGCAGGAACAAACTGCCGGAACGTGCCCGAGGCTGGATCGATGGCCGCTGCGAGCGCCTCCCCGGAGGCAGGCACGAATTCGACCGTGGTGCCGGCTCCCGCTGCTACGCGGCCTTCCACCAGGGCGGGCCCGGTGAGATCCTGCATGAGCCAGAGCCAGCGGCTGGTCGAATGCACCCAGACTTCTTTGTAGACGTAGCAATTCTGGGCCGGCCAATAGGGTGCGTCGCTGTTGCCCCGCGTCTCCATGCCTACCGGCAGAGAGCCCACGATATCGCCTGACGAGACGCTGTATTGTTGGGTAAAGTCGTAACCTTCGCCGTACATCGTACTTTGCGCGAACGGATTGCGTCCCACCACCCATTGCAGTTGCTTTTGCGCCAGGTCTGCGGCTGCCGGATCCCGGCGCAGGTGCGCGGCTGCAGAGAGCGCCTTCGCCTGCGACAACAGCACGCCGTAGTTCCCGCGCCGGGCGAACCAGACCGGGAAGGCCTTCAGGTAGTAACCGTTGCCCATGGGCATGCCGCCCCGCACCTGTTGGCGAAATGCCTCGCGAGTCGCCTGGTACATGCCGCCCTTCTCGGGAACCTGAAGGTATTCATCATCCCTGTACACATATGCGGGCAGCACCCCGTAGGGCTCGGTGGAGCGCGCGGCCGCCTTCTGGTATTCCGCATAGAGCGTCACGGCGGAATACCAGCGCATCCAGTCGGGGTGGCCGGGCAAGGCCTGGCACAATCGCGCCAGAGCCACGACGGGGGCCTGGTCGTTGCCGCGGTGGAATTCATGGAACAAGGTCTGCCTGTCGGGGCCGGTATAGAAGAACCCGGCCAGCGGGAACTGGTCGCCGACGAAGCTCTTCTGCTGGGAGTCCACCACCACCCGCGCCAATTCGACAGCCTTGTCGGCGTATTGCTGCTTTCCGGTGTTCCGGTATAGCTCCAGCGAGGCCAGAATTCCGATGCCGGCGAGTTCCACGGGGGTGGCGGCAAATGCGGGGGTGCTCCACGTCTCGGGACCTTCTTTCCCGGCGATGGCATACCGCCAGTCGTCTTCGGCAGTCCGGAGACTGCGTGCAGCGAGCGCGCTGTCGCTTTGCCGCAAAACGCGGTACGCAATGCCTTCGGCCGCGGCAGCGATGTAGTTGACGTTGGGATTATTGAGCGCCTCGCGGGACCTGTCGTCGGCATCTCCGAGGATGCCGTCAGTCCAGATGTTCATCCCGGCAAAGCCGATGCGGTAGCCGCCGCCGAAGCGCACTTTCAAGACCCAGTCGAGGCCCCATCGGGCTTCGCTGATCAGCCGCGCGGTCAGCTCGGGATCTTGTCCCGTACTCTGGAGCCGTTCGGCGAGCGCAAACATGGCGTAGACGGCTTCACCGGTGTTGACGAGTCCCTGGGAAAGGTCTCCGGCATCGTGCCAGCCGCCGTTCATCACGATTTTTTTATCGCCCAGCGTCGCCTGCCAATCCCGATGGCAAACGTCGTGCGAGCCCGGCACCGGATAACCACACCGCTCGCCGAAGAAGAAGTTGATTGCCTTCCAGATGGTTCCGTTCCAAATGTTGTCGCCGATCGCGAACGGGCGGGTGCGCGTCTCACCGGCCTGAAGCACATAGCTTCCAGGCTTGCGAACCTCGGAGAAGTCCATCTCCTGGAATTGCCCCAGCCTGGTTTTGCGAATTTCGACCGGCTTGGAGAGCTCGACCTCTCCTTGCGCGTTCCCGTCCAGGCGAATGAGCTGGAAGTCGCGGGCCGCAAGGTCGCTTGCCATGGCGCGCTTGGACGAGCCCGTCTGGTAACCCGTATGGCTGAAAGCGATCCTGCCCGGAGCGACGTTCCAGCCTTCGAAGTGATCGGGCTCGACACGCTGAAGTTCCAGCCTGGCCATCTCGAATGACACGCGGTCGTCCGCATCGGGCAGCCGCTTGTTCACCCAATAGTTGATATCCAGGGACGTTACTTTGTCACGGGCCAGCGGCGTGATTTCCCAGACCACGTGTTGCCACTTGCGGTCCTGGAGAGTCACATAGTGGATCCCCTCCCTGCCGTAAACGTCCGGCACCTTGTCCCGTCCGTCGTTGCGCAAAACGATCTCGATGGGAAGCATCGGGAAGCCCGAAAGCTCCGGGCGGATCCAAAGCGAGATCCGATTGTACCGGCTCCAATCCTCGCCGTCGAACGGCCGCCTCAGACTGACCGCGGACAGGCCGTTGCGGGTGGGTGGGGGATCGCCACGGAACATCTGCATGTCGAGCCGGAGAGCGGGCCAGGCAAGCGGCGGGGCGGGTGCGAGCCAGCTCGGGGTCGCCTGTCCCTGGATTCTCCAATGCGTGGCATCGGCCATTTCATCGAGCAGCCTCGACTCGATCACCGGCTTTGCGAGCCACCGGAATTCGGCGGAGTTCTCGAATGCGATCGGCATCGGCATCTGAGGCGCCTGCGACAGCAGCATCGCAGGCGCACTCAGAAACCACAGCCACCGGACGGCTTTGCCCACGGTCCTACGGTTCAAAACGAGAACCGCATCGACAGTTGCAGTTCGCGGTAGTGCAGCGGCCCGCCGTTGCTGGTCGACGTCACCTGCCCGAAGGTAGCCGAGGTCACGCTGGCGACGGGCACCGAGAAGCTGGGCGTGTTGGTCAGGTTGTAAGCTTCGGCGCGGAACTGAAACTTATAACGCTCGCGCAGCTTGAAGTCTTTGAAGATGGACGCATCGACGTCGAAATATCGCGGTCCGTTGATGTTGGGAAGTGTGCGCGACACATTGCCGAAAGTGTAAGCCGGGGGCAAGGCGAAGGCCGATCCCGGCTGCCCCGCGGGAATATTGTTGAACCAGCTCGTGATCGATTGGCTGGTGGCAGCCTGGCTGACGCCCGCGACCACGTTGGGCCGGTTGTTGACTCCGGTGCTACTGGCCGTGAGGCCGATGGGAAAGCCGCTCTGCCAGGTCCAGATCCCGTTGACCTGCCAGCCGCTGGCGATGGCGCGCAACGCTGCGCTGGACGGCTTGTACGGGATCTGCCAGGTTCCAGTCGCCACCAGGCGCTGCGGCACGTCCTGGTAGCTGCGGGCGCGCTCGCCCCTGAGGTTGTACCAGTCCTGGACCGCGGCTCCGCCGACAGCGCCCGGCCGTCCGGTGCCCTGCATGATGTCCATCAGCTTCGCGGCCGTGTAGCTGGCCAGCAGCGAGAAGCCCTGCGCAAACCGCCTTTCCGCCTTGAAGGTGAAGGCGTTGTAGAAGGAGTAGCCGATGTAGTTGTTGACCAGCGCATTCAGGAACTGCGGATAGGGGAGCAACGATTGCTGCAGCGTGATTCTTGCCGCAGCCAGGGAGCTGCTCGCCGGGATCGCGGGGTTGCCGAAAAAGGGATTCGGCACCGTGCCGATCAGTTGACTCCCCAGCCCCAGATAAACGTCGGGAAGCTGGTCGAGATTCTGATTGAGCATGGTGAGGTGCGTGCCTCTGTTGCCGACATAGGCGCTCTCGAAGAGCCAGTTAGCCCACGGCGAATATTGCGCGGTGAAATTCCACTGCTGGGAATAGCCGCGATAGATATCGCGCAGATAGCCGGCATTGGCTGCCTGCCCCACTGAGGTCAGCGTTCCGAGAGTGCTGCCGGTCGGCAGACTGATCCCGTTCGGGAACGGATTCGCCCAGGTCCCCGTGGGTATCAAGCCCTGGCTGTTGACCGACGTGATCATGGTGGTGGGAACCGCAAAGCTCGCGCCGGCCGCGCTCGAGCCCAGCCCGAAAGTCGGGATATAGCTGATGCCGTATCCGCCGCGCAGCACGATCTTCGGGTTGAACTGATAGGCGAAACCCACGCGAGGGCCGAAGTTCTTGTAGTTGGTGGCCGTCACGCCATTGGGAATGCCGCTGGTGCCGGGGAACGTATAGCCGCCCTTGAGAGGCGGCAGGCCGGCTACCACCAGCGCCGAGGGCACCGAGGGAGAGAAGTTGGGGTAAATGTTGCGGCGCTCCTTGATGGGCCCCTCATATTCCCAGCGCAGCCCGAGGTTCAAGGTCAGCTTCTGGTTCACCTTCCAGTCGTCCTGGGCGTAAAGGGCCGAGAAGTTCATCGTGTCTACCGAGTCGAGGGTGCGATAAATCGTGCCGCTAGTCGGCGCTCCAAGCAGGAAAGTTGCAAGACCGAAACCTGAGGTGGCGCTGGCCACGGTGGGATTCGCCTGTGTGAACGCGCGGCTGAAGCTGAAGGCGCCCGAGGAGTTGGAGGTGCCCCAGTCGCTGCGGCGGTAGAGACGCTGCTCATAGCCGAACTTGAGGTTGTGGCTTGATTTGATCTTCGTCACGTTGACGCTGGCGGTGCCGGTCAAAGTCGGGTTGCCCGTCGAGTCAGGGCGCCCGAAGGTGCTCATGTCGGTAATGCCGATATTGGGGAAGCCGTAGCCCAGGTCGCTCGTCGACTGAATCATGCCGGCGTACTGTTGGGAAAACCCGAGCGTAGTGACATCGAAATTGTGTCCGGGCGCAATCGTGTGTTCCTGTTCGCGGTTCAAGCCGATGCGCGCGTCGAGCAGGAGCGTGGGGGTCAACGTGTCGGTGTATTCCACAACGACCGTGTAGCGCGGATCCAGGATGTGCCGCCCGTCGGTATCGGCGATGTTGCCGAAGTAGTTGGCGAAACCCCAATCCAGGTTGTCGCGCCCATAGCGCCCCGAGAGTCTCTTGGTTGGAGTGAGGTTGTAATCGACGCGGCCGCTCAGGTTGTAGTTGTTGATGGGCACCGGACTGGTGAGGAACACGTTCTGCGCGCTCGTGCATGCCTGTCCGGGCAGATTCGGCTGGGGGTAATACTTGAGGATCGCGGTCGAGATCGGATTAATCTTATTCGATGGGATGGTGTTGTTCGGGAATGGCTGGCGGATGTACTGGCCCGGATTGTTGGGATCCGCAACTGTGGTTGAGGGGTCATAAATGGTGATTGGAGCGCAACCGCTCGTCCCCAGTCCGGAGAAATTGCCCGTCCGCTCCGCGGCAGTCGGTGACGTGATCGTCTCGGATGCGGCCTTGCGCTCACGATACTCGTCGATGCTGAAGAAGAAGAACAGCTTGTCTTTCTTGATCGGCCCTCCGAACGTGCCGCCGAACTGATTGATGTGTTCGGCCGTGCGCGGAGCACCTGCCTTGTTCTGGAAGAACTCGTTCGAATTGAAGAGGGTATTTCGAACATATTCATACGCCACGCCGTGGTACTGGTTGGTTCCCGACTTACTGATAAAACTGATGACGCCGCCGCCGGTCCTTCCATATTCGGCGGACATGTTGTTGGTGATGACCTTGAATTCCTGCGTGTTGTCCACGGAGAGGAAGGCCATGGCGCTGTAGTCGGTCATCTTTTCGTTGGCGATGCCGTCGATCAGAAATGCATTGTTGAGCGGGGTGCCGCCGGCGATGGTGACTTGTCCCATGCGCCAGGTCGAAAGCAGTGTACCGCCGAAGTAGCCGATGCCCTGAACGGTTGGAATCAAGTTGGCCAGACCCAGCGGGTTGCGCCCGTTGAGCGGCAGATCTTCCACCTTCTTGGAATCCATCACCGTGCCCAGCGCCGAGGTATTTGGCTCCAGCAGAGGCGTCCCTTCTTTGACTTCCACCGTTTCGGTGACGGCGCCCACTTCCATGGTGACCGGCACAGCCAGCGAGCGATTCACCTCCACCACTACGCCTCCCCGGCGGAAGGTCTTGAAACCCTTGCTCTCCACCTCCACCGAGTACACGCCGGGTGGAACCAGCAGAAACTGGTAATTGCCTTCCTGGTTCGTATTGGTTTTGGAGATGACACCGGTTCCCGTGTTGACAAGGCGCACTTCCGCGCCGGGGACCGCGGCACCCGAGCTGTCGGTCACCGAGCCGGTGACCGCGCCGGTGGTCTGCTGAGCGAACGCAGGCGCCCACAGGGCCGCCGCAATGATCAGGGCGAGGGTGAGCACCCTCTCCAGCATCGATAATTTCCTAAGCGAGTTCATAGTATCCTCTACGCGGCAAGGCTAGCCGCCTTGTCAATCCGGTTCGCGGGCATCCAATCTCCTGTCATTGTCATTCACTTTGGCGCTCGGTATGAGATCGACGTACCCATGTTTAGCCAGCATCTTGTAATAGCCGACGAAATCGAAATCCATCGGCCCCTGTTCCAGTTCGATCAAATGGATCACTTCGGCAACCGTGCGTTTCCCGTCGCACCAGTAGATCAGCCGCAACGGGGCGGGTTGCGCCGCAAAGCCCGGAAATCCCTCGCGCTGGTCCACCGGCAGGTCGTCAAGAGTGACCGGCCCGAACCGCTTGCGGCGCACGATAATCCTGGCGGCCTCCGCCCGGCGGGGATCTATGGGCGGAGCGGTTGCGTTCACGGGGACGGTGGCTGTTAGTTCGGCGGCGCGCACGTTGGCCGCCTGCCGTAACCTGGCAGATTGTTCTTCGGCGACTCGCCGGGCGCTGGCTAGCGCCGGCTCCAGCAGGGTGCGGACTTTCGCGGTATTCGCCGGGGCAGCCAGGCGGAGGATGGAGAGAATCGCTGCCTCATCGCGGTCGGCATTGTAGCCGGTTTTCGCCAGCCCCCAATAGAGTTCACGACCCAGCGCTTCGGCGTTCTGAGCTGCCAGTATCCGGTCAAAGTACGGCGCCAGGGCGCGGAGCGCATTCTCATTGCTGTGCTCCAAAGTGATACCGGCGAGCCATGGAACGTCGTCTTCGTCCGCGCGGGCCAGGTAATAAAGATACGCGCCGACCAGGCAGCTCAGGTCTTCGAGTGACTTGGGGTCCACTCGGTCCAGTGTGTCCTCGCTGTTGTGATGCACTGCGACCAGTCCGCTGCTCCCCCGGACCGCGATGGTAGGCACACCGATCATGGGCTCGCTCGGGTAGGTGTCCGAGGTTGGGCTATACGGTACCAGCAGCGGAACACGGCTACGCCCTCCTCCGCCCTCCGCCTGCGCCCCGGCGTAGAAGCTTTCGGCAACACGCATCACCAGGGCATTGTGGTAAGTGCGGGCAACGTCGGGAGTCGCACCGAACGAATAGGCCCCCAACACATCGTGATTGCCGGCCGGCACGTCCAGGTGAATGGCCCCTACCGTCCGCTTCATCCGGTCCATGTGGGTCGAGATATAGTGCGACGAACCATAATCCTCCGAGAACGTCAGCATGCGGATGCTGCGCTTCGGGCGCGGCAGGCGGCCGGCGTCGATCGCGCGCCCAATTGCCGCAATGGCCTCGAGCATTCCGGCCTGCCCGGTGGAATTATCCTGTGCGCCGAGCTCGAAACCGTGACCGAGTTCCAGCACCTCTTCATCGGAGCCGCTGCCGGGAATGACACCGGTTACCGAGTAATAAGAGCCCGGATAGTAGCGCGCATCCACCACCGCATGCACTCGCACCTTAGTGCCACGATCCAGTAAGCCGCGCAGATATTGGCCCTGCCGCGGCGTGATTGAAAAGCCAACCAGCGGGCTTGACGCCTTGGTATAGCCCCAACCCATATCACCCCAGGCGTTGACCCAGTAGTGACCATCTCTCAGATCCTCGTTCTCGGTGTAGTCGCTGATTACTCCCGCCGCGCCCATCTTATAGAGCGCGGCTTTCATCGCCCCCCGCTCCGACAGATCGGCCGGAACCTCGATCAGGATCATCTTCCCCCGCACATCGGCGCTCTTCAACTCCGCGAGCCGGCCGGAGCGGACTTGCATGACCTCGGCGGTCAACCCGCCCGGCGCCGTGGACCCGCTCCATTGAATCAGGGAAGCGGGTTCCTGACTGTAATCGCACAAGACCCGCATGGCGGCGGGGGCGGCCGGCTCGACAACCTCCAGCGTCGCCGTCTTCACATCCCAGGCAAGCGGCATGGTCCACCAGCCAAACTGGCTGACGCCGTCCGCGGGCGCCGGGAGAAGCTCGACATCGCGCAGGCCCAGCTCGGACATCTTCCCCTGCAGGTACTCAGCGCTTTGTCGGAATTTTGAGAAATCCTGCCACCGATCGATCGAGTGCAACCGCGCGACGAAGTCAAACGCCTCGCTGGCGCGAACCTGGCGGCGGACCTCCCGCACGATCTGTTGCAGTTGAGGGGCAGGCGCTCTGGTTTGAGCGACGGTAATCGCATCGGCCAGAAGCAGACCGGCACACATCAGAATACGCGTCATAACCTGCCTGCCTGATTTTCATAGAGAAGATACCTGGCGCGAACCTTGGCGAACTCCTCCAATTGTCCCTTCATCGCCTGAAGCACTTCGCGGCCGGTTTCCCCGCGCTTCAGGCGGGCCGCCGCCTCGTCGCTGCCGAGCAGGCGCATCACTCCGTCCAGATCGAATCTGCCGGGGTGGAACTTCAACGTCGCCGCGAGCAGCTCCATCCCCATGAGGATCGGATCAAAGACGTCGCGATTGACCAGCAGAATGTCCAACCCTTCGCACTCCTGGTCCTTGTAAACCGAGGCGCGTGGCGTGAATCGATGCGGCACGAATCGCACCCCGGGGATCCGCCGTGCGTTCAAGTATTCGGCAACCTCGCGAGAGTGGTACCACGGGGCGCCGATCCGCTCGAAGGGAGCGTCCGTTCCGCGACCCACAGAGATTTGTCGCGATTCGAGCAGGCAGACGCCGGGGTAGAGTGTCGCCTCGGTGAGGCTGTGGATATTGGGCGATGGGTCGATCCACTCCAAGCCCGTCTCGTCGTACCACATGGTGCGCTTCCAGCCTTCCATGCGGATCACGTGGAGGTCCACGCCCAGGTGTTTCTCGCCGTTGTACATGCCCGCCAGCTCACCGGCGGTCATTCCGTGGCGAATCGGCATGCGCATGTACCCGGTAAATGAAATGTACTTCTCGTCCAGCAGCGGACCCCCGAAATCCACGCCGTTAATGCCATTCGGCCGATCCAGCACGTAGAACGGGATGCCCTTCTGCGCCGCGGCCTCCATGGCGTAACCGAGCGTCGTGATTCGCGTGAGGAAACGCGCGCCGTTCTGCTGGATGTCGTAGATCAGCGCGTCCACGTTCTTCAGCATCTCCGGTGTAGGGCGGTAGTGCCCGGCGTTGTAGAGGCTGTAGATGGGAACGCCGGTCTTTTGATCCACGCTATCGTCGATGTTCCGGTCTTCGCGATTCCCTTCGAGTCCATGCTCCGGCGAAAAGATCGCAACCAGCCTCACCGCCGGAGCGCGGGCCAGGACATCGATGATCCGCCGGCCATCTTCCGCGACGCCCGTCTGCGCCGTGATCACGCCGACTCGTTTCCCTTCGAGGGGCGCGAAGCCCTCCGCGATCAACACATCCAACCCGGTTTTCACCCGTGCCGCGGAGCACGCGAATGCGAAGCAGGTAAAGGCGACGGCCACATTGCGTATCGCTACCGTCCCGATGGGCTTCATCGACGCTCCTTGATCAGTTCGAGCATAATGCGATAGCGGTCGCCGCGCATGATCGCGGTCACGAATTCCAGGGGATGGCCGTCTTCCAGGTAAGTGATACGCTCGGCGGCAAGCGCCGGGCTGCCCGGCCGCACGCCCAGCAGCTTTGCCTGCTCGGCGTCCACCAACACGGCCGAATGCGTTTCGCGCGCGTACGCCGGCTCCCGCCCGTATTTCGAACATAAGAGCTCGTAAAGCGAGGCGTTCTCCATTCGCTCTTTCGGCAGACCGGGCGCCAGTTGCAGCGGGATATAGGCCGTCTGAATTCCCACCGGTTCGCCTTCGGCCAGGCGCAGACGCTTCAGCAGAAACACGCTCGTGCCACAAGGGACGGCCAGTTTTTCCGCGGCGATGGCATCGGCCGGGAGCACGCCCGTCTCGAGAACCCGCGATCCGGGACGAAGGCCGTGGCGCCCCATCTCCTCGGTGAAGCTGCTGAGCGCGCGCGGCCCTTGCTCCAGTCTTCGGCGCGCCACGAACGTACCGCGTCCCTGTTCGCGGCGGACATATCCGGAATCGGCGAGTTCCCGGAGCGCCTGCCGCACCGTGATCTTGCTGACTTGATAGGTCTGCTCCAACTCGGACTCGGTCGGCAGGCGGTCGTCGGCTTTCCAGCGGCCGGTTTGAATGTCCTTCAGCAGGATCATTTTGAGCTGGTAGTAGAGCGGTATCCGCAGCCGTTTGTCGAGCGTGGTCGGCATCTGCGAGCGCCCTCCTTCTCATCCGAGCGTGCGAACACCGTTGGGCCGCTCGGCGGGACCCGACATGAGCGCGACGGCCTGGCGGAACCCCGAGAGGCAGCCGCGCATCACCGCGAGACTGGAGTAGTAATCGTCGTAGCGGAAAAAACCGGTCTGGCCGCGCCACATCGGATAGGCATCACACGCCTGCAACCATTTATCGAATACCGCGGTGATGTCCAGATAGGTATCGGGTTTGAAATTCTCGGCGTCCTCCCAGTTATCCGCGAAGAACAGCTTGCGGACGGCATGTGCCGGGTCCTTGCGGACCATGGTCGACAGGCCTGCATAGAAAATCGCGTCCCGAACCAGGAGGTGGCAATTCTGATGATCTTTGTGCCAACTGCCGCTCCAGTGGGTCACCACGATATCGGCCTTGTGCCGGCGAATGACGTCGCTCACCGTACGGGCGGCCTGATCGTTCAAGGGCACCTCTGCGTCCGGATAGTCCAGGATTTGGAATTCCGCCCCGAGAACCTTGGCCGCTTTCTCGCTCGCGGCGCGCTGTAGCTCGCCATAGCGCTCCACCGGAGTGTTGGCGGGGGCTCCCTTTTCGCCAGCGGTCAGGGAAACGAAAACGCCGGTACCGCCGCCGTGGATGTGTTGAGCAATCGCCGCGCCCATCGTGAAAACGGCATCACCGGGATGAGCCGCGATTGCCATCAGAGTCGTCGCCATCCGGTACCTCCAACGGCGGAAACACCAGCATTCGGTCCGCCGCGTGAATTGGTTATAACAACATGTCAATCTGAAGAGCAAGCCCCGGTGGGATGCGGTTGGCCGTCCGCATCACTTGCCAATGCAGAAGGTGGAGAAGATGCGATTCAGGATATCGTCCGCCGTGGTCGCGCCGGTGATTGCGTCAAGGCCGCGCAGCGCCGCATACAGATCCAGGAGCAGCATCTCGTGGGGCGTCCCGGCTTCTGCCGCGCCGCGCGCCTTCTCGATCCATCCCGCCGACTCCTGCAGCAGGTGCTCGTGGCGAATGCTGGTGACGAAACCGCTCTCCTGCTCGAATGCCCCCGCGGGCGCCACCGCCGCGAGAATCGCTTCGCGAAGGCCGGCGATGCCGGCGCCGGTCAAAGCGGAAACCTGCGCGGCATTCTCGGGCGGCCGCTGGTGAGGCAGGTCGCACTTGTTGGCGACCACCAGCGTTCGCCCGCCGGCACGCGTCGCGAGCGCTTCGTCTTCCGCACTGGCCGGCTGGGTCGCGTCGATCACCACGAGCGTCAGGTCGGCGTCGGCCATCGCCTGGTAGCTGCGTTCGATCCCCAGCGATTCCACGCGCTCCGCGGCCTCGCGGATGCCCGCCGTGTCAAACAGTTTTACGGGGATTCCGCCGATGGATGCCGTCTCGCTCACCAGGTCGCGCGTCGTTCCCGGGATTTCGGTGACGATGGCCCGATCCTGCTCCAGCAAGCGATTGAACAGGCTGCTCTTGCCCACGTTCGGACGGCCGGCGATGGCCAGCGTCAGGCCCTGATGCACCAGGCCTCCGTAGCGGAAGCTCTCGATCAGACGCGTGATGCCTTCGTGGATCGGTCCCAGCCGCCTTAGAATTTCGGCTGCCGGCGCCACGCTCACATCGTCCTCCGCGAAATCGATGCCCGCCTCGAGCAGCGAGACCAGCTCCACGAGCTGCTCCTTGATGGGCGTGATGCGGCGGGACACGCTGCCCGCCACCTGTTGGGCCGCGATGCGCGCCTGGTAGAGCGTCGTGGCTTCGATGAGGTCGCGCACGGCCTCGGCGCGCGGCAGGTCGATGCGGCCGTTCAGGAAGGCGCGCAGCGTGAATTCTCCGGGCTCGGCGAGCCGGGCGCCGGCTTCCATCGCCCGCTCGACGGCATGGCGCAGTACGACGGGCGAACCGTGGCAGGAAATCTCGATCACATCCTCGGCGGTATAGGATCGGGGCTTCTCGAAAAACGTCACCACCGCCTGGTCAATGGCCCGGCCCTGCCGGTCCAACAGGTCCGCCAGGTGCGCTTGCCACGGGCGCCACTCTACAGCCGTAAGAAACTGTGCGGCAATCCGTCGCGCATCGGCGCCGGACAAACGGACCACACCCAGGCCCGAGCGTCCCGGCGGAGTGGAAATGGCGACGATGGTATCGGAAAGCTGCAAACCTACCGGCGGCGTCCCCGGGGGGGACCACCGCGATCGCGTCTCGGCCCTCCTCCGCCGCCGGGGCCGTCACCGGATCCACGGCGCATCGGCGGCCGCGCATCTCGCGGCGGCTCCGGGAGGCTCGCCATCCCGGCGGGATAGACGATCACCATCCGGCCCGGACCCGCCCCGAGACTCTCGCTGCGCACCGCGGACTCGTTCCGCAGGGCCAGGTGAATGACACGCCGCTCGCGGCTGTTCATCGGGTTGAAGCGGAACGGCTGGCCCGTGCGCTTCACGCGATCGGCCGCGGTCATGGCGCTCAACCGCAGCTCCTCGATCCGCAGCGCGCGGTAATCGTTGGCGTCGAACGAAATGCGCGAGTGATCTTCGCTCGGCATCCGGAGCATCTCCATGGTCACGTGCTCGAGGGCCAGCAGAAGCTCCGCCTTGTTGGCCAGGAGCTGTTCTACGTCCGGTCCGCTGAAGTCCACGGAGACGTCCGGAGTCTCGAAGTCGTCCTCGGTTGGCGCCGCGTCCTGAATTTCGTAATCGAGCTCGAGGCCGGCATTCTCGAGGGTGGTTTGCAAAAAGCCGTCGATCCGGATCCCGACCGACGCCACGGAGTACTTTCGCTCAGTCAATGCTCATTTCCTGCCAGTCTTCTTTGGAGGCAACACACTTTCGGCGGCGACATTGGCCAGCGAAGTCTTGTTGAAGAACCACTGCTGGAGCATGCTCACCAGGTTGCTGGTCAAGTAGTATAACACCAGGCCGCTCGGGAAATTGTAGAACATGAAGCCGAAGACCAGCGGCATCAGCATCATCATCTTCTGCTGTGCCGGATCGCCCGCGGCCTGCGGTGTCATCTTCTGCATGATGAACTGGCTGGCAATCATCACGATGGGCAGTATCCGGATTGCCAAGTGCTCCGGCTGGGAAAGATCCGAGACCCAAAGCCAGCTCGCCCCGCGCATCTCCACGCTCACCGAGAAAACCTTGTAGAACGCGATGAAGAACGGAATCTGGAGAATCATGGGCAGGCATCCGCCCATGGGATTCACCCCGTGCTTCTTGTACAGGTCCATCACTTCCTGGTTCTGATCGCCCTTGCGCGGATCTCTCAGGCCGATGCCTTTGTACTTGCTGTTGATGGCGTCGATCTGCGGCTTGAGGGCCTGCATCTTCCGCATCGACTTCATACTGTTGATCTTCAGCGGGAACAGCGCAAAGTTGATGGCGATTGTCACCAGCACGATCGACCATCCATAATTGCGCACAAACTGGCCGTTCACGTAGTTGACGATCTGAAAGAGCGGTTTGGCGAGGAACCAGAACCATCCGAAATCCACAATCTGCGTGAGCTTCGGGTTGATCTTTCCGAGCAAGTTCAGATCCTTCGGACCGACGAACAGATCGTAGCGATTGGCGTCGCCATCCCCCACGGCCACGCCCGTGAATGGCTGCGGCGTGCCGTCCAGCGGCGTCTTCACCCGATCGGCAAAGGTCACCGTCTGCATGCTGCTGCCGCTCTCCGGCAGAAAGACGGCGGCGAAATAATTGTCCGCCAGGCCGCCGAAGCTGAAGTTTCCGCTCGCCGTGGCCGGCCCGTTGGAAGCCGCCTTGGCGTTCTGCTCCACCAGCTTGTTCTGCGTCACATCGAAGTACAGAGTACGCTGGTTAGCGGCCGCGCTGGCTACCGTCAGATCGCCGAACCCGCCGCGCCATTCGAGCAGGTGCGGAATCGGCTTGCCGTCTTGAGTTACCTGGGTCGCGACCTCGGTCGAGTAGCTGTGCTGCTGGAACCGGAAGACCTTACGCACATTGGTGCGACCGTCGCTGTACTGGTACGTCACGCCCAGGCCGTCCGGATCGGCTTTCTGGCCGTACCATCGCCAGTTGATGTCGTTCGAAGGCTTAGCTCCGTTGAAGTACAGGGAAAACGGAAAGTCCAGACCCGCGGCGGTATTAACCAGATCCAGCGGCTTGCCGTCGCTGCCGTGATACTGCCGCAACTGCCAACTGCGCACCGTTCCGCCCTGGTTGCTGAACTCGACCCGGTACAGGTCCGTCTGAATCACCAGGTGCGGCAGGACTTGTTCCGGGCTGGCGTTCGGCGCGGGCTTCACCGGCGAAACCGTGGTCTCCACGGGAGCCGGCTTCGGGGCCGGAGCGGGCGTCGCTCCGCCCGCCGCCGGTTGAGAAACGGTTTGGGGCGGGGAAGCCGGTTTTTTGGGCGGCGGTGAAAAATAGGTTTGCGAGATCCACATCACCGCGCCGATCAGGACGAAGGCGATGAGGAGGTTCCGCTCCATCGGTACTTGTTGGGGCGTGTACCCGCTCGGCTTGTTGGATTCGGCCATGCTGGAAAAATTCCGTTCTCGGCTCAGGGCACCGGATCGTATCCGCCGTGGTGCAGGGGATGGCAGCGTCCCAGGCGCCGCAGCCCCATCCAGACGCCTTTCCTCACGCCATATGCGCCGACTGCCTGCCGCATGTACTCCGAACACGACGGGTAGTACCGGCAAGCCGAAGGCAACATTGGTGAAAGGACCATCTGATACACGCGCAACAGGCTCATCACGATGTACCGCATCGCTGAAAAAGACGCTGCACCTCCCGGTGAAGTTCCGCCACCGGGGCATCGTATGCCTTGCGCCGTGGATTGATGACGATCGTCCACTGTGGGCTCAATTGGTCCAGATGCAAGCGAACTGCCTCTCGCAAACGCCGTTTGATGCGATTTCGCACCACGGCATTGCCGAGCGCGCGCGGCACCGTGAAACCGATGCGTGGACCGTCGCTGCGTGGTTCCCGTACACAGAACGCCGCGAAAATCGGGCCGCTGTGGCGGGATCCTTCATCGTAAACTCTTCGGAAATCTTTTGATCGCAGCAGACGAACACGTTTCGGAAAACCAGAGATGGAGGACTACCTCTCGTCACTGACTGTGAGCTTCTTGCGCCCGGCCGCCCGCCGGCGGGAAAGAACGGCCCGGCCGTCCTTGGTCTCCATGCGCGAGCGGAAACCGTGTGTTTTCGCGCGGCGACGGTTATTCGGTTGAAAGGTACGTTTCGGCATTGTGGTTCAAATACTTAGTATAGGACACCCGGGTCGGACGCGGCAAATCAGCACACTTGTGCGCAGCCGCGCCACTTGATCCGCGTGTATGCGATTCGGAAGCCGTGCCGCTCCCCGTTGCGCTGCGATTCGCCCCCCGGGGCCGCACATAGCATCGCAAGATCGCATCCCGCCCGAGCCGCGTGGTCCAACCGCGCCTCCAGGAGTGCGCGCTGTGCGCCGCGCCGCCGGTACTCGGGTATCGTGCTCGCTCCCGCCAGCAGCGCCACACCTTCGTGCAGCGCTAGCGAACCCGCCGCGATTGGCTTCCCATCCAGCTCTGCCAGAAAGTCCTCCGCGCCCTCGCGTTCCGCCACCACGCGCATCAGATCGTCCATCAGATCGGCAAATTCCGCGGCCTCTCTCCAGCCCTCCGCCGCTGTGCGCGCCCACAGTTCGCGCTCGTCCTTGCCCGCCAGTCGCACCCGAATCGCGCCGCCTTCAGCCGCCTGGCGCGATCCCAGCGGCAGGTACAAAACGCTGGTCAGCTCCACGGGACGATACCCGCGCTCATTGAGCATGCCGGTCAACGCCGCATCCGCCAGCAGACTCACCTCGTGAAAGACCGGCGCTCCCCGCTCGCGAAAAAATGTCTCGATCCGCTCCATCTCCGCCGCCGCGGGCATCTGGAACAGGCCGAGTCCGAAGGTCTGCGTGCACGGAGATCGCGGGCCGTCGAACATGGCGTGCGCGCCGGCAACCTCCTTCCAGCACGCACCCAGGTCCGGCTCCAGCCGCGCCCGCGCTTCGACGAAACGCATGTTGGCCGTGCCCTCGGCTCCTTCCAGCCGCCGCGCCAGAGCCAGATCGCAAAACACTACGCCAGGATGTCCTTGCAGTACTGCACGCACTTGCTCAGCTCGGCCAGCAGCGTCGAGCCTTCCGGAACCGGGTACTCGAATTCGAGCGTCGCCTGAAACTTGTACTTCTCCCGTTTCATCAGCAGCAGGATCTCTTTGATCGGCGTTTCGCCCTGGCCGAACGGCACATTGGGTCCGTTGTTGGCCTTGCGGTCCTTGATATGAACGTGCGTGATGCGCGCGTGATTTTCCTTGATCCATTCCGCCGGCGAAAAGCCGTTGGCGGCGAAGAAGTGGCCGATGTCGACATTCGCGCCGTTGTACTTCGAATACCAGAACGCCTGTTCCCACGCGCCCAGCCGGCCGAACGCCTCAGGATCCGTGAGATTGCCGTGCCCGTGATAACCGACCATCAGCTTGTGCTTTTCGGCAAACGCGCCGATGTGCTTGGTCCGGCTCACCGGGATCTCGCAGGAAATCGCGTGCGCCCCGAGTGCCTTCGCCGCCTCGAAGCAATAGTCGACGACTTCGTCCTTCATATCGCCGATGCCGTCGAACTTGACGATCTGGATCAGCAGTCCCGCATCCTCGTACTTCTTGCGAAAGGCTTTGAAGCCGTCCATCGATTGCGACAGCCGCCACTTGTCCAGGGCCTCGACCGCGGCCTTGCGCTCGGCGA
>DATJYW010000201.1:0-5686 GCA_035499435.1 Candidatus Acidiferrales bacterium | reverse complement strand
CGCGATCCGGTCAACCAGCGCTGGCAGGTCTTCATGAGCCGTCTGTTCGAACCGGTCCCGGACCAAAAACCCGGCGAGCGGTTCGCGATGCTCAAAGAAGTTTTCTACCTTGAGTAGACGGCTCCCCGCCATCGTCTGGTTCCTGGCAGCCGTCAAACTGGCCTTGCACCTCTACGCCGGCCGCGGCTACGGCTACTTCGTCGACGAGCTGTACAACGTCGCCCTGGCCCGTCACCTGGATTGGGGCTACGTCGATGTCGCGCCCATGATCGCCCTCATCGGGCGCATCGAGCTCAGTCTATTCGGCGATTCGCTCTCCGCAATCCGGATCTTCCCCGCCCTGGCCGGCGCGGCCAAAATCCTTCTCACCGCCATGATCGCGCGCGAGCTCGGCGGCCGACGCTTCGCGCAGGGCTTGGCCGCGCTCTGCTGCCTGCTGGCTCCCGGCCTCCTGGCGCTCGATCATTTTCTGAACGTCAACTCGTTCGAGCCGGTCTTCTGGTTGATCTGCGCCCTGCTGGTGATCCGCATCATCCGCACCGGGAATCACAAGCTCTGGATCTGGTTCGGCCTCACCGCCGGGCTCGGCTTGGAGAACAAGCACTCCATGCTGATCTTCGGGTTCGGGCTGATCGCGGGGCTGCTCCTGACCGTCGAACGCAGGCATCTCTTCAATCGCTGGCTCCTGGCGGGCGGTGCCATTGCCTTCCTGCTGTTCCTGCCCAACCTCGTCTGGAACATCCAGCATCACTTCCCGTTCCTCGAGTTGCAGCGCAATATCCGCGCGGACAATCGCAATGTGCACCTTTCCCTGCCTGGGTTCTTCGGCGAAGAGACCCTGGCCATGCTCCCGCTCAGCCTGCCCATCTGGCTTGCCGGCCTGTGGTGGCTGTTCCGCGGCCGCTTCCGCGCGCTGGCATGGGCCTGGATCGTCACGGCTACGCTGATTTTGCTGATGAGTCCGCGGATCTACTATCTCTTCCCGGCGTTTCCCCTGTTGTTTGCGGCGGGAGCCATCCCCTGCGAACAGATCCGCATCCGCTGGCTCAAGCCGGTCTACTGCACGCTGATGGTGTTGATGGGCGCGCTGCTCGCCCCGACTCTGATCCCGCTCCTCCCGCCCGAAACCTACATCCGGTACGCCGCGGCCACCCATCTCCAGCAGCCCCGCCTCGAGAACCACCAGCTTGGACCCCTGCCGCAACTGTTCGCCGATCAGTTCGGCTGGGAAGATATGGCGGTCGCGGTGGCGAAAATCTATAACGGCTTGCCGCCCGATGTCCGTGCACGGACCGCGATCTTCGGGCAGAACTACGGCCAGGCCGGAGCCATCGATTTGTTCGGCCCGAAGTACGGCCTGCCGCCGGCGATCAGCGGTCACCAGAACTATTTCTACTGGGGCCCTCGCGGTTACACCGGCGAGAGCATGATCGTGATGGGCGACAGGCGCGAACGGCTGGAGCAGCTTTTCACCAGCGTCAAGTTCGGTGCATACGTGGCTCACCCCTACGCCATGCCATACGAGCACATCGGCATTTACTACTGCCAGGGATTGAAACACCCCCTCGCAGAGATCTGGCCGAAGCTCAAGAACTGGCATTAACCCATCTTCTGCCGCGCACTAGCTACAATAAAACAATCCCCATGGGTCTGCTTCCCTCCGGTTTCGGCGCGCGCTTCTGGTGTCTCGTCGGGGCGACCTTTCTCGGTTTCCTCGGCATCGGCACCGTCCTGCCCGCGCTCGCGCCCCATGTCCGGCACGATCTCGGCGGGTCCGACCAGACCGTCGGCCTGGTCATCGGGATCTTTTCCTTCGTCGCCCTCGGCAGCCGTCTCTTCTCCGGCCCTCTCGCCGACCGGCGCGGGCGCAAGATCTGCTTTCTCTCCGGGCTCGCAAGCTGTGCCATCGCCGGAGTCGCCTACCTGCTGCCGCTCGGCATACCGGGCGCCTGCCTGGCGCGCATCTTCCAGGGATTCGGCGAAGCCTGCCTGTATACCGGCGCCGCGGCGTGGGCAGTCGAACTGGCCGGCCTCGAGCGCAGCGCCCAGACTCTCGGGCTGATCAGCAGCGGCATCTGGGGCGGCATCTCCGCCGGACCCCTGGTCGGAAGCTGGCTGGGCACGTTTCCGCGCGCTGCCGCCATGCAGGTGGTGGCGGCCCTCGCCGGATTTGCCCTGCTCACGCGCGTCGAAGAAGAGTACCGCCCGCTGCCCGATCATCCCCGCCGGCACTGGCCCGGATCGCACGTGATCGCGCCCGGACTCGCCATCGGCTTCATCAACGTGCACTACCCCGTGGTCGCCGGATTCCTGATCCTGCACCTCACTCGCTTCGGGAAAGGCGCGCCCATGGCCTTCTCGGCGTATGCGCTGTTGATTCTGCTGTCGCGCTTCTTTCTCGGCGGGCTCCCCGATCGCATCCACCCGGCCATCACCTTCTACGGCGGCATTGCCGCGATGGCTCTGGGCCTGGTTGGCATCGCCGTTGCCCCTTCGCCCGTCGCGGGAGTCGCTGCCGCCGCGACACTGGGATTCGGCTTCTCGTTCCCCTGGTCGTCCGTCGCGGCCGACGTCCTGCGCCGCACGCCGGAGCAGGAGCGCGGCTCGGCCATCGGGGTACTCACGGCCTTCTACGACCTTTTCGTCGGGGTCAGCTCGCTGG
The DNA here is from genome assembly GCA_035499435.1 of Candidatus Acidiferrales bacterium. Classification (GTDB taxonomy): domain Bacteria; phylum Acidobacteriota; class Terriglobia; order Bryobacterales; family Bryobacteraceae; genus Solibacter. The sequence goes on along the minus strand of DATJYW010000201.1, from coordinate 3,024 downwards.
CCGCCGGCGCGGTCGCAAACCGTTTCGGATACCCTGCGGCGTTTCTGATGGCCGCCGGCGCGATCGGGGCGGCGGCCCTCGCCGGCCGCTACATCTTCTGGCCGGTTGGCCAGCCGGCCTGGCCTGCACGCCCCCAGCCCCAGGCCGAGACCGGCGATTGAATCATCGAACGGGGCCCGTCGGGAAAGTTTCCGCCCTGCCCGGTGACAAGAATCCGATCCCTACCCCGCCACCGGCGCCGGCTGCTCCACCTTCTTGCGCCGCCGCTTCCACGACTGCACCCGCTCCTGCGCCGCCGACATGTAGATGTAGAACACCGGCGTCAGGTACAGCGTCACGAGTTGCGAGAACAGCAGGCCGCCGACCACCACTAGCCCCAGCGGCTGCCGCGCTTCGCCGCCCGCGCCGTAGCCCAGCGCGATCGGCACCGCGCCCAGCAATGCGGCCATCGTGGTCATCATGATCGGCCGGAACCGGATCAGGCAGCCTTCGTAGATCGCCCGCTCCGCCGGCAGGTTGTGATGGCGCTCGGCTTCCAGCGCGAAGTCGATCTGCATGATGGCGTTCTTCTTCACGATGCCGATCAGCATGATCAATCCCACAAACGCGTAGATGCTGAGATCGATCTTGAAAATCACCAGCGTCAGCAGCGCCCCGAATCCCGCGCTCGGCAGACCGGACAGAATCGTGATCGGATGGATGTAGCTTTCGTACAGAATCCCCAGCACGATGTACACCACCATGATGGCGATGATCAGCAGCACCCACAGGTTGCCCAGAGAGTTTTGGAACGCTTTGGCCTCGCCTTGGAATGAGGTGCTGATCGTGTCCGGCAGGTTCGTGTCCGCCAGTCCCTGAACCTGGTCGACTACCTCGCCCAGCGCGGCGCCCGGCTTCAGGTTGAAGGAAATGGTCGCCGCCGGAAGCTGGCCGTAGTGGTTGATCGTCTGCGGCCCGGTCACCGTCTCGATGTCAGCCATCGTATCCAGCGGAATCAGCTTGCCGTTGGAATTCTTGAAGTACAGAAGCGACAGCGCCCGCGGATCCCTCTGGTAGCGTGGCTCCAATTCCAGCAGCACTTTGTACTCGTTGATCGACCCGTAGATGGTCGATACCCAGCGCGGGCCGTAAGCGTCGTACAGCGCGTTCTCGATCAGGTTGGCGTTCACGCCCATCACGCCCGCTTTGTCGCGGTCGATGGTCACGTTCACCTGCGGCGTCTCCACCGCGACGTCGTTGGTCACATCTTCCACGCCGGGCAGTTGCTCCACCAGATTGGTGAGCTTTTCGGTCTGGCTGTAGAGCTCCGGCTTGTCGGGCGTCTGCATCGAGAACTGGTACAGGCTCTTGGTCACCTGGCCGCCGATGCGGATGGTCGGCGGATTTTGCAGGTACACCTTCATTCCCGCAAACGCGGACAGCTTCGGACGCAGTTTCTTGATGAGGTCGTTCACAGCCAGGGGCCGCTGATTGCGTGGCTTCAGGTGCACGACAAGCTGGCCGTAGTTCGGTCCGCCCAGGTTGGATGCCACCGCGCCGCCCACGCTGGCGGACAGCGCGTCCACGTTCTCGTCCTCTGCCACCACCTTCGCGATCTTCTGCGCGTAGTCCACCATCTGGTAGTAGGATGTGCCCTGCGCCGCTTCGGTGATGACGCTCAACTGGTCCGTGTCCTGGTCGGGAATGAATCCCTTGGGAATGGTCACGAACATGTAAATCGTCGCTCCCAGCACCAGCACGAAGCTCATCATCATGGCCACACGATGGCGCAGAGCGATCTTCAGCGTCACGTCGTAGACGTGTAGCATGCCGTCGAAGAACCGCTCGGTGACCCGGTAGAACCAGCCCTTCTTGCCCTCGTGCGAGCTTTTCAAAAAGCGGCTGCACAGCATCGGTGTCAGCGTCACCGAGACCACGCCCGAGATCAGGATGGCCACCGTGATGGTCACGGCGAATTCCTTGAACAACCGGCCCAGAACCCCGCCCAGAAACAGCACCGGGATAAACACGGCCGCCAGCGAAAGCGTCATGCTGACGATGGTGAACCCGATCTCGTCCGAGCCCTTGAGCGATGCCAGGAGCGGCTGCTCGCCCATTTCAATATGCCGGACGATATTCTCCAGCATGACGATGGCATCGTCCACCACGAAGCCGATCGACAGGATCAACGCCATCATCGACAGGTTGTCCAGGCTGTAATCGAGCAGGTACATCACCGCGAAGGTGCCGATGATCGAGAACGGCAGCGCCAGGCTGGGAATAATCGTGGCCGAAACGTTGCGCAGGAACAGGAAGATCACCATCACCACCAGCCCCAGCGTCAGCACCATGGTGAATTGCACGTCCTGGTAGCTCTCGCGGATCGTGTCCGAGCGGTCGTACAGGATGTCCATGTGTACCGACGGCGGCAGCTCGCTGCGAAACGTCGGCAGCAGGTTCTTCACGCCGTCGGTGACTTCGATGGTGTTGGTGCCCGGCTGGCGTTGGATCGCCAAAATGATGCCGCGGCTGCTGAACTTGTTCTTGTAGTACCAGGAAGCCGTCTTGTCGTCTTCCACGCTGTCGATCACCGTGCCCAGCTCGTCCAGCCGCACCGGGGAGCCGTTGCGGTAAGCCACCACAACCGGCTTGTACTGATCCGCGGTAAGCAACTGGCCGCTCGCCTGCAAAGTAAACGCGCGCTGCGGACCAATGATCGCGCCCGTGGGCAGGTTCACGTTCCAGTTCTTGAGCGAGGTCTCGATCTCGTTGATGCCGATCTGGCGCGAAGCCAGCGCGTGCGGATCCATCTGCACGTGTACCGCGAACTTCTGTGCGCCCTGCACCTGCACCTGCGCCACGCCCGAAATCATCGAGATGCGTTGCGCAATGCGCGTCTCGGCGTACTCGTCGAGAGTCCACAAGGGAAGCGTGGGCGAAGTCAGGGCGATGTACAAAATCGGCTGGTCCGCCGGATTCACTTTCGTGAAGGTGGGCGGTGTCGGCATGCCTTGAGGCAGCAGGCGCGAGGCCTGCGTGATGGCC
>DATJYW010000200.1:0-3786 GCA_035499435.1 Candidatus Acidiferrales bacterium | reverse complement strand
CGGTGCATTGGTAGATTATGGCGCAGGATCGGCCTCACAGCCGACCTGTTTCCATTAAATCCCCTTTCAAACCGTGCGTGCGGTTTTCCCGCACACGGCTTACCGATGATCTTCTTGATGTGGCTTGCGTCGGATACTTCACTTTGCCACGCAGTCGATACAGACCCAGTCCTTGAAGCTGATCGCCGGTCCAAGCCTTCTGACGTGTCGCCCGTTGTCCGCCTCGCCGAATTTGCCAACGACGCAGTCGCCGATAAACGTAGCCATCCAACTTGGTGAACTCCCGGTCGGCATTCCCCGTCCGGAAGTAGTTTCCCCAGCCGCGAAGTACGGGATTCAGTTCCGCGATAACTTGCTTCACGTCCTTCCCGCTGTTACTCGATTCCGTCAACTCTCGTACCCGGTCCCGAAGCTTCTTCGTCGCCTTCGGACTCGGCCACCGTTGCATGAAATGCCTGCCCGGCATCCGCAGAATGCTTCGTTTCTTGCGGATCGTACATCCCAAGAAAACGAAACCCTCTTTACCGTGTCTTAAGTCAACCAGTCGTGTTTTCGCTGGATGCAGTGTCAGACCCAGCCGGTTCATCACCAGCCCGATCCGCCGCAGCGCTTCCCTGGCCCGCGATTCCGTGCCACACATCGCTACAAAATCATCGGCGTATCGCACCAGAACTCCAAGCTGGCTACATCGTGCCGCCCAGATCCGGTCCAATTTGTTCAGGTATATGTTGGCCAGCAACGGCGAGATCACTCCGCCCTGCGGGGTTCCCGCCAGCGTTTCTCTCACCGTGCCATCCTCCATCACTCCGGCTTCCAGCCACTGTCGGATCAACTTCAATACCCTTCGATCCGAGATCCGCTCCTTCACCAATTCCATCAGGGTCTCCCTCTGGATGTTGTCGAAGTAGCCTTGAATGTCCGCATCCACAACGAAGTTCATTCCCCGGTTGCCCGCTTCGCGGATTGCTTCCAGAGCTTGTGTCGCACTCCTCTTCGGACGGAAGCCGTAACTACTCGGCTGGAAGTCCGCCTCGAAGATCGGCTCGATCACGATCTTCGCTGCCATTTGGATCACACGATCCCTTACCGTCGGTATCCCCAGCGGCCGCTGCTTCCCATCTGCTTTCGGTATGTATCGCCGCTTCACCGGTTGCGGCCAATATCGGCCTGCCTTCAGGTCGGCCTGTATCCCTTCGAGAAACTGTGTCACTCCCCGCTCCTCGATGGATCGCAGCGTGACTTCGTCCACGCCTGCCGCTCCCTTGTTGCTGCGCACCCGAATCCACGCTCTCCACAGGACGTCACTCCTGTAGATCCGGTCATACAGCGCGTGGAATCGCCGTGTCTTGCTCCGCTTGGCACACATCCATAGCCGGATTTGGAGTTGTCGTACTTTATCTATGGGGGTTTTGGCCGTTTCCGGCATGCCCTCGCACTTACCTCCACTTCCAAGCTCGATCAAAGCAGGGCTCCTTCCCTCCAGCGCGTTTTGCTGCACGCCTTCCCAGGTACTACGAACCCCTCGGACTCCCTCCCGGCTCCGCGCGATTTCAGCCGTCCGGCCTTATACGCCCGGTCTTTGCCCGACCCGGCTGCCAGGTAGGGTCTCTCCTGTTCCGCCATGCTCTGTCCCAGCGTGCCGCCGCCTGCGACCCCGGGGAGGTCCAGCACCCGTTCCGGTCCAGGATGCTGTCTGTTGCCTTCGCCGCGAAATGATCGGCTCGGCCCTCCCAAACACCTTTCGGCTGATACTATGACGTGGCTGCAGCGTTCACTAATTGTTGCGGCCCGCTGGTTTGCTTCCCTCTCTTTCAAGGGCTTTCGACACTCCGCTCGGCTCGGTCGGATTTCTCCTTCCGGCCGGAGTCTGCTACCGGGCGCTCCGGCGCTTACCCGGACAGGACTTTCACCTGCTAGAACATCGCGTCTTTCAGGACGCACCATCACTGTCAGTCTACTGCAACGTAACGGATGGCTCCAGGGTCGCGTACCAAGGGGGGAGGACCGCATTTTTGCAGGGAAATACGCGGCTGGGAGGGCTGTGCCATCAACCTTCGGAAAGTAGCGAAATACCCTTTAATCATGCGATATTAGTAGAGGTTACGTCTCTCAAGCGGCAGAGGTCAATTGAAGCGAATTGTTCTTGTTGGCATCTTTCTGATTTTCTTGTTCCAGGCACAAACTTCCCAGTTGGCTTTCGTAGTCTTAAACACTGGCAGTTGGGCCGCCGGCCGCCTGCCGTCCGACTGGATGGTCAAGGTCGTTCACGGCAAGCCGGAGATCTCCGTCTGCGATGACGGCCCCAGTTGTTTGCACCTGCGCAGCGTACGCTCGAGCTTCGGTCTCGAGCATAAAGTGGACGTCGATACGGCCGAAATGCCCTACCTCACCTGGCGGTGGAAGGTGGCGAAGCTTCCCTCCGGCGGCGATTTTCGCCGGGCGGCCAGCGACGACCAGGCGGCGCAGGTTCTGGTCGCGTTCGACGACAAGCGTATTCTGACCTACATCTGGGATTCGACCGCACCCAAGGGGGCCGCCCAGAGCGCCAGCAATATCCCGTTGATTCACATCTTCGCCATCGTCTGCCAGTCCGGTTCCGGCGAGAGCAACAAGTGGATCGGGGAGACCCGCAATTTAGCCGCCGATTACGAGCATGCCTACGGTAAGCCGGCTCCACGGGTGAGGGGCCTTCGACTCCAGATCAACTCCCAGCACACGGGCTCCACTGCCGAAAGCTACTTTGGTGAGGTAGCGTTCCGAAGCACGCCGCAGTGATGACGCTGGTCACCGGCGGCACCGGGTTCATCGGTGGACATCTACTGGAAAGGCTCCTGGCCGCGGGTGAGACCGTGCGTGCCCTGGTGCGCCGCAAGACCGATCTGCCGGCGGGCGTACAGGCCTTTTCCGGCGATCTGGCGACGGGCGAGGGCCTCGACGCGGCTGTGCGCGGCGCCGAAACCGTGATTCACCTCGCCGGGGTCACCAAGGCCCTCCGCACCGCCGAATATTACACCGGCAACATGCGTGCGACCGAGAATCTCGCCCGCGCGCTGGCCGGCCGAGGGGTGCGCTTCGTCCATGTCAGCTCACTGGCGGCGGTGGGGCCGAGCCCCGATGGCAAGCCGGTCGCCGAGGATGCCGAACCCTGGCCGCTCACGCACTACGGTAAATCGAAACTGGAGGCGGAACGCGTCGTCCGCCATCTGACCCCGGAAGCCGTGATCGTGCGCCCGCCCGTCGTCTACGGCCCGCGCGATACCGACGTTTTCCAGTTGCTGCGGTCGATCTCCCGCGGGCTGGTGCTGGAGATCGCGGGCGGCGAGCGCTGGTTCAGCGCCATCTACGTCAAAGACCTCTGCGACGGCCTCATCGCCGCCGCGCGCACCCCGAGCGCCGCCGGCCGCGACTACTTCCTGGCGCGCGCCACGCCGGTCTCGTGGAGCGCATTCGGCGCCGCCGCGGCGCGCATCATGGGACGCACTCCGCGCGTGGTCAAGGTTCCGCCGCCGATCGCGCAGGCGGCCGGCGCGGCGGCCGAGTTGTGGTCGCGCATCACCGGCAAACCCGGCATCCTTTCGCGCGAGAAGGTTCGGGAAGCGCGCGCCACCGCCTGGACCTGCGACACGCGGCGCGCCACCGCCGAACTGGGCTTCACCGCGGGCACGTCGATCGAGGCCGGGCTCGCGGCGACTCTGGCATGGTACAAGGAGGCCGGATGGCTGACGTACTAGTGCCGGCGCGCCAGCCGTGGGACACGCGGTTCTGGGCGGTGGACAAGGTGATCCT
>DATJYW010000199.1:0-8116 GCA_035499435.1 Candidatus Acidiferrales bacterium | reverse complement strand
AAGCGTGGAGGCGAGCGCGCGCGGATCGCCGGACGTGCGCGCGATCACGCTCGACATGAACGCGGCGAAGATGTACTGCTGGTAGGGCAGGTAGATTTCGCCCTTCACCGGCTGATCGTAGTACAACTGCCAGGAGTTCTTCACGACGCCGACAATGGTTACCGGCTCTTTGTGGTCGGCTTCGGGCAGCGGCTGGCCGATGGGGTCGCGGCCGGGGAAGAGCTGACGCGCGAGAAAGTCGTTGATGATGGCGACCAGCGGCGCCGCGGTGGTATCTGCATTCGTGAAGGTGCGGCCGCTCAAGAGCGGAATTCCCATGGCGGCGAAATAGTGCGGGCTGACGGTGCGGGTGGAGACGGGAAGCTCGGCGCCGCCGGGACCGAGGAGGTTGATGACGCTATTGACGCTGGAGAGGGGCAGGTTGTTCACAACCCCGACGGCACGGGTACCGGGGACGCGCTCCAGGCGGTCCAGGAGGGCGCGGTAGAAGGCCATCTGCTGGGGCTTGGTGGCGTATTTGCCGGTAGCGCGCGGGTCGGTGAGCGTCCCGATGGGCACGCGCATGGTGAGCACGTGGTCGGGCTGGAATCCCTTGTCGGTCTGCTGAATTCGAATCAGGCTGCGGACCATGAGGCCGGAGGCCACCAGCAGGAGGAACGCGAAGCCGGTCTCGCACGCGATCAGGACTGAGAAGACGCGCTTCGAGCTTCCGGGGACGCCGGCGCCGAAGCCGCTGCGCAGCGGCACCTGGAGATCGGTCCGGGAGGCGACGATCAGCGGCGCCAAGCTGAAGAGGAGCGCCATTACGAGGCACAGCGCCATGTCGAAAAGCAGAATCCGGCCGTCGACGGAGACGCGCTGAAGGTGCGGCAACGCGATGGGCAGCGCGCTGACGGCTTTCAGCAGTGCGCGAAGCGTGCCATAAGCCACGGCGACTCCGGCGGCGCTGCCCAGAACCGCGAGCACGAAGCTCTCCGCCAGCAATTGACGGAACACCCGCCAGAAGCCGGCCCCAAGGGAAGCGCGGATGGCGATCTCCTTCTGGCGGCCCACAGCGCGGCTCAGCAGCAGTCCGGCGACGTCGGCGCAGGCGATCAGGAGGACCAGGCCGACCGCGGCCAGGATGAAAATCAGCGAGCGCTCGTATTTTTCGCCGACGGAGTCACGCCATGGGTTCACGTTGAGCTGCACGCCGGCGTTTTTCTGCGGGTCCTCCTGCTCGAACTGGCGGGCGACGATGGTCATCGCGCTCTGGACGGCGGCCAGAGGCTCGTCCCGCCGGATGCGCGCGATCACCTGGACCCGCCCGGTAGCGACCGGCGTGGGGCGCAGCGGGAGCCACAATTCCACAACGGAATCGGGGAATTCGAATTCGGGCGGCATCACTCCGGCGATAGTGAAGGACTGGCCGGAGACGGTGATGGCGCGGCCGACGGCGGACGGGTCGGCGTGGAAGAGGCGCCGCCAGAGCCGGTCGCTGAGAATGGCGGCGTTCATGGCGGTTTCGTCGCCGGCAGCGAGCGCGCGGCCGATACGCGCGTGGACGCCGAGCATGGAGAAGAGGTTGGCGGTGGCGCGGATGGCCACGATCTGATCGGGTTCGGCGCCTCCGGCCAGGGTCACGAAATCGCGGGACCAGGCGGCGGCGGATTCGTAGAGATCGCCGCGCGCGCTCCAGGCCAGGTACTCGGCCGGACTGATGATGGTGTACGAGGTGCGTGGGTTCTTCTTTTCGATTGCCACCAGGCGGCCGGAGGATGCAAACGGCGAGGGCCGCAAGAGCGCGGCATCCACGATGCTGAAGACGGCTGTGTTCGCGCCGATTCCGAGGGCGAGTATGGCTGTTACCGAGAGCGTGAACAGGGGGTTCTTGCGCAGCCAACGGACTGCCCAAAGCACGTCCCGCGTCATACTAATTTATTAGTATACGTCAAGGTTGGTTGGCGACAATAGAAGGATGCGCAGCTTTGACAGCCTGACCGAGCGCGAGATTCTGGCGCTCGCTATCTCCCTGGAGGAAGAAGACGAGCGCGTTTATGCGGATATCGCGGACGGCTTCCGCGAGAACTATCCGGCCACCGCGGCGATGTTCGAGGGCATGCGGGAGGAGGAATCGGGGCACCGCCGGCGGCTGATCGAAAAATTCCACGAGCAGTTCGGCAATCACATTCCGCTGATTCGCAAGCAGGATGTGCGCGGCTTCATTACCCGCAAGCCGGTGTGGCTGATGCGCCCGCTACCGCTCGACGTGGTGCGGTCACAGGCGGCGGCGCTGGAGGTGGAGACGCGCCGCTTCTACGAGCGCGCGGCCGCCCGCGCCAGCGACCCCGGGGTACGACAGCTTCTGAACGACCTGGCGCAGGAAGAGCGCACGCACAAAGACAAGGCCGAGGAGTTGGGTCACGAGAAGCTGACTCCCGATGCGCGGCACGCGGAGGATGAAACCAACCGGCGGCTGTTCGTGCTCCAGATCGTCCAGCCCGGGCTGGCGGGATTGATGGACGGATCCGTTTCGACCCTGGCGCCGGTGTTCGCGGCAGCGCTGGCCACGCACAAGTCGTGGGACGCGTTTCTGGTCGGCCTGGCGGCCAGCGTGGGCGCGGGGATCAGCATGGGTTTCGCCGAAGCGCTTTCCGATGACGGGTCACTGACCGGGCGCGGGCATCCGTGGCTGCGGGGGTTGGTGTGCGGGTTGATGACCACGGTTGGCGGGATCGGTCACACGCTGCCGTTTCTGATCGGGAATTTCACGGTGGCGATGACGGCGGCTATTGCGGTAGTGGTGCTGGAACTGGGCACCATCACCTGGATTCGGAAGCGCTACATGGATACTCCAATACTGAGCGCGGCGGTACAGGTAGGGGTCGGGGGCGCGCTGGTGTTCCTGACCGGAATCCTGATCGGCAGCTCGTAACCTTTTTGCGTGGGCGCAGTATAACCGGCATGGCCATCGTGCAAGATCTCCGGTTCGCCCTGCGCACGTTACGGAAGGCACCGTTGTTCACGGCCGTGGCGGTGGTCTCGCTGGCGCTGGGCATCGGCGCCAACACAGCGATTTTCACGCTCATCAACCAGCTTCTGCTGGAGTTGCTGCCGGTTCGCGATCCGGAGGAACTGGTGCTGTTGACCGCGCGCGGCCAGCACTATGGGAGCAACACCGGGGCGAATGCGCTCTCCTACATGATGTACACGGACTTCCGCGACAAGAACGAAGTCTTCCAGGGAATGTTCTGCCGCTACGGCACAGGGATGAGCCTGAGCTACGGCGGCAAGACCGAGCTGGTAGTGGGCGAGCTGGTGTCGGGCAACTATTTCCCGGTACTGGGGGTGGGCGCGGCCCTGGGGCGCGTGTTTACAGCCCAGGATGATCTGAACCAGGGCGGGCACCCGGTCGCGGTGCTCAGTTATAACTACTGGCAGTCGCGATTCGCGGGCGATCCCGGCGTGATCGGGAAGAAGGTCACTGTCAACGGCTATCCGCTGACGATTGTGGGTGTGTCGCGGAAGGGCTTTGAGGGGGTCGAGCCGGGAAACACGGTTCAGATCCGCGTGCCGATGATGATGAAGCGCGAAATTACGGGCGCGCAATTCTATTCCCTGAACAACCGCCGCGGCCGGTTCGTGCAGGTGTTCGGCCGGCTCAAGCCGGGGATGACGCTGGAGCGCGCCAAGGCCGGACTGCAGCCGCTGTTTCACCAGGTTCTGGAGATGGAGGTGCAGCAGAAGGAATTCGCGCGCGCAGCGGAGGACACGCGGCGGAATTTTCTGCGGATGTCGATGGACCTGCTGCCGGCTTCCAAGGGACGGTCGTTTCTGCGGCAGCAATTCGAGAATCCGCTGCTGGCGCTGATGGCGATGGTGGGGCTGGTCCTTTTGATTGCCTGCTCGAACGTGGCGAACCTGCTGATCGCCAGGGCGAGCGCGCGGCAGAAAGAGGTTGCGGTGCGGCTGGCCCTGGGCGCCGGGCGCGCGCGGCTAGTGGCGCAACTGCTGGAAGAAAGCCTGATCCTGTCGCTGGCCGGCGGGGTATTGGGAGTCGGGCTGGCTATTCTGGTGGATCAAGCGCTGATCGGTTTCCTGCCGCAGAACATCACGCCGTTTGCGCTCTCGGCGATACCGAACTGGCGCGTGCTGGGATTCACGCTGGCAATCTCGATTGCGACGGGCGTGCTGTTCGGACTGGCGCCGGCGCTGCAATCGACGCGTCCCGAGCTGGCGGGGACGCTGAAGGACCAGGCGGGCTCAGTGGTCGGCGGCACGGCCGTGGGGCTGCGCAAAGCACTGGTAGTGGCGCAGGTGGCGCTGTCGCTGCTGCTGTTGATCGGCGCCGGCCTCTTCGCGCAAAGCCTGAACAACGTGAAGGGCATCAGCGCGGGATTTCAGACCGAAAACCTGCTCTCCTTCGCGGTGAATCCGACCATCAACGGCTACCCGATGGAGCGCAGCCGCGAGTTCTACCGGCAGCTCCAGGAGAGGCTGGAGCAAATCCCGGGAGTTTCGGGGGTGACCCTTTGCATCATGGCGCTGCTGGACGGCAACGAGTGGGATAGCACGGTGACGGTGGAAGGCTACACCACCAAACAGGGCGAGTGGATCGATCCGCATATGCAGTTTGTCTCGACGGGATACTTCGCGACGCTGGGCGTTCCGGTCCTGCTGGGCCGCGATTTCAATATCCGAGACGACAAGGGCACACCGCCGGTGGCGATCGTCAACCAGAAGTTCGTGGACCGCTACTTCGCCGGGCGCAGTCCGATCGGGCGCCACGTGGGAATGGGCGGCGATCCGGGGACGAAGACCGATATCGAGATCGTGGGCGTGGTGCGCGACACGCGCTACGAGAGCCTGCGCGACGAGATCCCTTATCAGATGTACCGGCCCTATCGACAAATGGACTTCGTGCAGGGCATGACGGTCTACGCGCGCGCGGCCGGCGATCCCACGGCGGTGTTTGCAGCCATGCGCAACGCAGTGCAGCAGGTAGACGCGAATGTGCCAGTGTACCGCGTGCGGACGCTCACCCAACAAGTGGACAAGTCGCTGATGAGCGAGCGGCTGCTGGCTTCGCTGAGCGGCGTCTTCGGCGGCCTGGCCACCCTGCTGGCGGCGATCGGGCTATACGGGGTGATGGCCTACATGGTGGTGCGGCGGACGCGCGAGATCGGGATTCGCATGGCTCTGGGCGCCGCGGGTACCAGCGTTATCTGGCTGGTTATGCGGGAGGTGCTGATGCTGGCGGGCTGCGGCGTCGCCATCGGTCTCGGGGCGGCGTGGGGAGCCACGCGATGGATCTCGACGCAACTCTTCGGCATTCAGCCGACCGACCTGGCAACCATGGCTGCTGCGGCGCTGGGGATCGCCGGAATCGCGGCACTTGCCGGGTATCTGCCGGCGCGCCGGGCGACCGGGATCGATCCGATGCGTGCGCTGCGATGGGAGTAAGCCGGGTCTTCCCTTGATAACCGTACCGTACCAGCGGCGGCACAACTAACCCACGTTAACAAGACCTGACAACCCAAGTTGGAATTGAATTCGACTGCCAGGCCCATAATAATCGGCGCGATGGCTCTCAATACCGGGACTGGTCTGGCGCAGCAGCACATCGAACACGAGGTGGTTTCTCTATACGAGCAGCATGCGCTGATTCTGTTCCGGTATGCGTCATTGATCGCCGACAGCGACGAATCGGCGCGCGACGCGGTGCAGGAAGCCTTCTTGCGTTACTTCGTGGAGCGCCGCTACGGGCGGGAAATCGGGAATCCGCGCGCATGGCTGTACCAGGTTATGCGCAATTACCTGTGCGATCGTCTGACGGCGCCCTCGGCGCAGCGCGAAATTCCCGCGGTAAACCTGGACCACGTGCCAGATGAGAGGAGCGATCCGGAGGCGCAGGCCGCGAAGGCGCAGATGGCGCGCGCGATCGCGGCGAGTCTCTCGGAGCGCGAACTGGAATGCCTGCAACTGCGCACCGCAGGGCTGTCCTACGAGGAGATCGGGAGCGCGATGGCGGTGCGCATCGGGACGGTGGGCGCTTTGCTGGCGCGGGCGCACGACAAGATTCGCCGCCGGGCTGAATCGGGGGGCGGGCGCGACCTGAGCCTGGCGGGGGCGGTCTATCAGCTTGTCTGTGACGAAAAGATGTGCCTGCCGGGTTAGCAAGCGGCGCCGCTCCGTGTTACCACAGGGTAGATGAATCCGAACAGCCGCAGGGCCTTTCTCGGCGCGGCGGCAGGCATGGCGGCAATCCTGCCCCTGCGTGCCCAGAGAACTTACGACACACGCGATTACGGTGCGGCCGGCGATGGCAAGACGCTCGACACGGTGGCCATTCAGCGGGCCATCGACGAGGCCGCGGCGGCGGGCGGCGGGCAGGTGCTCGTGCGCGGCGGCAAGAAGTACCTGGTGGGCACGCTGGTGCTGAAGAGCGGCATCGATTTCCACCTGGCCGATGACGCCGAACTCGTGGCCAGCACCAACCCGCAGCACTACGCGGCGAACGTCGAAGCGATCCTTTCGGCCAACGGCGCGCAGAATCTGAAAATCACCGGGACCGGCCACATCAACGGGCGCGCGCTCGACTTCATGACGCGGTTCAACAACGAAGGCGAGATCTGGGAATTCGGCCCGTTCCGCCCGCGGATCTTTCTGCTGACCGCGTGCCATGGGCTCGAGGTGCGCGGCATCAGCTTCGGCGAGGCGGCGTTCTGGGGCCTGCACATGCTCGGCTGCGAGCACGTGCTAGTGGACGGCGTGAAGGTGCGCAACAACCTGGACGTGCCCAACTGCGACGGGATCGATCCCGACCACTGCCGCGACGTGGAGATCCGCAACTGCGACATCGTGTGCGGTGACGACGCTATCGTGATCAAGGCCACGCGCCAAAACGCGCAGTACGGACCGAGCCAGAACATCCGGGTACACGATTGTGTGATGGAGACGAAGGATTCCGGGTTGAAGATCGGCACGGAGACGACCGCCGGGGTCCGCGGCATTCAGTTCGAGCGCTGCGAGATCAAGTCCTGCTGCCGCGGGATGACCATTCAGTTGCGCGATGAAGGAACGGTCAGCGACATCCTGTTCAGCGACATCCGCTTCACGGCCCGCTACCAGGCGGCGCCGTGGTGGGGGCGCGGCGAGGCGATCTCCTTCACCGCGATGCGGCGGACGCCGGACGGCCACATAGGCCGGATCGACGGAGTGCGCGTGCGCAACATCGTGGGACGCGCGGAAAACAGCATCCGCATCAATGGCTCGCCGGAGAGCCGGATTCGGAACGTGACACTGGACAACGTCGCGGTGGCTTTCGACCGTTGGACGAAGTACCCGGGCGAGGTCTTCGACAACCGGCCCACCACGGCGCACCCGGACCTGGAGCGCCACAAGACGCCGGGCTTCAGCGTTCGCTACGCGGAGGGCGTGACGCTGAAGGATTGCAAGGTCGTGTGGGGCCAGAATCCTCCAGATACGTTCACGCATGCCATCGAGGCGGAAAACACCAGCGGGCTGGCGATCACGCGGTTCAGCGGCGAGGCGGCGCATCGCGATCGCGATCCCGATATCCTGATTCGATAAGGAGCCAAGCATGAAACGCGCGCTGTTGGTGGCCGCTTTGCTGGCGGTTCCGGCGCCGGCGGTGGACCGGCCCGGCACCACGTTCAAGATTTTTCAGTTTCCAGCGGACCGGATTCCGCGCATCGACGGCAATGCGGACGATTGGAAGATCGTGCCCGACGCTTACGCCATCGGAATGGACCAGCTTGTGGACGATACCAATAAAGACCGCAAGCCGGACCCGAAGGATCTCGACGTCAAGGTGAAGGTCGGGTGGGTGAAGGGTCTGAACCGGCTGTATTTTCTCTACGAGGCGTACGACAACTACTGGGACTTTTCGCGGCCGGGCCTGCACAACGATATCTTCGAGGTGGTGGTGGATGGCGACCTCTCGGGCGGTCCGCTGATTCCGCGGTTTCAGCCCACGAAAGAGCTGAGCGAGCGCGACGCTCACTTTTCGATGCACGGCGTGCAGGCGCAGAACTATCACATCATGACGCCGGCGGTGGGCAAGGATTGGGCGCTGGCGTGGGGCTGTAATTCGTACGTGAAGGAGCTGCCGTAT
>DATJYW010000198.1:0-86843 GCA_035499435.1 Candidatus Acidiferrales bacterium | reverse complement strand
AGGCTGCTGCCGGGGAAGAGGCCGCTAAATGTCGGCAGACCGCCCTTGGTAATGCTGGGCAGGCCAAGTTCGGTGTTCAGGTTTGTGCCGGTGTACGGGTCCCATTGCGGGTCGACGGTGTTGCTGAAACGCCCGCGCGTGTAGTTCAAGCGAATGTCGTTGATCACGGTCGGGCTGAAGGTGTGCGTATCGGCCACCATCGCCTGCGCGCCCCAACTGTAGACCGCGGCGTTGTTGGTGGGGCTGACCGGCGTGCCCTGGATCTTGATCACCGGGGTCACGCTGACACGCCCGTAAATCCGGTTCTTGGTGGAGACCACCTGGTCGATGCGCACCGTGTACCGGGTCTCGTTCTGGCTCAGCAGGCGCGGCGCGAAGATGTTGCTGATGGTGCCGTTGCTGTTCAGGTAATACGGGCCGGCCGATGCGATCATGGGCAGCGTTTTGAGCGCGGTCTGGTCCAAGAGGTTCTTGGGGATAATGTTCCCCGGGAACGGCGTATAGGTGGTTCCCTGCTGGCAGTTGGTAGTTACCGTCGATGTGCAGAACGGAATCTGCGAGAACTGGTTGCCGTTGACCACGCTGTACTGGTCGTAGATGGTACTGTCGTTGCCCGTGACCGTGAGGGCACTGGGCGGCGCGATCCCGGTGAACTGCTGCACCACGCTTTTGGGCAGCCAGCCGCTGGCGGTGTTGACCACATCGCTGAAATCGCCATTGCGCATGGCGTCCGTGGGCATCGTGCCGTACTGGTCCAGGTGATCGCGGCGGTAGAAGGGCTCGACGGCCGCGAACCAGAACGTCTTGTTCTTTCCGTTGTAGACCTTGGGGATGTAGACCGGGCCTCCGGCGGCCAGCGAGAACTGGTTGTATTTCAAGGTAGGCACCGGCCGGTTGGTGGCAGCCTGAGTAAAGGGCGCGGCCGCGAACTCGGGATTGCGGTTGTACCAGAGCGCCGTCCCGTTCAGAGAGTTGGTGCCGCTCTTGGTGGTGGCGTTGATCACGCCGCCGCCCGTGGTTCCGAACTCCGCCGAATAGGCGGACGTCTGCACGGTGAACTCCTGCACGGTCTCGGGTGTGAAACTCACCATGGTGCGCGCCAGGCTGACACCGGTGTTGTTGGTGCCGTCGGCCATCATGAGCGTGCTCATGGGGCGCCCGCCGCCAACCACAAGGTTGCAGCCCGGACACGGCGTCACGCTGGTGATCACCGGGTTCTCGCTGCCGGCGTCCCCCGACACGTTCGGCAGAGTCATGGCAAGGTCCAGTACGCTTCGGTTAAGCAGCGGAACGTCCTGAATCTGGCGCTCGTTGACCGTGTTGCTGGAGGTGCCGGACTGGGTATCGATGCTGGTGCTCTCGGCCGTCACCGTCACCTGGGTGTCGACCGACCCCGCCTGGAGCGTCACGTTGACCGTTGTGTTTGCGGCGGTGTCCACCTTGACGTCCTGCACGAGTTGTTTCTTGAAGCCCTTGGCCTCGACCTCGATCGTGTAACTGACCGGCTCCAGGTTGGCCACGGTGTAAACGCCTGCCTCGGACGCGTTGATCTTACGGACCTCGTTGGTTCCGAGATTGGTTACCGTGATGGCTGCGCCGGGGATGACGCCGCCGGTTTGGTCGGATACCGTGCCGCTGATGCTGCCGCGGTTGGTTTGGGCGAACACAGAGAAGGCGCTCAATAGCGCGATCGCAACCAAGCGATTCATAGACTTGACCCTCACGGCTCCTAAAGCTGTGGACCTTGAAGGATGGTAGGCGAGCGGCAGGCATCCTCTCAAGGAGTTTTCGCAAAAGTACCGTATGTTTCGCCATAACAAACGCTCCGGCCGATGCTCCAGGGCGGCAAGCCATTGCCAATAAAACCCTTGTCGCTAGTTCAGCGAGGGCCGTTGGTGCCCAAACAGAGGCAAAGGTCCGAAGCGTTTGTTCTGCATAGCAGATCGAAACGAGTGCAAATGGGCCCTTGGAACCGGCCTTCCCACTACTTATGTTTGCTTTCCCGGCTAGACTTGTTGAAGAATATACAAGAGTGAGGGAAAAAGAGGGGCCCTGTGTCGGATTACCAGACAAGCGGCGGACAGCCAGGCAGCAGCACGGGCATGGCTCGGGCCAGAAAGAAGGATCCGGCGGCATTGCTGCAACGAAGTGAAAAACTTGTCGCGGCATTGCTGGAATCCGCGTCTCAAGGAATCATCGGTCTCGACAATACGGGACACATTGTTCTGGCGAACCCCAAGGCCGAAGAAATGTTCGGCTACACGCGTGAGGAATTAATCGGCGAAACTGTCGAGATCCTTCTCCCCGAATCCAAGCGTGGCGCGCACACCCACCAACGCGACGACTACTTCGCCCATCCCCGAACCCGTCCCATGGGAATCGGCATGGACCTCTCCGGACGGAGAAAGGACGGCAAGGAGTTCCCGGTTGAAGTGAGCCTGAGCCACGTCGAAACCGGCTATGGGATGTTCGCCATCGCCTTCGTCAACGATATCAGCCAGCGCAAGAACCTCGAAGAACAGCTCCTTCAGGCACAGAAGATGGATGCCATAGGCCGGTTGGCCGGAGGTGTGGCGCACGACTTCAACAACATGCTGACTGTCGTCCTGGGATACAACCGATTGATCCTCGACGAGCTGTCGCCGGTCGACCCGCTGCGCGATTGTGCCGAGGAAATCCAGCGGGCCGCCGAACGCGCCGGAGCCCTGACCAACCGCCTGCTGGCATTCAGCCGGCGGCAGATCATTCAGCCGCGGGTGATGAACCCGAACACGGTGGTGGAACAGACGGAGAAAATGCTACGGAGGTTGATCGGCGAGGATATCAACCTGGTACTCCATCTTGCTTCCGATGCGGGCAACATCAAGGTAGACCCAAGCCATCTCGAGCAGGCCATCGTCAACCTTGTGGTCAATTCGCGCGATGCCATGCCGCAGGGCGGCCGTGTCACCATTGAAACTCAGAATGTGGTGCTGGACGAGTCGTACGCACGCAGTCACCTGGGCGTACAGCCCGGGCCTTTCGTCATGCTGGCCGTGAGCGATACCGGTGTCGGAATGGACGCCGAGACCAGGAAGCGCATTTTCGAGCCATTCTTCACGACCAAGGAGAAGGGCAAAGGCACGGGGCTGGGTCTGGCCACGGTTTACGGCATTGTCAAACAGGTGAGCGGAGACATTTGGGTGTATAGCGAGCTCGGCCGGGGCACGACCATCAAAATGTATTTCCCGAGGGTCGACGAAGCGCCGGCGGAGGACAACGGACTCGATTCCCTGCTCCCGCACGCGGAATCCAGCGAGACCATTCTCGTGGTGGAAGACGAAAAAGGCCTTCGCGAGCTCACCGTCCGCATCCTTCAGAAGCTGGGCTATACCGTTCTGGTCGCCGCGGGAGGAGCCGAGGCCATCGAAATCGCCGCCGCCTACGCGGGTGAGATCTCCCTGCTGCTTACCGATGTCGTGATGCCGAACATGAGCGGCCGCCAGGTGGCCGACCGCCTGCTCACGCTTCGTCCCGGCCTGAAGATTTTGTATTTTTCGGGCTACACCGATTCCACCGTGATCCATCACGGCGTGCTGGAAGACGGCGTGGATTTCCTGCCCAAGCCCTTCAGCCGCGAGGTACTGGCCAACAAGATTCGAGAGATTCTGTCGCGGCGCTGAGCCGGTCAGGGCAATTCCGAATTCCCCTTCAGCTCGGAGAGCAGTTGCAGGGCCAGCGCCCGCCGCCCGCGATCGAAATCGTTGGCGGCGTTGTCCGGCAGGTGGGCCGTGATCCAGGCTTCGATCACCTCGGTTACCGGTTTGGCCACGGCTTCGTCGGCACCCGGTTCGAAGCGCAGCGGAATCTCGGAACGGCCGATGGCGGCGATGAGGAGCTCGTCGAATTTCATGGAAGTCTCGCGTGGTGATTGACAGGTCCGGAACCGCGGCCCAGGCCTGGGTTCGTGCGAATCGCTTCGTGGATGAATTGTTTGGCGCGGGCCACGGCATGGCACAGCCGCATTCCCGCGGCCAGGCACGCCGTGATCGCCGCCGAATAGGTGCAACCGGTGCCGTGAGTGTGCGCAGTCTCGACGCGCACGGCCGGGAAGTCGCGAAACTCCGAGCCATCGTACAGCACATCGGTTGCACCGGTCTCCAGATGCCCGCCCTTGATGAGCACGGCGCGCGCGCCCAGGCGGAAGATGTCCGCCGCGGCGCGCCGCATTTCGTCGATGGTGCGGATGCGGGTGCCGGTGAGCGCCTCGGCCTCGGACAGATTCGGCGTGACCAGCGCCGCGCGCGGCAGCAGCAGTTCGCGCACGGCCCTGGCGGCGCTCTCCGGCAGCAGCGGCAGGCCGTGCTTGCTCACCATTACCGGGTCGACCACCAGTGGAAAAGGGAAAGCCTCCGCGGCGCGCGCCACCGCCGCCACCATCTCCGCGGACCCGAGGGCGCCGGTCTTGGCGGCTTGAGGCGGAATGTCTTCCAATACGGCGTCGAGCTGTTCGAGCACCAGCCCGGGCGACAGCACTTCGATACGCGAGACGCGGAGTGTGTTCTGCACCGTGATCAGCGTGATCACGGCCTCGCCGTAGACTTCGAACTGATGGAAGGTTTTCAGGTCCGCCTGGATTCCGGCGCCGCCGGACGGGTCGCTTCCGGCAATGGTCAGGGCTACGGGCGGCATCCGGTCCCAGGATAGCAGGCGTCTATTTCAGCCAGACAGCCACCGCAGGCGCCGCGGCGCCGCCCACCGTAAGTGAGAGGTTTGCCTTGCCGGCCGCGAGGAATCCGCCGGGAGTGCGCACATTGATCTGCATCAGTCCGACCATGCCGGGCGCACTGCCGGCGAACAGAGTCTCGGCCGGCAGACCTCCGATGGTCACGGTCACCGGCAGCGCCGGATGCGTCAGCGGCGCCACCGCCGGTTTTCCGGCAATGTTCGCCCCGTCGCTCAGGCCTTCTCCGGTGGCGTACAGCGTGAGCACGGTTCCCGGCGGCGCCGGGGCCGAATCGCTGTTCAGCGACCCGTCCTGGTTGGCGACGACCGGGAGCAGGGCGGGAGCCGCGGCCGCCACCGGCAGATCGAGCGAGCCGGTCACTGCTCCCTGATAGCGCATCTCCAGATGAGTCGAGGCCGCGCCGGCAACGGTGTACGGCACCTGTGCATTGACCTGGCCCGCCTGCACGTAAAACAGCGGCGCGGGCACTCCATCGAACCGCGCCTCGACACCGGCCACCAGGTTGGCCAGCAGGCCCGAGGCATCCAATGTGCCCGGGACTCCGGCCTCCGGGCCGAGGCCCGCGCCGAAGACGCTGACGATCTCGCCGGGAGCGACCGGTCCGGGTTGCAGGCTGAGCGCGTTTACCGCCGCCAGCGGGGGCGGCAGCACGATGGGATCGGGCGGCACGACCGCATCGGGAACCAGCCGCCGGATGCGATTGTTCCGGCTGTCCGCGAAATACAGTGCGCCTGCCCCGTCCAGAAAGAGGCCGTCCGGAGTGTCGATCAGCGCGGACAATGCCGGCCCGTTGTCGCCGGAGAATCCCGGCAGTCCCGTGCCGGCAATGGTGTGGATCACGCCGTCCGGCGTGACATGGCGGATGCGGTGATTGCCGCTGTCGGAAATGTAGATATCGCCGGAGTCGTCCACCGCCACGGCCGCCGGCGCGTTGAGGCCGGCCGCAACCGCCGGGCCTTCGTCCCCGATCCCCGACTGCCCGCCCGCCACGGTCGAGATCACGCCCGAGGGGCCGACCTTGCGCACGCGGTTGTTCACCGTGTCCGCGATGTACAGATTGCCGTAGGAATCGAGAGCGCATCCGGAGGGCTGATTGAGCTGGGCCAATGGGGCGGGCCCGCCGTCTCCGGTCGCGCCCGGCGATCCGTTGCCGGCAACCGTCTGCACCACGCCGCCCGGCGGCACGCGCAGCACGCGATGATTCGAGGTGTCCACGATATAGAGGTTGGCCGCGCGATCCACGCATACGGCGCGCGGCCCGCGCAGCGCCGTGGCCAGCGGCGGAGCGCCGTCGGCCCCGGATCCGCTCGATCCCGTACCGGCGACGGTCCGCACGCGGCGATCCGCCGAGACCTGGCAGATGCGGTGATTGTAGGTGTCGGCGATGGTCACGTTGCCTGAATGATCCACCGCCA
Organism: Candidatus Acidiferrales bacterium; assembly: GCA_035499435.1. Taxonomy (GTDB): domain Bacteria; phylum Acidobacteriota; class Terriglobia; order Bryobacterales; family Bryobacteraceae; genus Solibacter. Next base: position 80,702 of record DATJYW010000198.1, on the reverse strand, counting down.
CCCCCATCGGAGAATTGAGTGGGGAGGCGCCGGCGGACGCCCCCTCGCTCCCCAACCCCGCGGTGCCGGTTCCGGCGAGGGTGGTGATGTTGCCGGCCGGAAGCACCTGGCGAACCCGCTCGGTGCCCGGGTCGGCGATAAACAGGTTTCCCGCGGAATCGATGGCCACTCCGGCCGGCTGGTGCAGAATGGCGGAGGTGGCCGCGCGCCCGTCACCTACGGAGTTGACGTAGCCGTCTCCTGCGAAGGTGTGGATCACACCCGTGGAATCGACGAACCGGACGCGTGCCCCATCGGCGATATAGAGGCCGCCGGCCGCTCCCGGGGACAGGTCGTGCGCGGCGGCGAGCATAGCGCGCGTGGCGGGTCCGCCGTCGCCGCCGAATCCCGGTGCTCCGTTGCCGGCGAAGTCCATCCATCTGGCGGAAGCGGTGTACGTGCGAACCACGAAGCTCGAGTCGGCAACGTAAAGCGCTCCAGCGAGATCGACGGCCACCGCGATCGGACCGCTCAGAGCAGTCGCGGACGAGCCGCCGAGTACGGTTCCGATCGTGCCGCCCGCATATACCTTTCGGATGCGGTTATTGCCCGAATCGGCGATGTACAGGGAGCCCGAACGGTCCACCGCCAAACCCGCCGGATAGCTGAGCAGGGCGCCGGCTGCGGCGGCACCGTCTCCCCGGAATCCCGATTGCCCGGTGCCCGCGGCCGTCGAGATCCTGCCGTCGGATCCCACCTTGCGCACGCGGTGCCCTTCGAACTCCGAGAAGTAGAGCGTGCCGGCATCATCCACGGCCAGGTTGCGCGGCGAGAGCAGGCTCGCCTGCGAAGCAGGTATGCCGTCGGGCGAAGCAGCTTTCCGGCCGTCGCCGGCGACGGTGGCGATGGTCCCGTCCGGAGCAACGCGCCGGACCCGCTGGTTTCCCAGGTCGGCGATGAAGAGATTGCCGTTCGAATCGACCGCCACGCTGTAGGGCAGATTGAGCTGCGCAGCGGTCGCCGGCCCTCCGTCTCCGCTGAATCCCGCCGTGCCGGTTCCCGCGACGGTGGTGATCACACCGGTGGTCGAAACGCGGCGGACGCGGTGGTTGTCCGTGTCGGAGAGATAGAGGTTGCCGAAGCGGTCGAGGGCGATCCCCTGAATACTGGAGATCTGGGCGGCCGTGGCGGGCCCATTGTCGCCGATCAGGTTGCTGCCGGCCACGGTTTCGATCCGGTAGACCGTGCGGGGAGCCGACCCACCCCACGCCTGCGGGCCAAAAGCCAGCACCGGCAGGAGACACCAGTAGTACCTCATCCGGCTATTCCTGGAGTAAGTACCTGGAACAGCAGAAAATTCTCACCTACCGGCGGATTTTCTCAGAGGTACGTCGGCGCAGCTCCCGAAGAGCATAAACAGAGCGTGCAATATGAAGAGACTTGGGTTCGGAGTGACGATGATTCTCCTCGCGGCCTGTTGCGCCATGACCCAGACCACTCTTCGTCTGAAAGCCCGCGCTTCAGCCGGGCGTCGTGAGATCCGCCCTGGGGCGAAACAGACTCACGTCATTCTGCAATTCCATCGGTATCCGGATGCCCAGCTTCGCGCCGAGCTTGCCAAGAGGGGTATGCGGGTCCTGGAATACGTCCCGGACAATGGCCTGCTGGTGGCCGCGGCCGCACCGCAACTGGATGGCCTGCCGGTGGCATGGGCGGGGGCACTGGAGGCAGCGGACAAGATCAGTCCGCAATTGGACCAGGAGGCCTCGGGTCCAATCCTAGTGGAGTTTTATGCGGACGTGGCGGGGGACGCTGCGCGCGCGGTCGCGACCAGCTCGGGCTTCGACGTGATCGAGAATCCCAGCCTGCTGCCCGGTCAACTGGTGGTCACCGGCCCGCACAGCGGGATCGAGACTTTGGCGGCGCGGGACGAAGTCGAATACATTCTACCCGCGGCTCCGGAACTGGCCGCGGGAGAACCCATGGCGGGATGCGCCGGCGCGATGACCGAGGCGGGCGCGGTCGGCGACTATGTCCTGGTGGGCACGGGCTGGCCCAAGGATCAGTCGGGCAGCGTCTCACTTAGTTACTTTGTCCGCTCGCTCACCGATAAGCTGGATCCGGCGGTGGCGCAATCGGAAATCGAGCGAGCGCTTCGCGAGTGGACGAAATATGCAAACGTTTCCATCGCGGCCGGCCGGCAGGATTCCTCGTCCCGCGCCATCGACATCCTCTTCGCGCGCGGCGCACACGGCGATTCCTATCCGTTCGACGGTCCCGGCGGAACGCTGGCCCATACTTTCTATCCGTCGCCGCCCAACTCCGAGCCGGTCGCGGGCGACATGCACATGGATGCCGACGAGGCGTGGGCTGTCGGCAAGTCGGTCGATCTGTTTTCGGTGGCGCTGCACGAGGCGGGCCACGCGCTGGGTTTGGGGCATTCCGACCGACCGGGCGCGGTGATGTACCCCTACTACAGGCTCTCGGCGGGCCTGACCGACGACGACATTGCCGCGATTCAAGCCTTGTACGGCAAGGCGGGAACCAGCGCCCCCGCTCCCGCGCCGGCTCCGACTCCTCCACCGGCGCCGACGCCCACGCCCACACCCAGCCCGACGCCTACGCCCACGGGGCCGGACACCGCGCCACCCGCGCTCCAGATTGTCTCACCTGGTTCGACGATCGTATCGACCACGGCAGCGAGCCTGGCATTCAGCGGCACTGCAAGCGACAACGTAGGCGTGGCGTCGGTCAAATGGACCACTTCGGGCGGCGACTCCGGGGTGGCTTCCGGAACCACCGCGTGGAACGCGAGCGTGCCGTTGCTGGTAGGAACCAACGTGATCACTGTCCGGGCCTATGACGCCGCCGGGAATTCCGCGTGGCGGGCGGTAACGGTGGTTCGGCACTGAAGCCGACACAATTTTTTACTCTAGTACCCTCTAATTTTTCCAATTGCCGCCGATATATCCACTAGCATCATGGAACTAGTCGCTGACAGCAAACCTCCGAAGCCGCGGCGGGCTCTTCGCCGGATGGCCGCAGTGTGCGCCGGCAAGGCGGCACCGGTGAAAGAGATCGCGCCGGCACCCGCCAGGGAGCAGGCGGAGGATGCACCATTGCAGGTAAGTGAAACCGAATCCATGCTGCTGTCACTGGCGAAGATTGTGGAGCAACGCGACAATCACACTGCCGGCCATTGTGAGCGCCTGGCCTTCACAGGGGTTGCCCTCGGCGTCGCCATGCGGCTGGACAGCAAGAGTCTGCTCGCACTATATCTGGGGGGCTATCTGCACGACGTGGGCAAAGTCGGCATACCGGATTCGATCCTGTTCAAACCCGGCCGGCTCTCCGAGCGGGAATGGGAGACCATGCGTACCCATCCGGCACGCGGAGAGGAGATTTGCCGCCCGCTGAAATCGCTGCGCCCCGTTCTACCTTTAATCCGGCACCATCACGAACGGTTGGACGGAACGGGTTATCCCGATCGCCTGACCGGCACTGCCATTCCATTGTTGGCGCGCGTGATTCAGGTTGTCGATATCTACGATGCGCTCACTAATCCCCGTCCTTACAAACAAGCCTATACGCGCCCGAAGGCGCTCGAGATTCTGGAGGACGAAGCCGGTCGCGGCTGGCGCGACCCAGCGATCACGAGTCTTTTCGTGCGACTGAACAAGCATGTACATTCCAGGATTGCCGCGTATCGTCCGCCGCCCTCGGACGGCGCGGTGTCTATGAGCAGGTCGCTGGCGAATTTGCAGGAGTATTTGGGGCAATAGGCATCAGGCGTCAGGCTTCAGGCGTCAGGCTTCAGCCGGCGCATCAACACGTTCAGCATTCTCTTCAACTCGGTCGTCCTTTGACTAAGTTCCACGTGGTCTTCGCGCGTGATCAGCTTCAGATCACACGCGAGCAATAGGTGGTACTCCAGTTCGCTGGCGGATCCTGCGGCGATCGAAGAGAAGCGAACGAATTCGGCGTCGCCGTTTCTGCCACAGCCCTCTGCCAAGTTGGCTGGAATCGAAGAGCTTGCGCGCCGCAACTGCGACGTCAGACCGTACTTCTCCTGGCGCGGGAAATTGGCCGTGATCTGGTAGACGGCCAAAGTAAGCGCATGCGCCTTCTGCCAGACCTTCAACTCGTGAAAGTCTTTCATCCGAGAGCTAGGGTATCAACCTTGCACCTCTCAAGCTGATGCCCGACGCCTGACGCCTGAAGCCTTGTCCGGTGATGCCCGACGCCTGACGCCTGAAGCCTCGTGCGCTGAAGCCTGATGCCTAGTATCTCTTCTCCCCCGCCTCGATCCTTACTGTCAACCGGTTCTGCGCCGGCGGAAGCGGACACGTGGCATAGGGAGTAAAGGCGCACGGGGGGTTGTAGGCCTTGTTGAAATCGAGTACAACGCGGCCGTCCTTGGGCAGTTGCGAATAGAGAAAACGCCCGGCGCCGTAAGTCTCTTTTCCGCTGGTCTGATCGCGGAAAATGAAGAATAACTCCTGCGCGTCCGGAGTCTCCAGCACCGGACGCAAGCGATACTCCGTGGCCTGCAACGAAAACACGGCGTAGCCGGGGCTCTGCATCTCCTCCGTCTGGCCCAGGACATTCAGAATCGGAATGTGCGACGGTTCGGCGACCCACTTCGCGGTCACCTTGTACTCGGGCCTGGCCGGGAAGTAGTCGATGCCGTGGAATGCGCGACGGTACTGGCTGTCCGGATCTTTGAGCCGGATGCCGAATTTCTCGCCGCGCTGGATCACGTACAGGCTCAGGCGGCCGACGGTAGCCACGTCGGCAGAGTCGGGCCATAGCTCGCGCTCGGCGCCGTCCATCTTCACCTTCACCTTGCCGCCGCTCAACTGGAACGAGCCGGCGCGGGCCGGCCCATCGGGTAAGACAATCTCATTGTTCGCGTCCTTGCCGAAAGGATTCGCGCCGTCGTGCAGCCAGAAAAGGCCGGCCACGCTCAGCCATCCGCCGGGAGCCTTCAGCCGCTCTTCACGTTGTTTGCGCCAGGCCGCGATCTCGTCGGTGTAACTGGCCGCGACCATCAGTATCGCGGCGGCCGCCGCGAGAGACAGCAGGCGCAGCATCACGAATCCTCACCCGCCGCCAGCAGTTGTTCCAGCACGCCCGTGAGCTCGACGCTCTTGCGGTCCACATGCGCCCGAACCCGATCGAGCTCGCGCTCGAGAGAGCGCAGCTTGTCGGCCAGGTGCATGCACGCCAGTACCGCGATCCGCGTGGAATCGGCGTTGGGCGCTTTGGACGCGATCGACAGCATGAGATCGTTCACGCCGGCCGCCACGTCCTCCACTTCCCGCGGATCGCCCGTGGCGAGCAGCGTGTACGGGCGGCTCAGGATGGTCACCCGAACCGATCGCTTCTCGGGAGTGCTGCCGTCCATGAACTTTCCCTTCCCGCGCCGGCTAGTCCGTGCCGCTCAGTTGATCGATCTGGCCCAAGAGCTTCTCGATGCGGCTGCGAACCTGCTTGCGCTCGGCCTGCAGCGTATGGTTCTCCGCCGAGAGGCGGGCCGCCTCGGCGTGCGCCTGCGACGCCTCCTCGATGGCGGCGTCCCGTTCCTGCCGGAGGCGCGCCACGAGTTGGACCGCGCGCTGCACGCGGTCCTCGAGGGTACTCAGAGAGTCGGTCTCGGGTTCGGCCGGGGTCATGGCTTGGCTCACTCTTTTTCGAGCGCCGCGCGCGCCGATTCCTTCACCGCGAGCGCCGACTTGGCCAGCTCCGCCAGGTTGCGGAACGCCGCGTCATCGTGCAGGGCCACGTCGGCCAGCACCTTGCGGTTCAGGTCGAATCCCGCGGCCTTCAGGCCATGCAGGAATTTGCTATAGGAAATGCCGGCGTCGCGGCAGGCAGCGTTGATACGCACGATCCACAGTGAACGGTATTCGCGTTTCTTGTTCTTGCGGCCGGTGTACGCGAACTTGAGTCCGCGCTCGACCGCTTCCTGCGCTGCCCGATATAGCTTGCTCTTGGTGAGGAAATATCCGGAAGCCTGGGCTAGTGTCTTCTTCCGGGACGCCCTACGGTGGGTACCACGTTTTACTCTAGGCACGTTTGATCTCCTTTTTGAGTTTTTGAATTATTGGCGGATCGGGCACGTGCCACGCGCACCGTCCGCGCAATCGCTCACCGGATTCAATACGGGAGCATGCGCTTCAGAGCGGGCTGGTTGGCCGCGTCGGCGACCACGCTCTGATGCAGTTTCTTCTTGCGCTTGTGCGGCTTCGAGGTCAGGATATGACGGCCAAAGGCATGATTGCGAACCACTTTGCCCGTGCCCGTCTTCTTGAACCGTTTAGACGCACCTTTGTGAGTCTTGAGTTTCGGCATAGTTATTCCCTGGATCTTTTCGAACAGGAAAGACCCTTCGAGTATAGCACGTTACACCGGACTCTCCGCGCGCAGCCTGCTCACCGCGCTCACCAGCCGTTCGGCCGCGTAATCGACTTCGTCCGAGGTAGTAAATCGTCCCAAGCCGAAACGCATCGCCGATTGCATCAGCCGGGGCGGCACTCCAATCGCCTGGAGCACGTGGCTGCCGTTTGTGCCGTGCGACGAACACGCCGACCCGGTGCTCACCGCGAGGTCGGGCAGAGCTACCAGGAGCGCGTCTCCATCCACACCCTCGATACTCAGGTTCAAATTTCCGCCCAGCCGATGTTCCATTGAGCCGTGCACTATTACCCCTTCGATTCCGCCGCGAATCCGATCGAGCAGGCGGTCGCGCAGTGCGCGCACGCGGACGCACTCCTGCCGCATCTCGGCGGCCGCGATGCCGCAGGCCTCGCCGAAACCAACGATCCCGGGCACGTTCAGCGTTCCGCTGCGCATACCGCTTTCATGGCCTCCGCCATCCATCTGGGCTTCCAGTCTCAGCCCACGGCGCACGTAGAGCGCGCCCACGCCTTTCGGACCGCACATCTTGTGCGCCGTGATGCTCATCAGGCCGATTCCGTCGGCCTCCACGTTGAGCGGCATCTTGCCGAATGCCTGTACCGCGTCGCTGTGGAGCAGCACCTTCTTTTCGCGGCAGAGACGTCCGATTTCCGGGATCGGCTGAATCACGCCGATCTCGTTGTTGGCGTACATGACGCTCACGAGCACGGTATCCGCCCGGACGGCCTCGCGGAGCTCGTCGAGATCGATCAAACCATCGGCTCGCGGCGCGAGCACCGTCACTCTCCGGCCGGCTTGTTCCAGCCGGTGAGCGCTATCCAGCACCGCCTTATGTTCCGTACTCACCGTCACCATGTGCGCGCCCGGCGGGACTGCGCCCTTCAGGGCGAGATTGTCGCTCTCGGTGGCGCCGCTGGTGAATACGATCTCGCCCGGTGAGGCGCCGCACAGATCCGCGACGCGTTTTCGCGCGTGCGCGACGGCACCTTCCGCCTCCCAGCCGAACGAGTGGGTGGCGCTGGCAGCATTGCCGAATCTGGTTCCGAAGTATGGCAACATCGCATTCAGTACGCGGGCATCCACGGGCGTGGTCGCGTGATAGTCGAAGTAGATGGGTTTCTGCACAGTCGTTCTGGTTTACCCGATAGGAGCAGGTTTCATTCACGAGTATAATTAACGTTCAGTCCCTCTTGCTTCGGGCCGTCGAATGATCCGATTATTCAAGGTCTTCATTCCAGTCGGGACACTGACGCTGCTGGTCTCCGAATTCCTCCTGGTGACCTCGGCATTCGTGCTGGCGACCTATCTCACATTCGATGCCGATCCGACGGTCTACCTGCTCGATGACGGCGGTCTTTCCCGCATCTTCCTGGTAGTTGGGTCGATTGTCATCGGCCTTCATTTTCACGATCTCTATTCGCAGTTCCACGTGAAGTCGCGGATTGTGCTGGTGCAGCAGCTCTGCCTGGTGATGGGGATCGCCTTTTTGACGCAGGGTCTGATCGCCTATCTCGACGCCGGACTGCGGGTGCCGATTCGCGTGATGGTAGTGGGCAGCTCGGTGGCGGTGGTAGCCATCTTTTTGTGGCGGAATTTTTTCAGCGCCTACGCGTTCCAGGTGGTGGGCAAGGACCGGCTCCTGCTGGTGGGTGGCAGCCCCCTGCTGGAGGAGATCGGGCGCCACATCGCGGAGCGGCCGGAGACCGGCCTGGATGTCGCCGGGTACGTGGACGACCGGCATGAGCCCGGCGCCATGCTGGCCGGCGGCAAGGTGCTGGGGCCGATCAGCGCCATGCGCGATATTGTGCGCGCGACGCAGCCGCACCTGATCGTCGTGGGCATGTTCGAGCGGCGCAACCGGATGCCGGTGAGCGACCTGCTCGAGCTGCGCTTCGGCGGACACGTCATCGAGGAAGTCGCCACGGCCTACGAACGGGTATGCGGGCGCGTCTGTCTCAAGGAGGTGCGGCCTTCGGACCTGATTTTTTCCGGCGAGCTCGGCCCGCGCCGGCAGAACCTGATCTATCAGCGGCTCTCCAACGCCGTGGCGGCGGTGATCGGCCTGGTGCTGACTTCGCCCATCATGCTGCTCACCGCGCTTGCCGTGAGGCTATCATCTTCCGGCCCGACCCTCTACCGGCAGGTGCGCGTAGGACTCGACGGCGGGCTGTTCACGCTGTACAAATTCCGCTCCATGCGCGCGGATGCGGAGGCCGAGACCGGCGCCGTGTGGGCCCAGAAGGACGACCCGCGCGTAACCCGGGTGGGACGGGTGATCCGCCGTCTGCGGCTGGATGAGCTGCCGCAGTTGTACAACGTATTCAAGGGCGAGATGTCTATTGTAGGACCGCGCCCCGAGCGGCCCGAGTTCGTCAAGGCGCTCAACGAGCAGATCCCCTACTACCGGCAGCGCCACTGCGTGCGGCCGGGAATCACGGGGTGGGCGCAGATCAACTACAAGTACGGCGACACGATGGAGGATACCATCACCAAGCTGGAGTACGATCTGTACTACATCAAGAACATGTCCCTGATGCTGGACAACTACATCCTCTTTCACACGCTCAAGGCCATGCTGCTGACGCGCGGAGCCCAGTAGCATACCGCGGCGGTAATGGCGGATACTGTAACTGTTGGCGTCGGGGCCGATGTCATGTCGAAGCCTGCGATCTCACCTGAAGCAGAAGTCATGGAACGGGACTTGACCGTTCCTCTCTACCGCGTCGTCCTGCTCGACGACAACGATCACACCTACGACTACGTGATCGAAATGTTGCAGAAGATCTTCATTTTCTCCCTGGATCAGGCGTACCGTCACGCCGAAGAAGTGGACCGCGCGGGACGGACGGTGCTGATCACCTGCGAGCTGCGCGAGGCCGAATTCGCGCGCGACCAGATTCACGCCTACGGCCCGGACTGGCGCCTGCCTCGCTCCCAGGGCTCCATGAGCGCCGTCATCGAACCCGCATAGGCGCGTGCGGCGACGCCCATGCCGAGGTGCGGGGCCGCAGATTGTTATCATAAGAAAAATGAAATCCTTCCCCGTTTTCCTTTTATTGGGCGCCAGCGTGTGTCTTTTCGCGCAGACTCCGCCCCCGAAGCCGCCCACGCCGAATGCGGACGGCAGCGTCACCGCGCCGATCCAGCTCATGCCCTCCGGCATGACCAGTCTGCCGCCCGAAAAGGTGGTCGTCCAGGTGAACGACATCAAGATCACCGCGGGCCAGTTGGACCAGATTCTCGAGGCCTACCCGGAAAACACACGCATCTACGTGCGCGGACCGGGGCGTCAGCAGTTCATCGATAACCTGGTACGCACGCTGGTGCTCAGCGAAGAAGGCAAGCGCCGCAAGATCGACGAGAATCCCGCGTACAAGACCCAGGCGCAGTATTCCGTGGAAGCCATCCTGGCCAACCACACAAACGAGGACATCAAGAAGAACCTCAAGGTAGACGATGCTGCCCTGATGAAGTATTACGAGGACCACAAGGCCGAATTTCAGAAGGTTCGCGCCCGGCATATCCTGATCCGCATGACCGGCTCGCCGGTGGCGGTGAAGCCGGGACAGAAAGACCTCAGCGATGCCGAGGCGCTGGCCAAGGCGCAGGAGCTTCGGGCCAAGATTCAGGGCGGCGGCGATTTCGCGGCGATCGCGAAAGCCGAATCCGACGACACGGGCAGCGGCGCCAATGGCGGCGAATTGGGATTCTTCGGCCACGGCCAGATGGTGCCCAGCTTCGAACAGGCGGCGTTCAAGCTAAAGCCTGGCGAAGTGAGCGAGCCCGTGAAGTCACCGTTCGGCTATCACCTGATCCAGGTGGAAGAATTTCAAGCCAAGACTTTCGACGAGTTGAAGCCGGAACTCGAGCCGAAAGTACGGCCGGAGATGGCCAAGAAGCAGGTCGACGACCTGGTGAACAAGGCCAATGTCATCCTGGCTCCGGAGCTCCTGCCCGCTTCCAAAGTCAGCAAATGAAGACCCGGAAGCTGGAGATCGCCTGTCCCCAGTGCGGCTCGGGCGAGGTGTTCTATAGCTGTACGCCCAATTGCTGTTTCAATCACGTGTGCGGCAACTGCGGCACGACATTCGAGCCTGCTACGAAAGCCGCGGGCGGCTCGGTTGCCGGTCTGATTCCACCCGACCCACTGCCCGATGCTACCGACCCGACCGCCGAGTGTGCGCGCTGCCACTCGATCACCGTGTATCTCACCGAAGACGGCAGGGTGGTGTGCGGGAGATGCGGCGCGATCCTCGAACTGGAGCTTACCGAGGTCGCGCCGGGTTAACTCACTGGCCTTTGTGGGCCGACCGGCTGCAGGCGGTCTCGGCGCCGGTGGGATCGATGGCCGAGCTTCCCTCCTCGATGTAAACGATCTTACCTTCCTGGTCCACCACGAACGTCGCCCGGTTGGCCATGCCGGCCTCGAGAAGTACGCCGTACGCCTTGGCGACACCGCGGTCCTTAAAGTCGCTCAACAGGGGAACTTCGATCTTGTTCTTGGCCGCGAACTCCCGCTGGGAAGGAATGTTGTCGGTGCTGATTCCGAAAACCTTGGTGTCAGTAGCTTCAAATTTGGCGATACCAGCCTGGTACGCCGTGAATTCCTTAGTTCAACCACCGGTGAAGGCGGCCGGAAAGAACGCCAACACAACCGTATTCTTTCCGCGGAAATCGCTCAGCTTCACGGGCTTCCCCGCGGTCGACGGCAGGGTGAAATCCGGCGCCATGTCGCCGACTTTGAGGTGTGTCTTGGGCGGCTGCTGCGGCTGCGCCAAGAGCGTGGCGACGAGCGCAGCGCCGGCTGCGATGACAGACAGTACTTTCACGAATGACCCTCCAGGGTGTACTCAGAGTAGCACAGCCGGACATTGCCCGGCCGCTGGCGATGCAACCGTTAACATTAAACCTGTTGCCTCGGGGACCCAGGGGTGTTAACCTAAGGATGACGTGGATTGATTTATGGGTCCTGGCGGGCCCGGCTAATTGCAACCACGAAAAAAAGTGCTAAAGGCGAGTCGGTCTGTTCGAGAACACCTCGACCCTGGCGCCTTGCGGCTCCAGGGTTTTTTGTTCTTCGGCAACCCCCGTCGCCGGATGCTGGAGGGTTTATGAGCGTCTGGCCCCTTGGAACATCCGAAGGCCAACTGGTGTCCGTTTCGGTGCGCGTCCACCCCAATGAGCTGGAATCCCTATTGGAGGCGTTGGCGCAGGTCCGTTTTCCCATCAATCCGCAGATCTATCACGACGCCGCGGTGATCTACCGCTATCCGGACGATCGTGAGGAGACAGAGTCGGTTACTCTCGTCGAATTCCCCGCTTACGAAGCCGGCCTGCGTGAGGTCAGGGCGGCCCTGGAAGCCTACGGGTTTGAGCCCGGCGCCATGCTGGTGATCGCCATGTTGGACGAGATCCAATCGGCCGCCCATCCGGAGCCGGCTCCGCCGGGCGCCGCGTACGTCTCGCGGTATCGTGTGAAGCATCGGGCGGCGGCCGTCTAGAACCCGTACCTTTCCTGGGTCCACGGATCTCCGCGCATGTGATAGCCGTTGGCTTCCCAGAAACCCGGCCGGTCTTTCGCGATCAGTTCCGCGCGCGTCACCCACTTGGCGCTCTTCCACGCGTAGAGGCGCGGGACGATCAGCCTGGCCGGCCCGCCGTGTTCCGCCGTCAACGGCTCGCCGTCATGGAGGATCGCCACCAGCGAATCCTCGGCCAGAAAACTCTCTAATGGCAGGTTGGTCGTCCAGCCCCGATCCAATCCGTGAACCAGGACAAAACGTGCTTCCGACGACACTCCGCCCGCGATCTGCACCAACTCGCGAGTGGTGACGCCTTCCCAGAGGTTTCCCAGCCGCGACCAACGCGTGACGCAATGGAAATCCGCAAACACCCGGCGCCGCGGAAGCGCGGAGAAAGCGGCCCAATCCCACTCGACCGGCTTCCCGACGAGCCCGTCGATTCGGAAGCGCCATGACGCGAGATCGATGTGCGGCGGTCCGCTGGCGTCCAGGACCGGCCACTTCTTCGTGCGCGTTTGCCCCGGCGGAATTCGCACGGTGCGGAGCGCGTCGGGGCTGACGATCGTTTCCGCGGGAAGTCCGGAAGCCGAGGGGATTTCTTCTCGCTGGTCCTTGGTCCGGTCCATTCCGAACATGCACCTATTCTAGCCGTGGTGTGGAGGAATGCAACTTCGGCGCGCAGTAGTTTTGAAGCCAGGTACTTTTTTACGATGCGATTACCAATTGCAGGTTGCACCGACCCAAAAATGCGCCATAATACCGTGTTAAGACCTCTGGACAATCGAGGTCAAACTGGCACCTCAGGTGCTTCCGCGATGGAGATGAAAGCCTGGTTGAAGTCTATGCTCGGGCGGATGGGGAGAGCGGAGCGGCGGGCGTGCGCCGTGATGATGGCTTGCACCCCCCTTTGTGCCCAGAGTCTCATGCCGGCTTCCGGTCCGGGCGGCGCGGTGCGGCTGTTTACTTCCGATGCCGCGATTCTGGAAGCCCAGGAGATTCGCAAGGACATTCCGTGCACGGTCGCACCCGTAAAGCCCGTTCTGGGGTTCGACCTCAAATTCCACGCCGGGTACGACGTCACCGTTCCGCTCAAAGACCTGGCGGGCAGCGACAACCAGCTTACGATGGTGTTCCGCGTAACACCCGAGAAGGGCAAGGACGAGCCGATCTACTTCTCGCAACACTGGAGCGTGCCGGCCATCGACGCCGATGCCGGCGGCAGCGCCAACCTCACCGGCACATTTGATTTAGGTGAAGGCAAGTATCACATCGACTGGCTGATGCGCGACCGTGCCGAGCGCGTCTGCTCTTATAACTGGGACGCCGAGGCAACCTTGCCGGCGAAGGACAGGCAGATCGCCCTGGACATCGCGCCCAACAGGGTCCTGGCCGCCGAGACGGAGCCGTTCAAGCAGGAACCGCCCGTCGAGCGCGTGCCGCAGGAGGGTCCGCTGAACGTCAAGGTAATCGTGAATTTCGCCCCGCAGGATTCGCTCTCCGCCACGCTTCAGCCCATCGACACCAACGCCCTGATTTCGATCCTCCGCAGCATCGCGCGCGAGCCGCGCATCACCAAGTTCTCCATCGTGGCTTTCAACATGCAAGAGCAGCGCGTGATCTACCGCCAGGATGGCGCCTCGCAGATCGACTTCCCCGCAATGGGGCAAGCCCTGCACTCGCTCAACCTGGGCACGGTCGATCTCAAGCGCCTTGGCCAGAAACGCGGCGACGCGGATTTTCTGACGAACTTCATCACGCAGGAAGTCAAGGAGCCGAAGGAATCGCCCGACGCGGTGATCATCGCCGGCCCCAAGGTCATGACCGACGCCGGCATCCAGCAGGATGCCCTCAAGCAACTGGGCGAGATCAAGTTCCCGGTGTTCTACATGAATTACAACGTGAACCCGCAGGCAAATCCCTGGCGCGATGCGATCGGCACGGCGGTGAAGGCGCTCAAGGGTTCGGAGTTCACCATCAGCCGCCCGCGCGATCTGTTCTACGCCTGGAGCGAGATCATCGGCCGTATAGTAAAATTTAAGGTTGGGAAGCCGGGAAGTACTTCAGCCCCGCTGGCCCAATAGAACATGCAGGTCACGCTCACTGCATTCGGAATCGCATTTGCTATTCTGCCCGGTTGGGCTCAGCAATTCGGGCCGGCAGAAAACCTCGCCCCGCCGATCCCCACTCCTCAATCCGTGGTCGAGCGCATGCTTGATGCCGCGCGTCTCAAGCCCGGCGAAGTGATCTACGACCTGGGCAGCGGCGACGGGCGCGTGGTCATCACCGCGGCCCAGAAATACGGCGTGCATGCCGTCGGCGTGGAACTGATGCCGGACCTGTGCCGCAAGGCGCGCGAACGTGTCGAGGCAGCCGGCCTCTCCGACCGCGTCCGCATCATTGAAGGGAGCGCCCTGCGGACAGACCTGAGCCCCGCCGACGTGGTCACGATGTTCTTCCTCACGGGTTCCAACGAGCGCCTGCGCCCCGCGCTCGAGCGCCAGCTACATCCCGGCGCCCGTGTGGTCTCCAACGAATTCCCCGTCCACGGATGGAAGCCCGAAGACACGATCCATGTGAAGGTAGGAAAGATGGATCACACGATTTTCGTGTACGAGATGGGGAGGACGAAGTAGGAAGAAGAATTCAGAAGTCAGGATGGCCGGCCCCGGCCTCGGAGCACGTGGTTTTCATTCTGAATTCTGAATTCTATCTTCTGTCTTCTGTCTTATCGCCCCTTCCCCGCGTTGTCCACCACGTTCCGCGCGAGGTAATTCTCGATCTTCGCGCTGTTGCGCGCCGTCTCGTAGTAGGCCGCGCGCAAGAGTTGATCCTTGCTGTTGATCAGCGTCTCGCGGATGTTCTGCTGCACGCGCGGATCGTTCAACTCGCGCTGGCCCGCAGGCTCCTTCGAGATCACTTTCAGAATGCGATAGCCTTCGCCGGTGTGGATGATGGGGGAAACGCCGGTGTTGGGCAGCGAGAAGACCATCTTGCGCAGCTCAGGGTTGGCCTTGTCCAGGTCGGACTCCTTGACGAAACCCATGTCGCCTCCGTTCGGCGCCGAGTTGGGGTCTTCGGAGTAGTTCTGGGCCAGCATGGCGAAGTCTTCGCCCCGCTTCAGGCGCGCCGCGATGTCCTGGATCTTTGTCTGCGCTTCCTTGTCGTTTTGGGCTTTGCTGTTCTTCAGATTGTGAACGTTGGGATCGGGGAATTGCGTGACCAGGATCTGCGCCATGTGCACCGCCGGCTCGGTGAGGTTGAAGCTCGGCTTGTTGGCCTCGTAGAAGTTCTTGACGTCGGCGTCGGTGATCGTGATCTTGCTGGTGATCTCCTTGTTCACCAGTTTGTCGACGCTCAGCTTGGCGCGCACCTGGGCCCTGAGATCGTCCATGGTCATGTGACGGTCGGCCAGGGTCTTGTCAAATTCCTCCTTAGTGTAGGGCGACCGCATCTTGGCGATTTCGGCGTCCACGTCGGCGTCGACCGCCATCAGCCCCTGGCGCTCCGCGCGCTGCAGCATAATCTGGTTTGTGATCAGGTTGGAGAGCACGTCGAGCTTCTGGGCCATGATCTGGTCTTCGGTGGCGCCCTCCGACTGCTGGGCATACTGCGACTGGTAGGTCTTTTCGAGTTCGCCGTAGGTGATGGCGTAACTGTTCACCTCGGCCGCAACGTTGGCGGGAGGAGTGTGCTTGCAGGCCGCCAGCAGGAGCGCGGCAGCCGCGGCGGCAGCAACAAAGAATAGCTTCATTCGTGAAATCTCATTGTACCTGTAACCGCCTTTACCGCAGGCTGGCGGCGATTTTCGTCCGGTATTCCGCCGCCTTGGCGAGAATCTGCGCTTCGTTGAGCGTCAGAATCCTGCCGTCGTGCACCACCGTTTTGCCGTTGACCATGACGTCGCGAACGTCTTCCGCTTTGAGGGCATAGACCATCTGCGAGACCGCGTCGTACAACGGCTGAGCGTTGGGGCGATCGATGCGTACCATGATCATGTCGGCGCGCTTGCCCGGTTCGAGGGAGCCGATCTCCTTCTCCATGCCGAGTGCGCGCGCCCCGCGGATGGTGGCCATTTCGAGCGCGGCGGCGGCTGGAAGCGCCTGCGGATTGCCCGTGGTGACCTTCTGCAATTTGGCGGCGAGGTCCATTTCCTCGAACAGGTTCAAATCGTTGTTGCTGCCGGCGGGACCGTCGGGGCCGAGGCCCACCGGCAGGTCCAGCTCGAGCATCCGCGTGACCGGCGCGACGCCGCTGGCCAGCTTCATGTTGCTCGAAGGGCAGTGCGCGATTCCGACGCCCCGCTGTTTCAGGATCGTCATGTCGGCCTCATCCACCCACACCGCGTGCGCCGCCAGCGACCGTCCGTTCCAGACGCCGAGATCGTCGAGCGTCTTCGTCGGCGTGGTGTGGCGCTTGGCCAGCTCGTCGTCGTTCTCCTTTTTGGTCTCCGAAAGATGGATGATCAGCGGCGCTTTGTACTTGTTGGCCAGCGCGCGGCAGGCCTTCAGCGTCTCGTCCGAATTGGTGTAGAGCGCGTGCGGCGCGACCGCCGGGACTACCAGCGGATCGTTGGCGAAGCGCTGCAGGTAGCGTTCCGTGTAGACCAGCGCGTCGGCGGGCGTCTTATTGTCGGCCACAGGAAAGCCGATGATGGTTTCCCCGAGCACACCCCGCATGCCGGCTTCTTTCGCCGCCTCGGCCACCACGTCTTCGAAGTAGTACATGTCGGTGAAGGTGGTGGTCCCACCGAGGAGCATCTCCAAGCAGCCCAGGCGCGTCCCCCAGCGCACGAACTCGGCGCTGACGTTCCTGGCCTCGGCGGGAAAGATGAACTTCTCGAGCCAGTCCTGCAGGCGCAGGTCGTCGGCGATGCCCCGGAACAGGCTCATGGCCGCGTGGGTGTGGGTGTCGATCAGCCCGGGCGCAAGAATCGCCTCCGGACGGTCGAGGTGCTGCTTCGCGCTGTACCTGGCGTGAATCTGAATCCTGGTTCCGACGGCCAGAATGCGGCCGTCTTTGATGGCGACGGCGCCATTTTCGATCACGTGATGCTGCGCGTCCTCGGTAATGACGTACCGCGCGCTCCACACGGCATCGGCGGGCTCGGCGGCCGCCAGAGCGAAGGCACAGAGGAGGAAACTACAAAAACGATACATCGAATGGTTTAGGAAACAGCTCTTTGAGCCGATAAGTTTCAGTCTTGCCGCGCGGGTTGACCAGGATGATCTCGACGTCTCCGCAGAACTCCCACAGGATCTGCCGGCAGGCGCCGCACGGCGGAGTCAACATGTCGGTATCGGCTGCGATGGCGATGCGGCGGAACTTGCGCGCGCCCTCGCTGATGGCCTTGAACACGGCCACCCGTTCGGCGCACACGGTCAGCCCGTAGGTGGCGTTCTCGACATTGCACCCGGTGTGGACGCGCCCATCGGCGTCCTCCAAGGCCGCACCGACCTGAAAATGCGAATACGGCGCAAAAGCCCGGGATCGGACATCGAGAGCGGCTGCCCGGAGCGCGTCGGTTTCCATCACGCCAGCCTCGGCACCAGGGCTTTTAGCAGGCGCACCAGCGTGTCGCGAACCATCGCCCCGGTCTCCAGAACTTCTTCGTGGTTGATCTTCGACTCGGGAATCACCCCCGCCGCCATGTTCGTCACACACGAAATCCCGAGCACCTTCATCCCCATGTGATTGGCCACGATCACCTCGGGCACCGTGGACATTCCTACCACGTCGGCGCCGATCGTCCGCAGAAAGCGGATCTCCGCCGGCGTTTCATAGCTGGGGCCCAGCATGGCCGCGTACACTCCCTCGCCGATCGCAATGCGCAGCTCCGCCGCGGCGGATTTGGCGAGCCCCCGCCAGGCGCGGGAATAGGCGTCGCTCATATCCGGAAAGCGCGGCCCCAGCGAATCGTCATTGGGGCCCACCAGCGGGTTCATGCCCTGCAGGTTGATGTGATCGCTGATCAGTACCAATCCGCCGCGTTCCAGCGCGAGGTTGATGCCGCCCGCGGCGTTGGTGAACACCATTCCGCGCACGCCGAGGGAATGCAGTACGCGCACGCCATAGGTCACCGCCTGCATCGGGTGCCCCTCGTACAGGTGTGCGCGCCCCGACATCACCGCGACCGGCGCGCCGCACAGGTTGCCGATAATCAGCTTGCCCGCGTGTCCCACCGCCGTCGATCGAGGCCAGCCGGGAATCTCCGCGTAAGGGATTTCCGTACGCTCGCAGAGCTCGTCGGCGAACGCCCCGAGGCCGCTGCCGAGCACCACGCCGATCGCCGGCCGGACGCCGGTATGGCCTTCGATGTAGCGCTGCGCTTCTTCCGTCACAGCAGCATCCCCGCGATGCACGCCGACATGAAATTGGCCATGGTCCCGGCCGCCACGGCGCGCAGGCCCAGCCGCGCCAGGTCGCTCTTGCGATTCGGGGCCAGCGCGCCGATTCCGCCGATCTGAATCGCGATCGAACTGAAGTTCGCGAATCCGCACAGTGCGTAGGTGGCGATCGTGAACGACCGCGGATCCAGCGCGGCTCTTTGCGGCCCCAGCTTCAGGAACGCGACGAACTCGTTGAGCACCAGACGCGTGCCCAGCAGGTCGCCGATGGCGCCGCAGTCCTTCCACGGCACGCCGAGCAGGAACGCCACGGGCGAGAAAATAATCCCGAACAGGCGCTCCAGCGACGCGGGCAGCCAGCCCATCGCGGGCAGTGTGTGCAGCCAGCCCAGGATGCCGTTCACCATCGCGATCAGCGCCAGAAACGCCACCAGCATGCCGCCGATATTCAATGCGAGGTGGAGCCCGTCGCCCGCGCCCTGCGCCGCGGCGTCGATCACGTTGACCGCAGTCTTCTCCACCTTTACATCGACGTGGCCGGCGGTAGCCGGTTTCTCCGTCTCGGGGACAAATATCTTCGCCAGCATGATGGTGGCGGGTGCGGTCATGATCACCGCGGTCAGCAGGTGAATAATCGAAACTCCCGCCACCTTCACATACGCCGCCATCACCGCGCCCGAGACGTGCGCCATACCGGCGGTCATGATCGTGAACAGCTCCGATTCCGTCAGCCCCGCCAGGAACGGCTTGATGGTCAGCGGCGCCTCGGTCTGTCCCATGAAGATGCTGGCCGCGACGTTGAGCGATTCCGCGCCGCTCACGCCCATCACTTTTTGCATCCCGATGGCCATCGCCTTGACCACCGCCTGCATGATCCCGAGGTAATAGAGAATCGAGAAGAACGAGGCGATGAAAATCACGATCGGGAGAACCTGGAAGGCGAAGATCACGCCGTAAGGGCCGGACTTGATGCCCAACGGCCCGAACAGAAACTCGCTGCCTTTTTCGGCGAAATCGAGCATCGCGTTCACGCCCGCCCCGATCGCCTGGAAAACTTTGCCGAATTCGGTCTTCAGCACCAGGATGGCGAAGGCGAGCTGCAGGCCCATGCCCCACGCCAGTAATCGCAGCTTGATTTGCCGTTTGTGAGTGGAAAAGAGCCATGCCGCTCCCAGGATCACTACCAACCCCAGGAGCCCGGTGAACCGTCCCATTACCCGACTACTTCCAGGATGAGCTCTCGCTCGTCGGGCTTCTGCGACGATACCCGGAACGCGTCTTCCACCATCTCCGCGGCCTCTTCCACGCGGTCTTCCTTGGTGTAGTAGAGGCGGCAGAGCACGCTGCCGGCATCCACCTTCTCGCCGGTCTTGACCTCGAGGATGATCCCCACCGCGGGATCGATCGAATCCTCTTTACGGTCGCGGCCGGCGCCGATCATGTTGCTGGCAATTCCGATATCTTCGGCGTCGATGGCGGCCACGTACCCGGCGCGCGGCGAAGTGACTTCGCGCATGCCGGTGGCATTCGGCAGCAGCTCGAACTTGTCCAGCGCCTGCGGATTGCCGTCCTGCGCCGCCACCACTTTTTTGAACAACTGGTAGGCGCTGCCGTCCACCAGGTGCTTCTCGGCAACCCGGCGCGCATCGTCCAGCGAGGGCGCCTTCTTGCCGAGGAAAATCATGCGCGCCGCCAGCTCGAGGGAGAGCTTGGTAAGATCCGCCGGACCCGCGTTCTGCAGGGTCTGCGAAGCTTCCATGATTTCGAGGGCGTTGCCCACGGCGTAGCCGAGCGGCTGGTTCATGTCGGTGATCAGCGCCTGGACCTTCTTGTCCATGCGGCGGCCGATGCCCACCATCGTCTGCGCCAGCCGGCGCGCGTCCACCTGCTTCTTCATGAACGCGCCGCTGCCCACCTTGACGTCAAGCACCAGGGCATCGATCCCCTCGGCCAGCTTCTTGCTCATGATCGAAGACGAAATCAGCGGCGTCGATTCCACCGTCGCCGTCACGTCCCTCAGCGCGTACACTTTGCGGTCCGCAGGCGCGAGCTGGTCCGTCTGGCCGATAAAACACAGACCCAACTCCGCGAGCTGCGCGCGAAATTCGTCCGGGGTGAGATTGGTGCGGAATCCGGGAATGGATTCCAGCTTGTCGAGCGTGCCGCCCGTGTGCCCCAGCCCGCGGCCGGACATCATCGGCACCACCACGCCCGCCGCGGCGGCCAACGGGGCGACGATGAAGCTGGTCTTGTCGCCCACTCCGCCGGTGGAATGTTTGTCCACCTTGATGCCTGGAATCGACGAGAGGTCCACCGTCTCGCCCGAATGCAGCATGCATTCCGTGAGCCGGCTGACCTCGCGATCGGTCATGCCCGCGAAGAAAACGGCCATCAAGAAGGACGACATCTGGTAGTCGGGGATATCACCGTTGGTGTATCCATTGACCAGGAACTCGATCTCTTCGGGAGCAAGCTCTTCGCCGTCGCGTTTCCGCTGAATCAAGTCAACTGTACGCATTATGAGTAACTTAGCCTACCATTCCAAGGGGTGGAAAGTAAAGGAAGGAATCCACCCACCGTGGACAGGAAACCCCCGCCCGGGCGTTGAATGACCCGACTTCGGGGAAACTTCCCCTTGAATTAAAGCATTGTACACCCATTAACGACTGGCCCGCCGGAAGGGGAGCCGCGCACCTGGCCTAACAATCCTTGACGTTACATGGCGACCTTCCGCAGCGACTACTTAAATAACAGAGGACCGCCGATGAAACCGATACAACGCATTTCCACCCTGATGTTGCTTTCGCTGAGCGCCGCGCCGGCGCAGACACCGGCCTCCCGCATCGCGGGCGCGGCCAATACCTTCCTTTCGACTCTCGACCAGAAGCAGCGGCAGACCGTGCTATTCGCATTCGACGATGAAGCCCAGCGCGCCCGCTGGTCCAATTTTCCGATCGCCATGGTGCGGCGCGGCGGACTGAGCATGGGGGAATTGTCCGATGCCCAGCGCTCCGCTGCCTTGGCCCTGGTCTCCTCGGCTCTGAGCCGTCGGGGGTTTGAGAAGGTCCGGCAAATCATGGAAGCCGACGAGACGCTGAAGCACAATGAGAGGAACAACCCGATGTTCGGCGCGAGTCTCTACTACATTTCGATCCTGGGTACGCCTTCTGCAAAGGCGCCATGGATGCTTCAGTTCGGCGGCCACCATCTGGCGCTCAATATCACCATCGCGGGCGAACGCGGCGTTCTCACGCCGACCCTGACCGGCGCCCAACCTGCTCTTTACATCATCGACGGCAAGACCGTGCGCCCCCTCGGCCAGGAAAGCGACAAGGCAATCGCGCTGCTCCACGCACTCGATGACAGCCAGAAGAAACAGGCGATTCTGAGCTATCGTCTCGCCGATCTCGTCCTTGGTCCCGGCCAGGACGGCATGACCATTCAGCCGGAAGGTCTGAAGGCTTCCGCCATGAACGAGCGGCAGCGCGCCATGCTGCTCGATCTGATATCCGAATGGGCAGGCATCGTTCACGAAAGCGCGGCGGACGCGCGCATGGCCGAGCTCAAAGCCGATATCGGCGAAACCTGGTTTGCCTGGAGCGGCCCCGTAACTGTCACTCCGGGGAGCAACATCACAGCCTATTACCGGATTCAGGGACCGCATCTCGTCATCGAGTATGCGCCTCAGCGGCTCGGCGGCGATCCTGCGTTGCATGTCCACACCATGTACCGCGATCCCACCAACGACTACGGCCGGAAGCCCGCCGCAAAATGAAACCCGCACCGGCTGCAATTGCGATTCTGATCTTCGCCTGCGCGCCAGCGGCCGCGCACCGGCTCGACGAGTACCTCCAGGGCACCCTCATCGCGGTGGAGAAAGACCTCGTTCGGGCGCAGATCGACCTGACACCCGGTGTTGCGGTCTATCCCGCCCTGCTTCGAGACATGGACACCGACTCCGACGGAGTCATCTCCGTCGCCGAGCAGCGCGCCTATGCGGTCCGCGTGCTCCGTGATTTGTCCTTGACCATCGACGGCCATCGCCTGACGCCCCGACTGCTTTCCGTGCACTTTCCTGGTATCGAGGAGCTGAGAGACGGCGGAGGCGAGATTCGGATCGAGTTCAGCGCCGATCTGCCCTCCGGCGGTCCAGCCCGGAAGCTGATCTTCGAAAACCGGCACCACAGCCGGATCGCGGCCTACCAGGTGAATTGCCTGGTTCCGCGGGATCCGGATATCCGGGTCGCCGCCCAGAATCGAAACTACTCGCAGTCGCACTATGAACTGGAGTATGTGCAGGCCGGCGTGCAAACGAGGCCGCTGCTCTCGGTATGGTGGCCAGGTGATCCGGCGTGGCTGTCGGCGCTCGCGCTCCTTCTGTTGGCGCGGTTCGCATGGCTTTGGAGGCACGGCCGTCCGGTACACTACAAGTGATGACCTCCAACCCTCCGGGCCAGATGCCCAAGCTGCCTATTGCAGGTGTCAAGAATCTGATTGCCGTCGGCTCGGGAAAGGGCGGCGTCGGCAAGACGACCGTATCGGTCAACCTCGCTGTCGGCCTGGCGTCTCTCGGCTACCGGACCGGCCTCATGGACGCCGACGTCTACGGTCCCAACGTCCCGCTCATGATGGGGATCAACAAGACGCCCATGGCATACGGCGAGCGCATCCAGCCGCTCGAACAGTACGGTGTGAAGCTGATGTCGATGGGTTTCCTCAGCCCCGGCGACAAGCCCCTGGTCTGGCGCGGTCCCATGCTCCATTCCGTCATCCAGCAGTTCCTGCGCGGCGTGGACTGGGGCGATCTCGATTTCCTGGTGATCGACCTGCCTCCAGGCACGGGCGATGTCCAACTCTCGCTCATCCAGACGGCGCCCGTCACCGGCGCCATCGTGGTGACTACCCCATCGGACGTCTCCCTGGAAGACGCGCGCAAGGCCGTAATGATGTTTCATCAGGTGAAGGTGCCCATCCTGGGCATCGTCGAGAACATGAGCTACCTGACGTGCCCGCATTGCCACGAGCGCATCGATGTTTTCAGTCACGGCGGCGGCCGGCGCACGGCAGAGGAGATGAACGTACACTTCCTCGGCGAACTGCCCCTGGATCCGGACGTGCGCGTCGGCGGCGATAGCGGCCAACCCATCGTGCAGCGAAAGGGCCACGGCGAGCCGTTCCTCGAATTGGCGCGCCACGTCGCGGCGCGCGCCGAGGAGGCCGCCAAAGACACCGGTCCGAAGATTGAAATCAGCGATTAGCCGCTGGGCAGGTTCCCGGCAGTCGGCAACCCGCCCCTCGGGGTATAATTTCCAAAGAGGGACATACTGGGATGAAAACTCTGTGCACCGCCGCCACGCTTCTGCTCGTGGCCGCCGCTTTCTCCTTTGCTGCCGGTCTTCCGGCCAGTAACGTTTCCGGCAACTACATGGAAGCCCGTACGGCCGATGTTTACACCGGACCGTGCTTCGCTAACGGTGAAGCCGAAATCAACGGCAAGGAAGCCGTGCTGGGCTGGAAGATCAACAACGGCTCCTGGAAAGGCGTGAACATCGCCGGCCTGGGCGTCGTGGCCGTGGTCCGCGCCGAGCACACCCTGGGCAACGTCCACACCGGCCCGAATTCGGCCATCGCCGCGCTGATCGTGGACTCGCGCGCCGATGCCGCGCAGCGTGAAGCTCTGGTCGCCTTCGCGAAGAACCAGGGCGGCGCGCTGTTGAAGAATGTGGTCAAGGTGCAGTACGCCCCGATCGAGCTGACCGTGCAGGGCGGCAACCTGCACAGCGGCGCTGCGCGGCTCACCGCCGGTTCGCTAGCCGAGATCCGCACCCGCGCCATGACCGAGGCCGACCACACCTGCGGCAACGAAGACATCTTCTATCCGCCGCTGACCAAGCTGGAGCACGCCATGCCGGCCTACTCGCTGGAGAACTCCTATCACGGCGAGGGCCTGGGCGAGACGTGGAACAGCCGCCTGCGCCGCAGCAGCTTCATCGGCACTTTCCAGGTGGCCGGCGAGTAAACGCCAGCGGCGGGGAAATCGCCGCCATCGCCAGGGTTCAGTTATGGACCGAAAGGATCATACCTGCGGGCGATTGCACGCCGCCAATGCTCGCTGTGACCGGCCAATCGCCGTTGCCGATTGACGGGGGCACCTGAATCGCAATCTGGTACAGACCCGCGTAGCCCGTGGCCACGGCGGCGCCGTACACGGTGGCGGATACGTTATTGATCGTGACCGTAGCCGGCACAACCGTAGAATACGTCTGGCCGTTCGGCAGAGCCGGAACCTGGACCCCGGGCGTCACCGTCGGAACGGTGGGCCCGAAGCCCGTGCCCCACAGAATCAGGACATCTCCCGGCGCGGCCGGCGTGGTGGGCACGCCGAACGTCCCGTTTTTCGCGGCAAACGTGAAATCCTGCCTGGTCGCCACGACCTGGTTGCCCGGCCAGGGGAAGAATGCCGGTGAGTAAGTGGAAGCCGTCGCCGTAAAGGAAGCGCTGGCCTGTCCCGCGACGGTCACCGTCACCGGCACGCTGCCGCTCAGGTTGGGCGGGACCACGAAATTGATCTGTGTCGGGCTGACGTAATAAATGTATGCGGGAGCGAACCCCACCGTCACGCTCACGCCATCGAGCGTGGTGGGCAGCTTGCCGTTCACGATGGCGTTGGCCCAGGTGTCCGTGACGGTAGCCAGGTTGGTGCCTGTGATGGTCGCCCACGAGTTCGATGCCAGTCCGTTGCCGAAGCTGGCTCCGTTGACCACGCTGCCGATCGCGGGCGTGCCGCCTCCGCCTCCGCCTCCGCCGCCGCCCGCGACTTTCCGGATGCGGAAATTATCGGTGTCGGCGATATAGATGTTGCCCGCGCCGTCCACGGCTACGCTCGAAGGCATGAACAGCTTGGCGCTGGTCGCCGGTCCGCCGTCGCCCCCGAAGCCGAGCCCGTTCCCTCCGGCGACCGTCGTCAGCTTGCCCGAAGTATCCAGTTTGCGAATCGCATTGCCTCCGGCATCGGCGACGTACACGTTCCCGGTCTTGTCCAGCGCGACCCACAAGGGCACGATCACGCCGGTACTGACAATGGTGCTGATGTTCCCGGAAGTATCGACCTTGCGCACGCGGTTGTTCAATCCGTCCGCAAAATAGACGTTTCCGGGACCGTCGACGGCGAGCCCCTGCGGCAGTCCCAGGTTGGCGCTGGTGGCCGGCCCGCCATCCCCGGAGAAGCCCTGGGTGCCGGTGCCGGCGATGGTGTTGATGATGCCCGCCGTATCGACTTTGCGGATCCGGTGGTTGATCGAGTCCGCAATGTACAGATTGCCCGCGGCATCGACGCCGACGTTGGTGGCCATGAATCCGGCGTTTAGCGCCGGGCCGCCGTCGCCGCCGAAGGTGAAATTGGTGGGGTTTCCCGCAACGGTCGTGACCACTCCGGAGGTGCCGATCTTGCGGACGATGGTGCCCTGCGCGAAGAAGATGTTTCCCGCGCTATCGACCGCGGCGGCCGACGGGAAGATCTGCGCCGCCGTAGCCTGCACTCCGTCGGCCGACGACGTGCCGCCGCCGGCGATGGTGTTGATATTGCCGGACGCATCCACTTTGCGGATCCGGTTGTTGTCGACGATCAGAAGATTGCCGCTGTTATCGACGGCGACGGTGTCGCTGGCCCCGGTGATTTTGGCATTGACAGCCAGGCCGCCATCGCCCGAAAATCCCGCTGTGCCGGTGCCCGCGACGGTCGTGATGGTGCCTTGCGCCGCCAGGATGCGCGCAGCCAGGCAGAGAATTGCGGCCGAACAGATTCGCGCTCGCATGGATAGCCCCTCCTCCGAAATCAGGTGCGTTTCAGAGAGTATATTGCAAATCGGTCAGGCCAGATACCGCGCCAGGTCGTCGGTGCGGAACCCGTGCGCAAATGCCGTCTCGCGCGTGATGCGCCCCGCCCGGACCAGCTCCGTCAGCGACTGCTCCATGGTCATCATGCCTTCCGCGCGGCCCACCGAAATCGCCGAGCGGAGCTGATGGTCGTCGCCCTTGCGGATCAGCGCCCGAATGGCGTCGGTGGCGATCATGATCTCCGCCGCCGGCCAACGCATCGTGCCGTCCACGCCGGGCACGAGCTGCTGCGCGATTACCGCGGCCAGCGCCAGCGACATCTGCTGCCGGATCTGCGGCTGGTTGCCCGCCGGGAAGGAGTCCAGAACGCGCGACATCGCCTGGATCGCGTCGTTGGTGTGCAGCGTGGAAAGCACCAGGTGGCCGGTCTCCGCCGCGGTGAGCGCCGTGGCAATGGTCTCGGCATCGCGCATCTCGCCTACCAGGATCACGTCCGGCGTCTGGCGCATGATGCTGCGCAGCGTCACCGCGAAATCCGGAGTATCGCGCCCCACCTCGATCTGCTCGATGACCGCGCTGCGGTTGGCATGCTGATATTCCACGGGGTCCTCGATGGTTACCACGTGCGCCGCCCGCCGCGTATTCACGATATCGATCAGCGCGGCGAGGGTCGAGCTCTTCCCGCAGCCCGTGGGTCCGGTAACCAGCACCAATCCCTGGCGCCGCTCGGCCAGCTTCGCCAGTGTCGGCGGCAGGTGCAGCGATTCCAGCGAGGGGATCTTGGAGGGTAGCAGCCGGATGCTCGCCGCCAGCGTGCCCCGCTGGTGGTGAATGTTGATCCGGAACCGGCCGAGGCCTTCGCGAACAAAACCCAGGTCCACCGATTTCCGTTTGTGCAGCTCGTCCGACTGGCTGGGCTCGAGCAGCGGCACCACCAGCGAGCGCACATCTTCGGCCTCCAGCACCGCTCCGGATCCCTGCACTAGGCTCCCGGTGATGCGGAACATCGGCGCCGCGCCGGCGATCAGCAGGACATCGCTTGCGCCCCGGGTGGCGGCGGTTTGCAGCAGTCTCTCCAGCGACGCGGTGACCTCGGCACTGCGGGCGGCCGTTTGCGCGGACTTCTGGCTCGGCGCCGCCCGGTTCAATTCTGCAACAATCTTGGATAGCTCGGTGTCGAATTCGCCCATCGGTTGAGGTCCGCCTTGAAGCTACTCCTATTCTCCGACATCCACAACGATTGGAAGACGCTCGAGCGTATCCTCCGCGTGGATGCCGACTACTACATCTCCGCCGGCGACCAGGTGAGCTGGGGCCGCGGCCTGGAACGCTGCGGCGAAATACTAAGGACGCGCGGCCAGCGGGTCTGGGTACTGCCCGGCAACCACGAATCGGCGGCGCAGATCTCGCAGATGTGCGCCGAATACGGTCTCAACGACTTCCACGAGCGGCACTTCAAAGTGGGGCGGTGGCACGTTGCCGGCCTCGGCTACTCGAGCCCGACCCCTTTCAACACCCCCGGCGAGTACGGCGAACCCGAGCTTGCCCGGCGCATCGAACCCTTCGCCGCCCTCGAGCCGTTGGTGCTGGTCTGCCACGCGCCGCCGCGCGGCACCGCCCTCGACCAGGTTCGTCCCGGATTGCACGCGGGCTCGACGTCGGTGCGCGACTTCATCGAGAAGCACCAGCCGGCCTACTTCTTCTGCGGCCACATTCACGAGGCGGAGGGCGCCGAGACCATGATCGGAAAGACGCGCGCGCGCAACCTCGGCAAGAAGGAGTGGATGTTAGAATTGGATTGACCCCCATGACATTGGACGAACTACAACGCGCTTATCAACCCCTCCGCGACCAGGCACTGGCCGTGCGGAGGTATCTTTGACGCCCCCGCGCAAAAACAAAAACTAGCCAACACCGAAGAACAGATCGCATCGCCCGACTTCTGGAGCCAGCCCGAGAAGAGCCAGAAGGTGATGCAGGAACGCAAACGGCTGGAGCAGTCCATCGCCAACGACGACCGGGTCCGCGCTCTCACCGACGATCTGGACACCTTGTTTGAGCTGGCGCGGGAAGGCGAGAAAGTCGAGCCGGATATCGAGCGCGAGCTCAAACCTTACGGCGAGCTGCTGGAAAAGCTGGAGACCAACATGCTGCTCTCCGGCGAAAACGACAGCCGCAATGCCATCGTCACTATCCACCCCGGCGCCGGTGGCACCGAGAGCCAGGACTGGGCCGAGATGCTGCTCCGCATGTACCTGCGCTGGGCGGAGCGCGACGGCTTCCAGACCGTGATCACCGACCGCCTGGAGGGAGAAGGCGCGGGCATCAAGAGCGCCACCTTCGAAGTCAACGGCGAGAACGCCTACGGGCTGCTGCAATCCGAAATCGGCGTCCACCGGCTGGTGCGCATCTCGCCGTTCGACGCCAACGCGCGCCGCCACACCAGCTTCGCCAGCGTCTTCGTCTACCCGCAGATCGACGACGAAATCAAGATCGATATTCAGGAAAAGGACCTGCGCATCGACACCTTCCGGTCTTCCGGCGCCGGCGGGCAGCACGTCAACATGACGGACTCCGCGGTGCGGATCACGCATTTCCCCACCGGAATCGTGGTGCAGTGCCAGAACGAGCGCTCGCAGCACAAGAACCGCGATTCGGCATTCAAGCAGCTTCGCGCGCGCCTGTTCGAATACGAGCTGGCGAAGAAGCGCGAAGAGTCGCGCAAGACCGAAGACTCGAAACTGGAGATCAACTTCGGCAGCCAGATTCGCAACTACGTGCTGGCGCCCTACCGGTTGGTGAAGGACCTGCGCAGCAAGCTCGCCCTGGGCGACGTGGATCGGGTGCTCGATGGCGATCTCGACCCGCTGATGCACACCTGGCTGGTCTGGCGAAAGACCGGCAAGACCGCGGGCGACGACAAGGACGAAGCGCTCGAATGAGCCCGAGCCGGGAGGTGGCCCGCGCGGCGGAGCTGATCCGCGCCGGGCGCCTGGTCGCATTCCCCACCGAAACCGTGTACGGCCTGGGCGCGAACGCCCTGGATGAGGCCGCGGTCGCGCGCATCTTCGAGGCTAAGGGCCGGCCGCGCCACAGCCCGCTGATCGTGCACGTGGCCTCGATCGAGATGGCCCGCGAGCTCGCGGCCGACTGGCCCCCGGCCGCCGAAGCGCTGGCGCATCGTTACTGGCCCGGCCCCTTGACGCTGGTGGTCCCGAAACGCCCCGTGATCCCGGATATCGTCACTGCCGGCCTGCCGACGGTCGCTCTCCGCATGCCGGCGCATCCCATGGCGCTCGAGCTGATTCGTCTCGCCGGCGTGCCGGTCGCGGCGCCCAGCGCCAACCGGTTTACCGAGCTTTCTCCGACCGCGGCGGCGCACGTCCCGCAATCGCTCGCCGACGTCACCCTCGACGGCGGTCCCGCGAACGTCGGGATCGAGTCCACCGTACTGTCGCTCGCCGGGCCGCCCGTGCTGCTGCGGCCGGGGGTGATCCCGGTCACAGAGCTGGAAGCCGTGGTGGGCCCGATCGCCGCGGGCGCGGTGGAGGCCGGGGCTTCCCATGCATCCCCCGGTATGCATCCGCGCCACTACCGCCCCCGAACGCCGCTCTACCTGGGCACCCAACCGCGCGAAGGCCGCGGCGTGTTGCTGCGCATCGGCCACGAGATGCCGGCCGATCCGCGCGCCTATGCCGCGGCGCTGTACGGCACCTTGCATCGTCTCGATACTCAGGGCCTGGATTGGATCGCGGTCGAGATGCCGCCCGATACGGCAGAGTGGGCGGGCGTCCGCGACCGCCTCAGGCGCGCGTCCCGGGATTGAGCGGTCAGGAGGCAGCCGCTTGACCGAGCGGGCGTGCATCCTCGCCCGGCAAATCGAGATCGAGGCCGAAATCGTTCTTCACCCTCTTCTTGAATCCGGCGGCGTCCAGCGAGTTGAACTCGACCCACTGCTCATCCGTCATCGCGGCCCTCCAGTTCAAGAACGGTTCCGCACTCGGTCCGGCGGGATGGCGCAGTTGCCACGTGCCGCTCTCCACGATATTCCGGATGACGCCGGCCACGACGGAAGGCGGCGTCGGCTGCGCGAGCGAGGCGCGAAAGAGCGAGGCGATCTGCCCCGGCTGCCGGTACTGCGACGCCGGCGCATGTTCGATGGCATGCGCCATGGCAGTATCGATAATGCCGGGCTCCACAATCGCTACCCGCACACCGTGCGGCTTCAGTTCGCCTGCCAGCGCTTCGCTCAGCGCCTCCAGGGCGAACTTCGAAGCCGTGTACGGGGCCAGCGGCGAACACGCGATTTTGCCGGCAACGGAAGTCACATTGACGATGCATCCGCCGCCGCGCTCGCGCATGCCCGGCAATACCTGCCGGATACACCGCAGGACGCCAAAGTAATTGGTCTCCATGACGTCGCGGAAGGCTTCCATTGGAAGTTCCTCGACCGTGCCATGCCGCTCGATTCCCGCGTTGTTGACCAGCACGTCCACCTGCCCCTTCCGCCCGTGGACTGCGGAGAAACAGTCCGAGACCGACCGGTCGGAATTGACATCCATCGTCAAAATCGAGACCGGCAGGCGTTCCTGCGAGACGCGTTCGGCCAGTTCCGGGGCGCGAGCAGGGTTGCGCATCGTGGCGTACACGGTGTGGCCTGCCCTGCCCAACTCCAATGCGGTTGCCAGCCCGATTCCGGCACTGGCGCCAGTAATCAGTACGTTTGCCATCCCTATTCCCTCCGATTGACGAGGCATTCAGCCTATCAAATCCGCATGGCCCCGGTGGACCGCGGCTTTCACGGCAGACGTCACCCGATCGTCATTCCGCCAGTCCTTCCAGATGAAGTGCAACTTGGCACTACCATTGGTAGTAGGCGATGAAGACCACAATTTCCCTCGACTATCGGCTCTTGCATCAGGCGGTCGAAGCCGCGCGCCTCATGGGGCTGAGCCGGAGCCAGTTCTTTGCACTGGCCGTCAGCGACTTCCTCCAGCGCCAGCGACAGGAAGAGATGCTTCGCCGGCTTAACGAAGTCTATGCGGGTGGCTTGGAACCGGCGGAGAAATCCATATTGAGAGGCATCAAGGCAAGAGTCCCAGCATCCGCCGTGCGCGACGGCTTACACACGCTCTTCGACCAGCTATGATTCGGGCGGGTCGGGACTGCCCCGCTACGCCTGCGCCGCCGCCGGCTTCTTCACTTCGATCCCGGCCATCTCCTCGACGAACGTGGCGATGGCCGAGTGATCCAGGTCGCCCTTGCCGTCGTTCATCAGCGCCATCAGCATCTGTTGCACCAGCGCAGTGAGGGGAAGCGACACCTTCATCGATTCCGCGGCCAGCAGCGCATTGCGCAGATCTTTCTGATGAAGCCGGATGCGAAAGCCGGGTTTGAAGTTGCGCGCGATCACCATCGGCGCCTTGGCATTGAGCACCGTGCTGCCGGCCAAGCCGCCCTTCACGGCGTTGAACACCACTTCTGGGTCGAGCCCCGCCCGCGTCGCCAGCACCAGCGCCTCGCCCATGGCCGCGATGTTGCACGCCACCATGATCTGGTTGGCCAGCTTGGTCACGTTGCCCGCGCCCACCGGACCGGTCAGGGTCACGCTCGAGCCCATCTTCTCCAGCACCGGCCGCACCTTCTCGAAAACGTCCGCCTTGCCGCCCACCATGATGGCCAGCGTAGCGTCGACCGCCTTGGGCTCGCCGCCGCTTACCGGCGCATCCAGAAATTCCACTCCCTTGGCGGAGCAGGCCGCGCCGATCTTCTGCGAAACCAGCGGGCTGATGGAGCTCATATCCACTACGATCGAGCCCTGCCGCGCGCCCTCCAGCACGCCTCCCGGGCCCAGGATGGCTGCCTCCACCTCGGGCCCGTCGGGCAGCATGGTGATGGTGATCTCCGAGCGCGCCGCCGTGTCGCGGCAGGATTGCCCGGCCTGCGCGCCGGCCGCGGCGATCTCCGCGACAGGCGCCGGCACAACGTCGTAGACGATCAGCGAGTGCCCGGCTTTCAGCAGGTTCTTCGACATGGGCTTGCCCATGATGCCCAGACCAATGAATCCGATTTGCGCCATGAAAATTTTCCTTTCCGTGGAACTGCGATTATATCCGGATAACTACCGCGCGGCCTGCCACGCCGAGCGGATCTCGTCCAGGAGTTTCTCCGGATCGCGGGCGTCCACCAGCACCGCCGGCCCGGTCTTCTGCGGGATCAACACCAGGCGGTGGCCGCCGGCCTGGTAGAGCCGCACCTCGTTTCCGTTCGCCACCCGGAACCAGCCCGAGCGATAGTGCCCGTTGGCGAATCCGTTGGTGCGCGCGGTGGTCCTCCACTGCGTGTCGCGTGCCACGTCCACAATGCGGATCCCGCCGACGTCCACCGCGTCCGCCCGCAGTGTGACCGGATAGAACCGGTCGTGGATCGTGAGGCTGGTGGCTGTCAGCGTGCAATCCGGCGGACCGGGTGAGTAGAGGAAAGCCAGCAACACCACGCCCAGCGCCAACGCTCCGATTGCCGCGCCAATGATGGCAGGCATCAGGCTGGCCCGCGCGGGTTCAATCGGGCTGGCCCCGGCACTGGCCGGCACCGCGCCCAAGGCGGCGAGAAAGCCCGGCACATCGTCCGGGCTGAACAGGGCGGTCTTCGCGTCCGTGACCACCACCACCATTTTGCTGCGATTGGTGCAATACCAGGAGCATTTGCCCAGCTTCGAGGTGCGGAACAGGCCGTAATACCCGAACAGCCCGCCATTCCCGAACAGGCGCACGGCCCCGCGCAGATCGTCGCGCCCGGCGGCCCGCGCCTCGCGCAAACCGGCCAGCGGCATCCGCGCCGCCCCGATGGCGCGGCGAACCAGGATCTCCTCGCGCGAGACCCCGTAACTGCGCGGAGACCAGGCCCATGCCAGCACCATAAACACGGCCCCCAGGAGCAGCACCAGAAGCTTGCCCGTGGCAATACCCGCGATCAGCACTGCACCGCACAGGATCGCAGACAAAGTTTTGGTGAGCGAATCATAGGAGGCGGAAAAAGAGCGCGAGGGTGACATAAGGGCCTCTTTCTCATTTTACGGCTCCGGTTTAAGATAGTTCGATGCGTTGCTCGCTATGGGTGTTGCCGATGGTGATCCTGGCCCAGGCCGGGCCGGCCGAGCCACCGGTGGAAGAGAGCGTGCTCCGCTTCGATCCCGACCTCGTGCGCATCGACGCCGTGGCCACCGGGCGCGATGGCCGCCGCGTCGAGGGGCTTGCCGCCGCCGACTTCGAGGTACTTCAGGACGGCAGGCGTCAGAAAATCACGCAGTTTTCGTACACCGGCGGCGGGGACCAGCCGAAACCGGCGCCGCGCATTGCGATCGTCGTGGACGATATCGATCTGTCGCTCGACGACCACACGGCCATCCGCGGTGCGCTTGCACGGTTCTTCGACAAGGAACTACCCCCGGGCACTGCTTTATCCCTGGTCTGCACGTCGCACGGCTCCGGAGCACTCCGGCGCTTCACCTCAGACCCGCAGGCGATGCATCGGGCGATCGACGATATGTATTGGCGGCCTGCCGGCGGGCTGCGCATCGCCTTCCCCGAGATGTCCCTGCTGCGCGATCTGGGCAACATTGTTGCTGAACTGGGCGCCTTTCCCGGCAGAAAATCGCTGGTCGTCATCGCGCCGCGCGCCAATACGCAGATGACCGACGCGCGCGGCATCGCCGACATGGCCGCCCGCGCGTCGGTCACCATCCACGGCGTCGATGCTCAGACCCATTCGCGATCCGCCGCCGGCGACACGCTCGGTCTGCTCGCGTCTGCAACCGGCGGCCGGTTCCACAACAGCCTGAGCGCCGCGCTCGACGTGCTCCGTGAAGCTGCCCTCGATTCTTCTGCATACTACCTGATCGGCTGGAACCCGGGCGCCGATGCCTTCCGCGCCGATCCCAATCGCGAAACGCAATACCATCGGGTACAGATCCGCGCACGCGACAATTCGCTCCATGTCCGCGCGCGGGACGGCTTTTTCTCGCGCACCGGCGCCGCGATTCCGGGGCAAGTGATACCGGGAGCGGACCCGGTGCGGGACGCACTCGAATCGACGTTTCACAGCGGCGAAATCGAGGTGCGCCTCACCGCGGACTTCCAGCGTCAGGAAGCCGCGGGATCTTACGTGACTTCGCTCCTGCACATCGCGCCTCAGGGTGTCCTTTTCTCGCCGGACAAGGAAGGATGCTGGAGCGCGCGCGTGGAGATCGCCCGCGCCATCCGCGCAGTCGACCCCGGCATGCCGCTCAACGATCGCGTCAACTCTCAGCCGCTCGACATTCACTCCTGCGGCAAAGAGGCTGAACGCTTGATGGCGGATGGGCTGGTGGCCGCCGTAGAGGACCGAGTTCCTACTCCCGGCGCCTACCAGGTTCGCGTAGCAGTCCGCGTCGCCACTGCCGAACCCGCATCGTCGGATGGCCACTCCGCCGCGACCAGGCCTATTGGCTCCGCCGCACAGTTCCTCGTGATACCCGATCTCAGGACGGCGGCACTGGCGCTTTCCGGAATTACCTTGTGGTCGGGCGAAGCGCCGGCGCCGGCCACGGCTGACCCCGTCTATCGCGCGGCGGAGGGCGCAGATCCTGCGGTCCGGCGCTTTGCCGAGGGCACCCCGATTCACTATTCCGTGCGTGCGTTGGGCGGCGCCCCGGCGCCGGTGTCCGTGCTCCTGCGCATCCTCCGGGATGGCCATGAAGTGGCGGGTCTGCCCGCCGCGCCGCTCACCGGCAAACTCCCCGTCGCCGGACTGCCCCCCGGGGCTTACGTGCTTGGCGTCACCGCCTCCAGCCAGGCGGCCAGGAAGGGCGGGCATGCCGAGCAATGGATCGACTTCCAGATCCGCTAGAATCAGGTAACAACCCTATGTCGCTCGCGGCCGGAACCCGGCTGGGCCCCTACGAGATTCTCTCGCCCATTGGCAAGGGTGGGATGGGTCACGTCTACAAAGCGCGCGACACTCGCCTGAACCGGATCGTCGCCATCAAGGTCTCCACGGCCCAGTACACGCAGCGCGCCGAGCGGGAGGCCCGTGCCGTGGCATCGCTCAATCATCCGCACGTTTGCCAGTTGTACGATGTCGGGCCCAATTACCTGGTGATGGAGTTCGTCGAGGGCGAGCGCCTCCACGGGCCGCTCCCTCCGCAGCAGGCGTTCGAGTACGCCTGCCAGATTCTGGACGCGCTCGACGCTGCCCACAAGAACGGTATCGTTCATCGCGATCTCAAGCCTTCGAATATCCTGGTGACCAAGTCCGGCGTGAAGCTGCTGGATTTCGGCCTGGCCAAGCTCCTGCCCCACTCCACCGCCGTGGACGACGTCACTCTGACCCAGGGCCTCACGGGCCAGGGCCAGATTCTCGGGTCGCTGCACTACATGTCGCCCGAACAATTACAGGGATCCGAAGCCGACCCTCGCTCCGATCTCTTCTCCTTCGGCCTTGTGTTTTACGAAATGCTCACCGGCAAGCGCGCCTATGAGGGCTCCAGCGCCAGCTTGATCGCCGATATCATTTACAAAGACCCGCCCGGGCTCTCCGGGTTGAACAAGATCGCGCCGCCGTTCGAAACCATCCTCAAAACCTGCGTCGCCAAAGATCCCAATGACCGCTGGCAATCCGCGCGCGAGCTCAAACAGGTGCTGGAGTGGGCCATGGCCTCCACCACCGCTCCCCCGCCTCCACCACTCCCGCCGCGCCGCCGATGGCTTCTTACCGTCCTGGCTGCGATCCTGGCCGCCGGTGCTCTTGGTGTTTGGCTGGGACGAACGCCACGCCCGCCGATCCAGGCCGTCCACTATCTCACTTACTCCGGCCGCGATGCCTCACCCAGCGCATCGCCCGATGGGCGCTCCATCGCTTTCGCCTCTACCCGCGACGGCCTCTCGCGCATCTGGCTCAAGGAGCTTGCCCGCGGAACCGAAGTGCCGCTCACCGCGGGCCCGGACAGCCTGCCGCGATTCTCGCCCGATGGCGCCATGATTCTCTTCACGCGGTACGAATCCGGCCACGGATCGCTCTACCGCGTTCCGGCGGTCGGCGGCGCGGCGCGGAGAGTCGTGGACGATGCCCTCTCCGGCGATTGGTCTCCGGACGGGCGAAAAATCGTGTTTCTCCGGCAGAAGACGGTGAACGGGACGAGCAGCACCGTGATCGGCAAGGCCGACGCCGACGGCGGAGCAGAGCAGACCATCCTCGATTCGAACACGAACTTCCTGCTTCATGACACACCCAACTGGTCTCCTGAAGTTCACGTGTATCTTCGATGGTCGCCCGACGGGCGGACCATCGCCGTCACGCAAGGCGGCCTGGCTTCGGCGACTCCGTCCTCCATCCTGCTGCTGGGAGCCGACGGCTCCAACCCGCGCACGGTGGCCCCTGCGCGCGGCGGATACTATCTTTCCGCGCTGGCCTGGCTGGGAACGCCGGACGAGGTCGTGTACGCACAGACGCAAACCATCGGGCCGGTTGCCGGCGGCACGCGCGGCATCCGCCACAACCTTCGCAACAGCGAGATCCATCCCGTCTTCGCGGGCACCGACATCACCCTGGTCGTCGACGTCCTCGGCAACGGCCGCGTGGTGTTCGATTCCGTGCGGCCCAGCCAGAATGTGCGCGAGGTGGAACTCCACGGCAAAGCCGGCGCCATGACCGAGCGCGCCCTGACCCGCGGCGACAGCCACGACCGCCAGCCCACCTATTCGCCCAGCGGCGACGCGGTGATGTTCTCTTCCAACCGTAGCGGCAATCTCGATCTCTGGGAAGTCTCCACTCGTACCGGCGAAGTCCGTCATATTACCGACGACCCCTCGAACGATTGGGATCCGGCTTATTCTCCCGACGGCAAATCCATCGCCTGGAGCTCCAATCGCGGCGGTCACCAGGAGATCTGGATGGCCCGCGCCGATGGCGGCAGTCCCCGCCAGGTCTCTAACGATGGGCAGGACGCCGAAAATCCCGTGTTTCTCCACGACGGCCGCAGCATTCTGTACGTCTCGTGGAATTCCGCCAAGTTCGGCGTGTGGAAGATCCGCACCGACGGCACCGATGCCCGTCTGTTCATCCCGGGCTCGACCTACGTCGAGGTTTCCCCCGATGGGCAGTATCTCGCCAGCCTCTTCCGCACCGGCGCCATCCGTGTATTCCGCGCGAGCGACGGCTCCGACGCCGGTTTTGAGATAAAGCACGGCGGCCGCCTGCGCTGGATGCCCGACGACCACGGGATTGCCTTCATCGATATGAACGAAAAGGGAGTCCCTGGCATTTTCGTCCAGGATTTCGTGCCGGGCAAGGACACGTCCCAGACTCGCCGCCCCCTCGGCGGCTTCGACCCCGATCGCATCACCGAGACCTTCGGCATATCTCCCAACGGAGCCCGCCTTGCAATTTCGGCGAAAGAGGATCTCACCAATCTCATCGTGGCTAACGACGTCGAAGGCATCACTCCGCCGAAGCGGGGACGGTGAGCAGAAGCGCAGGAGATTCAGGCCCCCTCCTTCCATTCTTCAGCCAGACGAACGAGGGTTCGAACCGGCAGGCCGGTCGGTCCCTTGGCCATATAGGGCTTGGAATCGTCCAGCCAGGCGGTGCCGGCGATATCCAGGTGCACCCAGGGCGTGTCTTCGGAAAACTCCTTGAGGAACATGGCTGCCGTCACGGCTCCGCCCCAGCGGCCGCCCACGTTGGCCACGTCGGCGAAGGCGCTCTTGAGGTAGTCTTTGTAGTCTTCGTCGAGCGGCATGGGCCACATGCGCTCGCCTTCGGCCCTGGACGCGGCCAGCACGCGGTCTCGCATCGCATCGTCATTGGCAAAGAGCCCGACGTGGAGATGTCCCAGCGCGACCACGATCGCCCCGGTGAGCGTGGCTGCATCCACCAGGTGCGTGCATCCCTGGCGGCGCGCGTAGGTGATCGCATCCGCCAGAATCAGCCGTCCTTCGGCATCGGTATTGATGACTTCGATGGTCTTGCCGCTCATCGCGGTGACGATGTCGCCGGGCCGCTGGGCGCGGCTCCCGGGCATGTTCTCCACGCACGGAACGAAGGCGGTCACGGTAGTCGGCGGCTTGAGCTGGGCGATGGCGCGCATGGCGCCGATCATGGCGGCTCCGCCCGCCATGTCGTACTTCATTTTCTCCATGCCATCGGCGGGCTTGATAGAGATGCCGCCGGTGTCGAAGGTCACGCCCTTGCCGACCAGGCCCAGGTGCGAGGCGCCTGCGGGCGCGGCGGGCCGATAGCGCAGCACGATCAGGCACGGGGGCTCGGCGCTGCCCTGAGCCACTCCCAGCAGCGAACCCATCCCCAGGGCTTGCATCGCGGCCTGGTCCAACACTTCGCACTGGAGCCCGGTCTGTGCCGCGATCTCTTTCGCGGCCGCCGCCATTCCGCCCGGCGAGAGACGGTTCGCCGGTTCGTTCACCAGTCCGCGAGCGAAATTCTGCGACTCCGCCAGCACGCGCCCGCGCTCGGCCGCTTCCGCCATGCCTGCATCGGCGCCGGCCACAGCAAAGGATTCTACGCTCTTCTTGTCGTTTCCGGTCTTATAACGGTCGGGTTCGAAATCGCCGAGGATCGCTCCTTCCACCGCGGCGGCGGTGAACTCGGCGCCTTCTAAGGCGGGTCCCGCGGCCAATGTGATCCTCTTCACGCCCTTGGTCTTGAGGAATCGTAAAGCTGCGCCCGCCAAGCGCCGCATTCCGGCTGTGTCGAAGGCCTCGCGCTTTCCGGCCCCGGCCAGAACCACCCGCGCAGCGCTGGTCCCGTGGGGACGGTGCAGTAACGTGATTTCGACCGCTTTTCCCGTGATCTCGCCGGACGAAAACAGTTCATCGGCTCCGAAACGCGGATCGGGGATTCCCTCGAAGACCGGCACGATCAACGCGTCTGTCTCGATCTGCTCGACAGCTTTGGGTTCGATTTGAATGTGCATCAGTCTGATCGTAATCTGCATCAATCGCACAGCGAAAGGGCGCCGCGGGAAAAAATTCCAATTTCGGGAGCCAGCACGGGAACAATTTCGCAGGCCGAGCGTCTTTGAGCTATGTAGTTGGTTTTACAAGCTGGTTGCTTGAATTGTGTGGTATACTGCCGGTGAGAGTTCTGGGCGCAGCTTTTCCAAAAGCTGTAACTACATGACGACCGTAATCGTCCAATAAACATGGACAGCGGTTCTCCGTAGAAGGAGGGCTGGTGCATCAAAATGGCTGACCTGTCGCAACCCAACACCCCGTTTGCAAATACACCCGACGACCACTTGGCCCGCCTGTTGGTCGACGACGTTGAAGCCCCGTGGTATAAGTCCTTTGTTCAGAACATTAAGGACGCCATCAACCCGCCCAAGCTCCCGCCGCTGCAAGTCACTTCGAAGCCGGTACCGGTCAAGGACATCTGGGGTCTGTACGGACGCAAAAAGAAGTCGTGGCTCATGTCCACCGGCTTCCAGGTCACGGCGGTGGCGCTTGTCTTGGCGCTTACTGCAGTCAAGCCCGTCCAGGAGAAAATGAAGGAAGCGGTTTCGCTGGTGATGCCAGTGGATCTGGCTCCTCCCGATCTTCCCGTAAAGAAGCAGGTGATGCAGGGCGGCGGCGGCGGCGGCGATCGCTCCCCACTCCCGGCTGCCAAGGGCCGGCTACCCAAGTTCGCTCTCAAGCAGTTCACTCCGCCGATGCAGGTAGTCCAGAACATGAATCCCAAGCTGTCCATGGACCCGACCCTGATCGGACCGCCCGATCTTAAGCTGCCGAACGTCAACATGGATCAGTACGGCGACCCGTTGGCCAAAATCGGTCCTCCATCCAACGGTCCGGGTTCCGGCGGCGGCATCGGCTCCGGCAGCGGCGGCGGTATCGGCTCTGGTAAAGGCGGCGGTTTCGGACCCGGTGAAGGCGGTGGTGTGGGCGGCGGCGTCTACCGCGTGGGCGGAGGCGTAACGGCGCCGACCCTGCTTTCCAAGGTCGAGCCCGAGTACTCCGAAGAGGCCCGCAAGGCCAAGTACCAGGGGACCGTGACCCTCTACATCCAGGTGGACCCGGCGGGCAGGGCGATCAACATGCGCGTGCTGCACAGCCTCGGACTAGGCTTGGACGAAAAGGCCATGGAAGCCGTGAAGAAGTGGCGCTTCAGGCCGGGCACCAAGGACGGCAAGCCGGTCACGGTCGAAGCCCAGATCGAAGTCAATTTCCGGTTGCTGTAGCTTCCAGCTAATAGCCATCAGCTTTCAGCACGCGGGCGCATTCGGCGCACGGGCAGATGCGGCGCAAGTGTTCCCACGAGTAGATGCCTGAGTTGTGGCCGTCGCTCCAGTTGATGCGGATGGCGTAGTTGCCCGTGGGCTCCACTCCCAGCATCTTCAGCGCGGGCTTGTACATTTGAAATGGAGTGCCGGTTTCAGGCTGCCGCGGCGGGGTTCCGTGCGCTCCCGTGCAGCTCGCGCACGGGCACTTGTCGCGCAGATAACTCAGCCCGTACTCGCTGTGGTGCCCATCCTTCCAATCGATCTTGATGCCCTTGGACTTGGAAATGGCGATGTGTTCCGGATCGGTAGAAAAAGACATGTTCAGTTAAAAAGCCGCTCCACATCGCGCACGCCCGAGATGCGCCGCATCGCGCCCACCAGCTTTTCGAGCTGCTTTTTGTCGCGCACGTCGACGGTGATGTCCACGACACCGCCATCGTGATCGGTGGCGCCCTTCGCCTCGAGGCTGCGGATGTTGGTGTTCTCGTCGGAGAGCACGCTGGTCAACTGGTTCAGCATTCCCGGACGGTCGTCGGTGTGGATCACGAGGCGCACCGGGAAAGAGTCCTCGGCGGCGCGCGCCCACTCGACCTCGATCTTACGCTCGACGTCGTACATCAGGCTCTGCACGTTGGGGCACATGCGCGAATGGACCGCTACGCCCTTGCCGCGCGTTACGTATCCCACGATGGCCTCACCGCGGATCGGGTTGCAGCACTTGGCGCGGTAGACCATCAGGTCGTCGATACCGCGCACCTTGATGATGCCCTCGCCTTCCGCGAGCCGGCCCGGCGCGGGAGCAGATGCATCCGCCAACGGCGCGGGCTTGACGGGTTCGGGTTCGTCTTTGACGATGCCCGGCGCCAGCTTGCTGAGCACCTGGCGGGCGGAATACTTGCCGTACCCGAGGGCCGCGTGCAGGTCCTCCATTTTACTGAGGCCGTATTCGGCGGAGACCCGCTCCATGTCCGCCCGGGTGATTTTGCTGAGCTGTACGCCGAGCCGCCGCGCTTCCTTGTCCAGGTACTTCTGCCCGATTTCGATGGCCTTGACGCGCTCGCTGGCGTTGATGACGTGCTTGATCTTGTTGCGCGCGCGCGAGGTCTTGACGAACGCCAGCCAGTCTTTGCTCGGCTCGTGTCCGGGCTGGGTCATGATCTCGACGATGTCGCCGTTGCGCAGGGCCGACCGCAGCGGCACGATCCGGCTGTTCACCTTGGCGCCGACGCAGGTATTGCCAACGTCGGAGTGGATGGCATAGGCGAAATCGATGGGCGTGGCATCGCGGGGGAGCACGATCACCTTGCCGCGCGGCGTGAAGGTGTAGACCTCTTCGGGGTACAGGTCCACTTTGAGCGTGGACATGAACTCGCCGGGATCCTGCATGTCGCGCTGCCACTCCACCAGGTGGCGCAGCCAGGCGATGCGCTGGTCATCGGCGGCCGGACCCTTGCGGCCTTCCTTGTATTTCCAATGCGCGGCGATGCCCTCCTCGGCGATGCGGTGCATCTCCTCGGTGCGGATCTGGACTTCGAAGGTCTGGCCGTGGGGACCAACGACGCTGGTGTGGAGCGACTGGTAGAGGTTGGGCCGCGGGATGGCGATGAAGTCCTTGATGCGCCCGGGGATCGGCCGCCACCTGTTGTGGATCACGCCCAGCGCGGCGTAGCAGTTCTTGACCGAGTCGGTGATGATGCGCAGGGCCATCAGGTCATAGACCTGATCGATGGCGATTTTCTGCCGCCGCAGCTTCTGGAACACCGAGTAGGGACGCTTGACGCGGCCATCGATCCGCGCCGGGATACCTTCGCGCCGCAGCTCGGCTTCGACGGTCTGGCGAATCTCGTGGAGGAATTCCTCGTTGGAGTGGCGCCGGGATTCGATGGCGCCCATGATCTCCTGCCAGGCGTCGGGCTCGAGGTGCTGGAAGGCGAGGTCTTCCAGTTCTCCGCGCACCTTGCCCATGCCGAGCCGGTGCGCGATGGGCGCATAGATTTCGATGGTCTCGCGCGCGATCCGCTCCCGGCGCTCCAGGCTCAGGTAGCCGAGCGTGCGCATATTGTGGATGCGGTCGGCCAGCTTGACCAGGATGACGCGGATGTCCTCGACCATGGCCAGGAGCATTTTGCGGACGCTCTCCGCCTGCCGGTCCTCGGCGGAGAAGACGTCGAGTTTGGTCAGCTTGGTGACGCCATCGACGCAGCGAGCGACTTCCGGGCCGAACTCCTTGCGGACTTGTTCGACCGTGACGCTGGTGTCTTCCACGACGTCGTGCAGGAGGCCGGTCTGCATGGCGACGGTATCCATGCGCATGTCGGCGAGGATGTGGGCCACCATGACGGGATGGGCCATATAGGGCTCGCCGGAATCCCGGGTCTGGCCTTCGTGGCACTTGGCGGCGAAGCGGTAGGCCTTTTCGAGCACACCGAGGTCATCGTTGGGGCGGTATTCCCGCACCTTGGCCTCAAGCTCGCGATAGAGTTGCTCGACCGGGTCGGCCGAGACGCTGGTGGACTCGGAGGGCACCTGTTTAGATTGTAACTAACGCGCGCCTGCGGCGCGTGGGCAGGCCGGAGGCCTACCCCACAAAAACAAAGAGCCGTCCTTCGAGGGACGGCTCTGAAAACTAAGTGGCGGGTAGGTTACTTCTGGTCGGCGACGATGCCACCGCCGGTCTTGTTCTTCTTTTCAGCCAGGATTTTCTTCGTGGCCAAAGCCTTGTCGACCCAGCCGTCGGCGATCCTGAGCTGCTTCTCGTAGTCTTCTTTGGAGTCCGCCAAGTCGGCGCGCTCGCGGATGAGAAGGTTCTCATACGCCATGGCGTCGGCATACTCGGGATTGATCTGGAGACACTTGTCCAACGCCTGCAGACCGCCGTCGATGACCGGGCCCCACTTGGCCTTGAGCTCTTCTTTCACCTTTTTGTCCTTGATCGGACCGGGGTCTTCCTGCTTCATGCCGAGGTTGGCGCGGGCGGTGCCGTAGGCCGGATACCACTTGGACCAGGCGATGAACCCCTGGCTGTAGTAGGCATCGGCGTTATTGGGATCGACGGCAGTCACCTTGTCGAACCACTGCTGGGCCTCGTCCCACTTCTTCTGGTTGAGCATGAGGCTGGCGATGGATTGCAGCGCCAGGGTGTTCTTCGGCTCCTGCTCGAGCACCTTCTTGAAGTTGTCCAACGCGGCCTGGGCCATCATGTTATTCTCGGGCGAATCCGCGCCGGGGATATACTGCTGCATGTACGCGGTAGCCAGATAGAGCCGGGCTGCGGCGAAGCCCGGATCGAG
Source organism: Candidatus Acidiferrales bacterium (assembly GCA_035499435.1). Lineage (GTDB taxonomy): Bacteria > Acidobacteriota > Terriglobia > Bryobacterales > Bryobacteraceae > Solibacter. The sequence goes on along the minus strand of DATJYW010000198.1, from coordinate 37,039 downwards.
TTCGCACGCGGTCTTGAAGCGCTCGACGGCCTCCGGGTACTGGGCGTTGGTGAACGCCTGCACGCCCTTGTTGAGCTGATCGCGAGCCCGGAGCTGGTTGCAACTCGTGGCCAGAACCGCCAGCGCGGCCACGGCCAGGATCAACATCGCTTTGCGCATAGCTATTGCCCAGCCTCCACTTTCGCTGTCATCAGCCCCACCTTGTCGATGCCGGCTCCGTGAGCGATATCGATGGCCTTGGCCACCCATTGGTATTCCAGGTTGGGATCGCCCTTGACGAACACGACGCGCTCGGCGCGCGTCTTGAAGATCTCGGCAAGCCGGGGTCCCAGCTTGGCTTCGTCGGTATCTTCGCTGTTGATCATCATGTGATGGTTGGCGTCGATCACGATGACTACCGTGCGCTGGTCGCTCTGGTTTGCCTTCTGATTAGGCGGCGGCGGCTGCGGCACCAGCGCCTCGAGCCCCTTCGGCGTAAGCGGCGTGATCACCATGAAAATGATGATCAGCACCAGCAGAACGTCGATCATGGGGGTCATGTTGATGTCTGCTTTCGGACCACCACCGGGCCCGCCGACTGACATTCCCATAAGATTGCTCCTTTATGAAACTCTCAAACCGCTACTGGGCAGGCGCTACCGGCTGTGGCTGGGCGCCCTTCTCCTGAATCTGTTCGGTCAGCAGACCCAACTGGTCGACGCCGGCCGCGCGCAGGTTATCGACTACGTCGACCACGCGCTCGTACTTGGCGCGCGAATCCGCCCGGACAAAGACCGTCTTGTCGAGGCGATTGGTGAGCAGGTCCTTCACTTTGGGCGGTAGATCCTCGGGCGGCGTCTGCGTGGTGCCGAGGTACGTCTTGCCGTCGCGCGTAATGGCGCAGACGATGGCGTCGCTCTTATCGGCCGCTTGCATCGCGATCGGATTCCTGGTCTTGACCATGTCCACGCTGATGCCCTTGGACAGCATGGGGGTGATGACCATGAAAATGATCAGCATGACCAGCATCACGTCGACCATCGGCGTGACGTTGATATCGGCGACCGGCGGCGGCGCTTTATGCTTCTTAATCTCTTCTACGTTTACAGGCATTTCTCTCTCCCCGGACTTCCGTAGTTAAGGGAGCCTCGCGGGAGGCTCCCTCCAAAATCAACTCGCGGAGCCCTTAACCTACTTCCGCACGCCGCGCTGCGAGCGCTTCAGGAAGTAGTCGATCCATTCGGAACTGGAGTTGCCCATCTCCACGTCGAACGCTTCAATTTTATTCGTGAAGTAGTTGAACATCCAGACCGCGGGAATGGCCACGAACAGACCGATAGCGGTGGTCACCAGCGCTTCCGAAATACCGCCGGCGACGGCGCCCAGACCGGTCGACTTCTCGTTCGAAATTCCCTTGAACGCGTTGATGATGCCGACCACCGTTCCGAACAGTCCCACGAAGGGGGCGGTGGAACCGATGGTCGCCAGGCCGCTGACACCGCGCTTCAGTTCGGCGTGCACGATGGCTTCGGCGCGTTCCAGGGCGCGCTTGGACGCTTCGATTTCTTCGCCGGGAATCTCCGAGCTGATCTGATGAGCCTGGAACTCCTGCAGACCGGCCACCACGACCTTCGCCAGGTGGGACTTCTTGTACCGGTCGGCGATTTTCACCGCTTCGTCAAGTTTCCCTTCGCGCAGAGCGCCGGCCACGGCGGGGGCGAACTGCCGCGACTGCTTGCGTGCGGCGCTATAAGCCATGAGGCGGTCGATCATCACGCCGATGGAATACGCCGACATGATGAAGAGACCGACCACCACGGCCTTGGCCAAGGGACCCATCTGCTTCCAGAGGGACGCGGGATCCCAGCTTACGGTGCTGCCTTCCTGTAGAAGCCACAGCGACCAGACTTGCAATTGCAAAAGCATAGGTTTTTTCTCTCCTGCGAGTTGATTTGTACTACTGCCCGACCCGAAGCTGCGCCGGCCGGAGGACCTGCGCCACTCCTGTCGCGCTACTGGCTCAACGTAAAGTTCACGTCGATTTGAGTCTGCACTTCGACCGGCTCTCCGTTGAGGAGCGTCGGCTGGTACACCCACTGTTTCACCGCTTCGAGAGCGGCCGGAATCAGCAGCGGATGGCCGCTGATCACCTTAAGATCCTGAATCGTGCCGTTAGCCGAGATGACGGCGGCCAGGTGCACGACGCCCGAAATGCGGGCCTGCTTGGCCAGCGGCGGGTACACCGGCTTCGGCTGGCGGATCAACTTCGCCTGCTGCACGTTGCCGCCGATGGTGATACGCTTCGGGGCCGCCGGCTTCTCTTCTTTCTTCGGCGGCGGAGGCGGAGGCGGAGCCGCGGAGGGGACAGAGCCGATGATGCCGCCGAGCACGCCGCCCGGGGTCCCGCCGGCCACACCGCCGGGGACGCCGCCGACGACTCCACCCGCTCCGGAAGCGGCGGGCGGAAGCTCTTCTTCCTTAATCTGGGCGATCTCCTTCGGCACACTCTTGGGAGCCATCAACTTGCCTGCGTCAAACTGCCGCGGGATCACCTTTACGATCTTGACAGGGGCCGGAGCGGCAGGCGGAGGCGGAGGAGGCGGGGGAGGAGGAGGGGCAATCAGCATCGTCTGCAGCGTGGTCTTCGGCAGAACGTCGAAGTAAATCATCGGCAGAATCACCGCGACGATCAGCAGGACTATCTGTCCGATGAAGGCGACCAGCACGGTCCAGGTCTTCTTCGTCTTGCCCTCGACGAAGGTTTGCGCAAACATTTCAGCCATATGAACTCCCTTTCCATTTGACCCCGATCCGGTCCCGGAAGTGCCCGAATCGGAGCCGATTTTTACTTGGCAGCCTTCGCCGGGGTCTTGGGCGCAGAAGCCTCTCCCCGGCGAACCGTTGTGCCAGCCGCCGCAGCTTTCGGCCGCTTGTCCGTATAGTTATGCCAGAACAGCACGATCGGGCTGGCGACAAATACCGACGAATAGGTGCCCACGATAATCCCGCATACGAGGGCGAACGAAAAGCCATGTAAAACGGGACCGCCCCAAATGAACAGAGCGATCACGGTAAGGAATGTCAGGCCGGACGTCATGATGGTCCGGCTCAAAGTCTGGTTGACCGCCCGGTTCATCACCGCTTCCAGCGGCTCCCGCCGGGAAAACTTCAGATTCTCGCGAATCCTGTCGAAAATCACAATAGTGTCATTCATCGAGTAGCCGACCAGGGTGAGGAGGGCGGCGATAACCGTCATCGATATCTCTTCGTGGAAAATCGAGAACAGGCCGATGGTGATCAGCGTGTCGTGGAAGCAGGCGATGACCGCACCCAGCCCGTAGATCCACTCGAAGCGGAAGGCAATGTAGACGAGCATTCCGCCCAGCGCATAGAGCGTCGCGTACACAGCCTTGTTGCGCAGATCGGCTCCAACCTTCGGGCCTACCATCTGTGTCTGCAGCACATGGTACGGGGCCAGATAACACTCCTGTTGAAGAGTGTTAATAATAGCAGAGTTTACGCCCGGAACCGACGAAAGTTGGTTGAAGTCCGTAATAATGCCGGAGCGTGGAGGGGTGTCGCGGAAGCCCAGGATGTCTTTCGTGAGCTTCTGCAGCTGCGGCTCGCTCATCGGGACGTTGGCGCGCGCCAGCGCGTCGCGCAACCGTCCTGCAAGAGCATCCTCGCCGGTATTGCTGAAATCCAGCTTGCCGCTGCCCGGCTGGGCGAAAGTGGCGGCCAGTACTTCTTCCATGGCCTGCCGATTCACGTTGAGCTGCTTCTCTTCCACCAGCTCGGTACCGATCTCGACCTCATTCTTGGCTTGCGGATCGCGGAAGTCCTGAACGGAAACGTCGCCCTTGATCTTGCCTGACTTGGAGAACGCCCCGCGGATCTTATCCAACGGAGGCGGATAGGCGAACTTGACGGTCATCAAGGCGCCGCCTTTGAAATCGATGCCCATCCGCAGGCCGCCCTGTATAGCAATACTGGCAAACCCGGCCACTGAAAGCACCAGCGAGGCAATAATGAAGGGCCACTTCTTACCGAGAAAATCGTAGTTCGTGTTCTTGAATAATTGCATCGAACGTTGCCGTGCCGGTGTGATCCTAAGACCTTTGGACACCGGCCCTTAAATTTTGTTCCCGAACCGCAGAAAAAAGGTTCGGAAAGTCAGATACTCAGCTCCTGCAACTGGCGTGTATGCGAGAGTTCGTAATCGAAGATGGTCTTCGATACGAATACCGCAGTGAAAACATTGGCAATCAGGCCAATCACCAGGGTGACGGCGAAGCCGCGAACCGGGCCTTCGCCGAACAGGAACAGGAAGGCGCACGAAACCACCGTGGTTACGTGGGTGTCCACAATCGTCCACCAGGCCTTGCTGAAACCGGTATCCACGGCTGCGATCACGCTCTTGCCCGTGCGCAGTTCCTCGCGGATACGCTCGAAAATCAGTACGTTGGAGTCCACCGCCATGCCGATGGTCAGGATGATGCCGGCGATGCCGGGCAGGGTCAGCACCGCGTGGAAATAACTGACCGCGGCCAGCAGGATCACGGTATTCAGCGCCAGGGCCAACACCGCATTCACGCCCGAGCGCTTGTAGTAGACCAGCATCACCACGATGACCGCGACCAGACCCGCGATGCCGGCAATGATGCCCTGGTGGATCGAGTCGGCGCCAAGCGACGGTCCGATCGATCGCTCTTCTAGGTACTGTACTCCTGCCGGCAGGGAGCCCGAACGAAGATAGCGCGAGAGATCGACTGCCTCGTCCTCGCTGCCCAGGCCTGTGATGCGGCCGGAGTCTTCGATCTTGCTCTGAATGGTTGCGACGCTGACGATCTGGTTGTCCAGCACCACCGCCAGCCGGTTGCCGATGTTTGCCTCGGTGTAACGTCCGAAGCGCCGCCCGCCTTCCTGGGAGAGGTTGAAGTTCGTTTCCCACTTGCGGAACTCGTCCTGGCCGGCGCGCGCGTTGCGCATCTCGCGGCCCGTGATCACCGGCGTCTTGCTGACGAGGTACCACTGCTCGCCCTCGCCCGTTCCGCGGGGCTTCGACTTCACCAGGCGGGTGCCCAGCGGCAGGATGCCGCCCTTTTGCGCCAAAGCTCCTTCTCGGCTTGGGAACGGACCTTCTTTGACGTCGCAGATTTCCAGCACGGCGGCGGTGCCGATCAGTTCTTTGGCGCGCGCCGGATCGTCGACACCCGGCAATTGCACCAGCACTTCGTACTTACTGCCGGCCTGGCCGTACTGCTGCACGCTCTTCTCGGCAAGTCCGAGCTGGTCGATGCGGTTGCCGATGGTATCCACCGCGCGCTTCACCGTGTCGGTCTTGACGTCCAGCAAGTCGGTGGGCTTCAGCTTCATGGTGTAGTCGGTGGAGTTGACCGCGGTCAGAATGTAGCTGGGATAACGCTCGGCCACCAGGCTCCGGAAGGCGCTGGTCTGAGTCGGGGGCACACCCTTGATGTTGAGGGCGATGCTGTCCGCATCGGTCACCGAGGGGATATCAGCAGGCGTCACATCCATGCTGGCCCAACTGATGTTCTGTTTGCGCAGGTCTTCTTTTAAGCGGTCGCTGGTCTGATCCGCGTCCGCCTTTACCGCCTGCTGCACCTGGATCTCCAGGAGCAGGTGGCTGCCGCCTTTCAGGTCTAGACCGAGGCGAATGTTCTGGTTGAAATTGTTCACCAGCTCCGCTCCGCTTTTGGGGAAGCCGATGATGCCGAAGACGCAGATCAGCATCGTAACGACGATGATCACGCTTCGTGCCGTCAGATTTTTCTTCATGGGATTTACAGCCTGCCTAAATAGAGTACTACTTCTTCACCTCGGTCGAGGAGCTACTCGAGACGAGGCTCGAAACGGCGCTGCGCGCCACCTGCAGTTTGATGTTGTCGGGCTTCACCCGAAGCACCAGTGTTTCGTCGTCCAGGGTCACGATCGTCCCCACAATCCCTCCACTGGTGACCACGGTGTCGCCGTTCTGCAGCCCCGACAGCATCTTCGCGGTCTGTTTCTTCTGGCGTTGCATGGGAAGAAAGAGGAGGAAATAAAAGATCGCAATCATGGGCAGGAACATGAGCAAGGTTCCGCCCAGAGGGGATTGGGATGGCGCCGATTGGAGCAAGAGACTCAGAAGCACGATGTGACCAATATATTAAGCAACGGGGTGAGTGCCAAACCTCAACCGGCCTCGACAGGGGTTGAGCGCACACACCTCAAGTATTCTGGATATGAATTCGATATTATAGCGTGCCTAATCTCACGCATGATGTCAAGGTACCGCTGGATATTGTGCCTGGTGGCCAGCACCGAATATAAAATCTCCCCGGCCTGGAACAGGTGTCGAAGGTATGCTCGGGAGTACTTGCCACAAGTATAGCACCGGCATTCCGGGTCGATTGGGCGCGGGTCGTCGCGGTAGCGGGCGTGCTTGATGATCAACCGGCCCTGGCTGGTGAACAGATATCCGTTGCGGGCGTTGCGGGAGGGCAGTACGCAATCCATCATGTCGATTCCGCGAGCCACGTACTCGGGCAGCTCGGCCGGCATCCCCACACCCATGGCGTAGCGCGGTCTGGGGCGCGGCAGAATGTCCTCGGTGGCCTCCACCATTTCCAGGCTGAGCGGCCCCGGCTCGCCGACCGACAGGCCGCCCACCGCGTATCCGTCGGCATCCAGATCGAGAAGGGCGGCGGCGCACTCGCGGCGCAGGTCCGGGAACATCGAGCCCTGCACGATGGGGAAGAGAGCATGCCCGGTATCGCCTTCCGCGATCCGGCGCCGGTAGTAATCGTTCGCCTCGCGAGCCCAGCGCACGGTGCGGCGCATGCTCTCGCGGGCGTACTCGTGGCTGACCGGATATTCGGGGCACTCGTCGAGCACCATCAGGATGTCGCTGCCGAAGGCGAGCTGCACGTCGACGGTCGATTCCGGGGTGAAAGTGTGCAGGTCGCCGTTGAGGTGCGATTGAAACTCGACGCCGTGATCGCGGATCCTGCGAATGCCCGAAAGGCTGAACACCTGGAAGCCGCCGGAATCGGTCAGGATGGCGTTGGGCCAGGACATGAACCGGTGCAGGCCGCCCATCGCGCGGATCAGTTCATGCCCGGGACGCAGGTAAAGATGATAGGTGTTGGCCAGCAGGATCCCGACGCCGAGATCGTCCGCGAGGTCGCGCTGCGTCAGTCCCTTGACGGTGGCCTGCGTTCCGACGGGCATAAAGACCGGGGTCTCGATGGTCCCGTGGGCGGTGTGGAGCAGACCCGCGCGAGCGCGCGTGTGCGAGCACTGGGCGATGACTTCGAATGTGACCTGAGCCAATCCTTAGATTGTAACGGCGTGGGGCAGGTTTCCGGCTTGGCCCACGGGATACAGTAGTGAGGTGACTCAAGCCGCTGTTCTCTTACTCTTTTGCATCTCCGCCTTCGCTCAAAACGACTGGCCCACTTACGGCAACGACCCCGGCGCGATGCGTTACTCCTCCCTGCGGCAGATCGATTCCAGCAACGTCGCGCTTCTGCATCCGGCCTGGACTTTTCGCGTCGGAAAGCCCGGGTCGGAAGCGGTGCCGGTGGTAGCCGGAGGCGTGATGTACGTGACCGCCCCGGACGGCATCTACGCGCTGACGCCCGAAACGGGCACCCTGATCTGGAAGTACGATGCTTCGCCCGCGGCTCTGCGGGGCCTGGCGTACTGGCCCGGCGGCGGCGCACTCCATTCGCGTGTGTTCGCCGGCAATGGCCAATACCTCCTGGCTCTCGACGTCACCACCGGCAAACCGGCGGCCGGTTTCGGCGACGAAGGGCGCGTGGACTTGAAGAAAGGCGTGCTGGGCGACCTGAAGGATGGCCGGTACGGGTTGCAGTCGCCGCCGGCGATCTTCGGCGATATCGTCATCACCGGATGCAGCAACGGCGAAGGCTCGCCCACGGCCGGGGCATTCGGAGACATTCGCGCATGGGACGCCCGAACGGGCAAGCTGTTGTGGACCTTCCACACGGTGCCCCGCCCGGGTGAGGCGGGCGCGGATACCTGGCCCGAGAGCGGCTGGAAGAACCGGTCAGGCACCAACGTGTGGGGGTTCTTCACCATCGACGTGCAGCGCGGAATCGTCTACGCCCCACTCGGTTCGCCCACCTCCGACTTCTACGGAGCCGATCGCACCGGCGACAACCTGTACGGTAACTCGCTGGTGGCGCTCGACGCCCGCACCGGCCAGAAAAAGTGGCATCGCCAATTGGTTCACCACGATCTGTGGGATTACGACCTGGCCGCGCCACCGGCGCTGTTCGCTATCCGCCGGGGCGGCCGCGTGATTCCGGCGGTCGCGCAGATCACAAAGATGGGCCTGCTGTTCGTATTCGACCGCGTGACGGGAGAGCCCGTTTACGGGATGGAGGAACGTCCCGTACCGCCGAGCGAAGTACCCGGAGAAGTCGCCTCCAAAACTCAGCCGTTTCCGATGAAGCCGCCGCCGCTCGCCAGAAACACTTTCCGCATCGACGAAATGTACGACCGCTCTCCCGACCACGCGGCCTTCTGCAAAGAGCTGTTCGAAGCGAACCACATGAAGATCGGCGGACCCTACACGCCGCTCCCGCTCGAAGGCAACGCGCTGCTTTTTCCGAGCACGCTCGGTGGGGGCAACTGGGGCGGCGTCTCGATCGACCCGAGCCTGGGCCGGCTGTTCGTCAACGTGATGAACATCGGCCAGTGGGGCCACATGGAAAAGCGCGGCTCGGACTACGTACGCGGGTCGGCTTACGGGACCTATGCGCGGTTCTGGAATCTCGAGAACCGGGTGCCTTGCCAGAACCCGCCGTTCGGAGAACTGATCGCGATCGATCTGGCATCCGGCGATATCGCGTGGCGCAGCGTGCTGGGCAGGATGGAAGCGCTGGAAGCGATCGGCGTGCGCGATACCGGCGCGCTGAACCTGGGCGGCAGCATCGCCACGGCGGGCGGCCTCGTCTTCATCGCCGCCACCACCGATTCGCGAATTCGCGCGTTCGATTCGCGAACCGGCAAGGTGCTCTGGGAGGCAAAGCTGGAAGCCGGCGGCCATACCATCCCGATCACCTATATGGGCGGCGACGGACGGCAATATGTCGCACTGACCGCGGGCGGAAGCACCTATTTCGGCGGTCCGCTGAGCAACGGCGTGGCCGCGTTCGCCCTGCCGGACCCTGCGAAGTGACCGCTACATCGCGAGCAGCGCGGCCATCAGCTCGATCCCGTCCCAGAGATTCTGAATCCGGATGTTTTCGTTGAAGCTGTGCTGGTTGTTGTCGTGGTTGGCGATCGGCACCGTAATGGTGGGCGCGTGCAGGATGTCCTCGATCATGTAGAGCGGGACGCTGCCTCCCATGGTCGGGAGTTTGACGATCGGGCCGCGAGCGGCTTCGGCGGTGCGCAGCACCAATTGCGAGATTGGCAGGTCCATGGACGTTCGGGATGCCGCGTAGGAAGCCGGGTCCTCCACCACCAACGCGAGGCGCGGATACTTCATCCGGGTTTCGGCATCGGGTTCCTTGTCGACGATGGTGTAGCCTTGTTTTTGGATATGCGCCCGGACACGAGCGAAGGCGGTCGCCGGGTCGATCCCCTTGACCAGCCGCATGTCGATGGTAGCAGTGGCGGTCGCGGGTATCACGTTGCTGGCTTTGTCGCCCACGCGTGAACTGGCAATGCCGCGCACGTTCAAAGACGGCAGATTGATCAGCTCGATCAGCTTCTTCCCGCCGCCTTCGGTCCGGCCCAGCCAGAGCTCGCGCATCAGGTCGCGGTCGATATCGGGCGCGTCGGCCACGGCACGCTTCTCGGTCTCGCTTAGCGGGGCGATGCCATCGTAGAAATGGTCGATCAGCACTTTGCCGTCGTCATCCTTCATCGACGCGAGCAGGCGCGCCAGCGCCATAGCGGGGTTCGGCGCCCAATTGCCGTAGTGCCCGCTGTGCAGCTCGTGGTTCGGCCCGTACAAGGTGATCGCCATTTCGGCGATGCCGCGCGCTCCGAACACGATTTGCTGGCGGCGGCTCTGGTGCACGGGACCGTCGCAGATCAGCCAGAGGTCGCTCCGGAGCAGGTCCTTGTAGCGCGCGATGATCTGGCCCAGGTGCGGCGAGCCGGCTTCCTCCTCGCCCTCGAAGACGAACTTGACGTTCTGGCGGATCGGGATCTTGGCGGCCGCGAGGGCATCCAGCGCGGCGGCGATCGCCGCGAACGGAGCCTTGTCGTCGCTTGCGGAGCGTGCCCAGATGCGGCCATCGCGCAGCACCGGCTCCCATGGCGGGGTGGCCCACTCCTTGGGATCGAGCGGCTGGCCGTCGTAGTGCGCATAGAAGATGACCGTGCGCCCGGCGCCGGCGGCTGGAATCTCGCCGAATACCACCGGAGGCGCGCCCGGCACTTCCAGGTACTGCGTCTTGACGCCGCGTTTTTCGAACATGGCGCTGACCGCCGCGGCGTTCTTGCGAATATTCGGGGTGTCGCGGGCGAGGTTGGGCAGCGCGAGGAACGTCGTGAACTCGGAGAGCACGGCGTTTTCGTGCGACTCCCGCCACGCGCGAGCCGCCTGCGCCGCCGGATTGCCTTGCCCCGCTGCCAGCGATGCGGCGATGCATGAGGCAGCCAGCACGCGCCGCGTCATTTGGCTTTGACCAGGATCTTGTGGAGCACTTTCGCGGCCTGGTCCACTTCCTTCTCCGTCGCGATGTACGGGGGCAGGAAGCGCAGCACCGTGTCATGGGTGCAGTTGATGAGCAGCCCCTCGGCCATGGCGTCCAGCACGAGCTGCTTGCCGGGGATCTGGAGCTCCGCGCCCAGCATCAGGCCGAAGCCGCGGACTTCTTTGATCACCGCGTGCTTGCGCGCCAGCTCGTTCAGTACCACGTGGAAATAGCCGCCTACCCGCTGGATAGCGGGTAGAAGCTCGTCCAGAATGTCGCAGAACTCCAGCGCCACCCGGCAGGCCAGCGGGCCGCCGCCGAACGTGGTGCCGTGCATTCCGGGCTTGATGGCCGCCGCCGCTTTGGCATTGGCCAGGATCACTCCCAGCGGAATGCCGCACGCCAGAGGCTTCGCCGTCACGACGATATCGGGCATGAGGACGGGCTGGGAGCGCTGGTATGCGAAGTACGTGCCGGGGCGGCCGACGCCGCACTGGATTTCGTCGGCCACGAGAAACGCGTCATATCTGGTGGCCAACTCGCGGGCTTTGGCGGCGAACTCGGGGGTCAGCGGGTTGATGCCGCCCTCACCCTGAATCATCTCGAGCACGATGCCCGCCGTGCGCTCGCTGCACGCCGCTTCCAGGGCGGCGATGTCGTTCAGGGGAACGAACCGGGCGCCCGGCACCAGGGGCTCGAAGTCGGCGCGGTATTTCGCCTGGCCGGTGATCGAAAGCGCTCCGAAGGTGCGGCCGTGAAAGGAGTTTTCCAGGGCGATGACTTCGTACTTCTCCGGCGAGATGGAGCGCCCATGCGAGTGAATCATCTTGAGCGCGCCCTCAACGGACTCGGTGCCCGTATTGGAGAAGAAGCATCGCTCCAGGCCGCTCATTTCGCAGAGGCGCCTGGCGAGCCTGCCCTGGTATTGGTGATAGTAAAGATTCGACGAGTGGAGCAGCAGCCCGGCCTGCTCGCGGATTACTTTGACTATGCGCGGGTGGGCGTGGCCCAGAGCGTTGACCCCGATTCCCGTGATGAAATCCAGGTAGCGCTTGCCGTCGGTGTCGTAGATATAACAGCCCTTGCCGCGAGCCAGCACCAACGGATAACGCGCGTAGTTCTGCAGCAGGTAGTCGCGCTCCAGGTCCATCGCGGTCTGGGCGGGGGTATCCACGGGAGGAGGAGGGGCTGTTGTCATTTACTCATCATAGCGTGAGGCAGGCCTCTCGCCCTGTCCTACAGCAGCGTCTCCATCAGCCCGACCAGGTACTCCTGGTCGAAGGGACCCGAGCGGTAGGTTCGCGCATCGAAAAACCGCCACATCTTCTTGTGATTCTCCAGGGTGAAGAAAATGAGCTGCTCCTCGATCAGGTCCTTATCGAGGAGCTCCTGGTTGAAGGCGCGCACGGTGCCGGCGAGCGTGTAGGGGACGCGGAAATCCTCGGTCGAGACCAGCTCGGGCGTGGACTGGAACATCACCTGCAAAATGCGCCCACTCACATTAATCTGGATCAGGTTCGGTGTTTCGTCGTGAAAGTCGCTCTCGGTAAACGAGTGCGGGTCGAGTTGGACCGCGCACTGCTGCAGGAGACGGTTGATCGAGTTCACGAAGTCGGCGCAGATTGCATGGAGGTCCGCCGCGGCTGCCCGGCGCATGGCGGTTACCTCCCGCGTGTGGCGGAGCAACAACTCGTCTTTCGCGGCAAGAGCCTCAATGTTGCGTGCCAGCCGCTTGAGGCGGGCGTCGCGAGACTGGACCTGGTTGGCCAACCCTCCAGCTTAGCCTAATCCTCATCGGCGGCGAACCAGATCGAGCAAATCCAGACCGAGATGGTCGAGAATCACATCGGCCTTCGCGGGCGAGAGGTGGCGCTTGCCTTTCAGCACGTGATGGAGGTGGGGCTGCGACAGGCCGGCGAGCTGGGCAAGGCCGCGCTCGGTGGATTCGCCGGTCTGAACGCGGTGCCGGAGCTCGTCGAGCAGGCAGTTCATCAGGTCGGTGTAGTTCATACCATCAGAAGCTCGGACCCCGGCCGGATCTGGTACTGGGCCCGGGAGGGGATATTTCTCTCCGGAATAGATGAATACCAAAATTTCTTATCGTTGAGTTAGCAATGAGATAAGAAAAACAACGTATACTATCACGCAACATTTATCGTAACCCATTCAAAAACAGTTTCATAATCATATCACATTGGTCCTGGTACGGATAGTATTCATGGTTAATTATATAAGAAATGGTTGACGGTTTCCTACCGCGAGCTAGAGTGAGAAAAGCTGAAGCCGTTAAGCGACAATGAGGTCTCAAATTTTTGAAAGTCGCGACGGGAGGACATTCTCTTATGCAGTGGAACCGGTCAAATACGATAGGGCTCGCGAAGAACACTTGCAGCTACTGTCACGGGCACGGGATGCGCGTGCAATACAAAACCAAACAATCCCCTTGCGGATGTGTGTTTCGCTCGGTGTTCCGAGCGTGCCTGCGGCGCTTTCGCGAATGCGCTTTGTCGGAGAGCTATGCCAGCACCGTCACCTGGGATTATTACGCATCGGGCGGCCGCCGTGTCATGTCCCGAAAGAAGGAAGAGTTCATGGCGGACTTCTGCCTGATCGCCAGGCGCATCCTGAGTGAATTCGACCACCGCGTTTTCCGGTACTATTTCCTCCTCGGGGCGGACTGGCGCCTGTGCTCGCGTCAGCTCAAGACCGACCGCGGGACGCTGTTCCACGCGGTGTACCGCATCGAGGAAAAACTGGGGCGCGCTTTTGTCGAAACCGAGCCCTACGCGCTCTTCCCGCTCGACGATTATTTCGGCGGTCCGATTCGCCACCTGCAGACTCGCGCCCTCATCTGCGATCCGATAGCCGAGAGGGAGGCCCTTCGGGTTCCGATGCTGCTCAGCGCCTGACCCTTCGAGGGCAGGCCGACACGCCCGGCCTGCCCCGCGAATTCCACCTACAATGGTTGATCCATCGCATGGACAATCTCACGCATACGGCTGTCGGGCTCTTCCTGGCCAGGCTGGGACCCGGCCGATGGAGCCCGCGCGCCACAGCAGTGATCCTCGTGGCCGCCAACATCCCCGATATCGACGTGGCTGCGTGGGTGGGCGGTCCACTGACCTACCTGCATTACCACCGGCACCTGACACATTCGCTGGCCGCCATGCCACTGATGGCGCTTCTGGCGGTGGCGATTGTGCGCTTTGCCGGCCGGAAACCGGTTGCCTGGCGCGGGGCCTTCCTGGCCGCGCTGCTGGCAGTCGCTTCGCACCTGGCGCTCGACTGGACCAACGTCTATGGGATCCGCCTTCTGCTTCCGTTTTCGTCGCGCTGGCTGCGGCTGGACACCACGGCGGTGATCGATCTTTGGATCTGGGCCGTCTGTCTGCTCGCGGTCGCAGCTCCGTTTCTCGCCAGGCTTGTCGGCTCGGAGATCACTTCCGGCACTGCGCGCATGCGACATCACGGGCGCGGCTGGGCCTGGTTCGCAATTGGGTTCCTTTTGTTATTTGACTGCGCGCGCGGCGTGCTCCATGGCCGGGCAGTGACGGCGCTCGTTTCCCGGCTGTATCAGGACGCCGTGCCGGTGCGCGCCGTCGCGGTGCCCGACCCCGTCAACCCGCTCAAGTGGCGCGGCCTGGTGGAGACGGCAGACGCCTGGGCGGTACAGGACCTGAACCTCTCGGCCGATCCCGAGGCGGCGCCTGTCACTTATTTCCACAAGCCCGAAGACGAGCCGGCGGTGGAAGCGGCGCGCGCGACCGCGGCGTTCCAGCAATTCCTGAGTGTTTCGCAGTGCCCGCTCTGGCGGGTGACTCCCTATCCCGGCCGGGACAACGCGCGCCTGGTGGAGGTATTTGACCTGCGCTTCGGGACGCCGGCGGCGCCGGGCCCGATGGTGCGCGCCGTGGTCGATTCGCGGATGCAGGTCGTCGAAAGCAGCTTCCTGTTTGGAGTACCCAGTAGGTTCAATCCCCGCACCGATTAAGGGTTTCATCTGATTTATCCGTGCCGGCGGGCGGTTCAGAATAGAATCGTGCAGGCCTTGGATCCATCTCTCGTACTGGACTTTCAGCAATTGAGGGATATCACGCTCGACGATCAGGAGTTGATGCGCGAGGTGTTGTTTGCTCTGATTGACGATACCTCCCGGCAGTTGTCTCTGCTGAGCGCCGCCATCGAGGAGCAGGATGTCCAACGGTGCATGAGGCTGGCGCATTACAGCAAGGGTGCGTGCGCCAACGTGGGCGCCAACCGTGCGGCTGCCATGCTGAAGCAAATCGAGCGGGACGCTTCGCGCAACGCGTTCGACGAGTGCTCCGCCGAACTGAAGTCGCTGCTGGAGGAGCTCGAAACTCTTCGCCAGGAAGCCACCGCGATGTAGCGGCGTTATTGCCGCAGGAGGGCCTTTACGCCATCCCGGCAAAGCACGCCGGCGTGCTTGGAGGCTGCCGGCAGTCCGCCGACCGCGTCGTCAATGATCGCAGGATCGAACAACGCCAACTCGGAACGGGATTTGCCTTGCATCCATTCCGTGAGCGCCGAGCCCGCCGCGATGGATGCCGTGCATCCGCGCACCTTGTAGCGGACCTCCCGCACCCGCCCGTTTTCGAACCGCGCGGAGAGCCGCAGGACATCGCCACAGGCCGGGTTCGATACCTCGACAGCCACGGCCGGGGGATCGAGGTCACCCACGTTGCGCGGATTCTGGAAGTGATCGATCAGGCGCTCAGGGTACACTGGTCCCATGTTGCCATGCTTCAGGTAGTGGCTGCCATCATCGAGCGCGACGGCATGATCCTGGTCGGGCGCCGCAGACCCGAGCAGTCGCATCCGCTGAAGTGGGAATTCCCGGGCGGCAAGGTGGAAGCGGGAGAGACGCCGGCGCAGGCCGTGGTGCGCGAGTTGAAGGAAGAGCTGGCGATCCGAGTCGATGGGTGCAGCGAGATCACGCGCTACCGGTACGCTTACCCCGGGAAGGCAGCGATCGAGCTGATCTTTCTGCGCGTCGAGTCCTTTCGGGACGAGCCGCAAAATCTGATCTTCCACGAGATGCGGTGGGAGCCCTTACCGGCCCTGGCGGAGCTGGATTTCCTGGAGGGCGACCGCGACTTTTTGCGCGGCATCTATACTGGTACGGATGGCAACAGCAATCAAGAGAGTTGAACCCGCCGAGAACGAGTTTCTAGCCGGCCTCGAGGCCAAGACGAAGCAGCCGAGCCCATTCTTCCGCGTGATGGCGAACCGCCCGGAAGTGCTCAAGAATTTTCCGCCGCTATATGGCGCGATTGTGGGGCCGGGTTCGGTCGACCGGCGGCTCAAAGAGGCCGTGTACCTCGCGGTGTCCTTCGCCAACCGGTGCGCGTTCTGTACTGCCGCGCACCTGGCTGGCGGCAAGAAGTGCGGATTGACCGACGACGAGATTGGCGCTGTCCGCGAGGAGAGCGACGCGGGCTTCGGGGAATCCGAACGTGCCGCATTGAGCTATGCGCGCGAGTTGGCGCGCACCGCGAATGCGACGGCGAGCAGGGATGAGCTGCGGGCGCACTTCAGCGACGAGCAGATCGTCGAGATTACGCTGGTCGCGGCGATGGCGAACTTCACGAACCGATTCAACAATGGACTCGACATCCAACCCTGAGCGCGCCGCGCTCCACACGGGGATTGTAAGCGGCGTCCATCCGGTGGCCGAAGCGTTGCGCGCGGCCAGGCCTTTGGACCGCATCCTGATCGCGCAGGGGGCCGGAGGACCGCGCTTGCAGGAGATCATCGATCTTGCCCGCCGCGCAGGAATTCCCGTTCGCTTCGAGCCGCGGGCGGCGCTCGAGCGGCTGGCGGGCTCCACGGCGCATCAGGGCATCGTCGCGTTGGGCGCGGCGCGCAAGTATGCCGACATCGCATCGGTTGCCGGGAGCAGCTTGCTGGTGGTGCTCGACGGCGTGGAAGATCCGCATAATCTCGGCGCGATTATCCGGACCGCTCACGCGGCCGGCGCGGGAGCTGTGGTGATCCCCGAACGCCGCGCCGCCGGCCTTACCGACGTGGTCGGCAAAGCCGCCGCGGGCGCGCTCGAGCATCTCCCCGTGGCGCGCGTCACCAACGTCAATCGTGCGCTGGAGGACTTCAAGCAGCGCGGCTATTGGATCTACGGGCTGGATGAGCGGGGCTCCGAATCGTATGCCGGCGTGGACTACGCCGCCCGCAGCGTCATCGTGCTGGGCGGCGAAGGCAAGGGTCTCCACGAACAGGTGCGCAAACATTGCGACGTGCTGGTGCGCATCCCGATGGCGGGAAAGATTTCGTCGCTCAACGTCTCGGTAGCCGCGGGAATCGTTCTTTTCGAGTGGCGGAGACGGACCACCGCGCCGTAAAATCAGTTCATGCGCCGCATCGCTGCTCTTGTGCTGATCGCGGCCGCCGTTCCGGTCTGGGCCGCGCAGCCGGTGCGCGCCCGCCATGGGATGGTGGTCACGCGGGAACGCCACGCCACTCAGGCGGGCCTGGAAATTCTCAAGTCCGGAGGGAATGCCATCGACGCCGCGGTCGCGGTGGGTTTTGCCCTGGCGGTGACGCATCCAAGCGCGGGCAACATCGGCGGCGGCGGGTTCATGTTGATTCGTCTCGCCGACGGCCGTACCACCTTCCTCGACTTTCGCGAGCACGCTCCGCAGGCAGCATCGCGCAACATGTACCTGGATGCATCCGGCAAGGCCACGCAGGATAGCCTCATCGGCTACCGCGCCTCGGGCGTCCCCGGGACGGTTCGCGGATTCGAATATGCGAGCAGGAAGTACGGCAAGAAACCCTGGGCGGAGCTGGTGCATCCGGCCGTCGAACTGGCATCGAAGGGGTTTCCGGTTTCTTACGGACTGGCCCAGTCGCTGCACAGCCGCGGCCTGGATCAGTTTCCCGAGAGCAAACGCATCTTCCAGCGCGGCGGCAATTATTATGAGGCCGGCGAGATCTTCTCCCAGCTCGACCTCGCGCGCACGCTCAATCGCATCGAAAAGCAGGGTTCCAAGGATTTTTACGAAGGCGAAACGGCCAGGTTGCTGGCCAAAGACATGGCCGCCCATGGAGGCCTGATCACGGAAGCGGATCTCAAGGCCTACGCGGTGCACGAGCGGCAGGTTCTGGCCGGCACTTACAAAGGCTATACGATTCTGACCTCGCCGCCGCCCAGCTCCGGCGGCGTGGGCATTCTGCAGATGCTCGGCATGCTCGACGGCACGGGCTACGAGAAGGCCGGCGCCGGCTCCGCCACCGCCGTGCACTACATGACCGAGGCGATGCGCCGGTATTTCGCCGACCGCTCCGAACATCTCGGCGATCCCGATTTCGTCAAGGTGCCGCTCACGTCGCTGCTCGACCCCGGTTACATCGCCCGCCAGAGAGCGTCGATCGACGCCGAGCGCGCCACTCCGAGCAGCCAGATCAAGGCCGCGGTCTTCCACGTCAAGGAAGCCAACGAGACCACGCACTACAGCATTGCCGACGCCGAGGGGAACATCGCCATCGTGACGTATACGCTGAACGGCGGATACGGCAGCAAGGTTACCGCGGCCGGCCTCGGATTCCTGCTCAACAACGAGATGGACGATTTCGCTCCCAAGCCCGGCGAAGCCAACATGTACGGGCTGATTCAGGGCGAAGCCAATGCCATCGCGCCGGGCAAGACGCCGCTCTCCTCCATGACGCCAACCATCGTGGTCAAGGACGGCAAACCCGTACTCGCGCTCGGCTCGCCCGGCGGCCCGACGATCATCAACAGCGTTTTCGAGGTGATCGTGAACGTGCTCGATTTCGGGATGAACGTGCAGGACGCCGTCAACTGGCCGCGCTTCCACCACCAGTGGCTTCCGGACGAGCTGCGCATGGAGGCGGGTTATTCGCCGGACACCATCGCCCTGCTGGAGAAGCGCGGTTATGCGGTACGGCGCGTGAACTCCCAGGGCGAAGTCGCCGCCATCCGCTGGAACAACGGCTGGCTGGAAGGCGCGCCCGACCCGCGCACGGAAGCGACGGCGGAAGGACACTGATCCCGAATGAACCACGCACTATCGACGCATCTGTTCGTCAATCACCGGCTGACTACCGCGTTGCTCGGCAGGATTCAGGAAGCCGGCATCCCCGCAGTGGAGATTTTTTGCGCGCGCCAGCACCTGGATTACCGCGACAAGGCGCAGATCGCCGAACTCGGCCATTGGTTCCGCGATTCCGAGCTCAAGCTCCACTCGCTGCATTCGCCGATGTACAACGATGAAATCTGGGGACGCAGCGGTCCGCACGCGGTCATCACCATCACCGAGCAGGTGAAGGCGCGGCGACTGGAGATGGTGGACGAGATCAAGCGAGCTCTCGAAATCTCCGAAGTGATCCCGTTCCGGTACCTGATTCAGCACATGGGAGTCGGCGGCGAGGAGTTCGACCTGCGCAAGTTCGACGCCGCCTTTTCGGCCCTGGAAGAGCTGAAACTTTTCGCACGGGCACGCGGGGTCGAAGTGCTGCTCGAAAACATCCCCAACGAGCTTTCCAGCGCCACGCGCCTCCAGCAATTCCAGGAGCTGACCCACATCCGGCTGAACTACGTCTTCGATACGGGTCACGCTCATATGGGCGCGGGCGTGGAGCACGAGTTCAACCTGATGAAGGACAAGATCCGCTCGACGCACGTCCACGATAACAACGGGAAGGACGATGCGCACTTCTTCCCCATCGTCGCCGCGGGAGGCAGCATCGATTGGAAGCAGGCCATGGGCCTGCTGCGCGGCCGCCAGGACCAGACGCCGCTATTGCTCGAGTTGAAGGAACGTCCCGAGTATGCCAACCCGCTGGACTGCGTAGCGCAGGTGTTCGACCGTCTGGAACAACAATGATTCAACCCGACAGCTACACCCGGAGCCTGCTCAAGCGCTCCCCGGGTGAAACCGTGACCGCGCACGGCTGGGTCAAGACGCGCCGCGACAGCAAGAGCGTTCACTTCGTCCAGCTCAATGACGGCTCGTCGCCCGTCGATTTGCAGGTGGTGCTGGATGCGGGCGTCGTCCCGGAGGATATGGTTGCGAAGATCACGACAGGCGCATGCATCAGCGTGGAAGGCGAACTGGTGGCATCGCCGGGCAAAGGGCAGGCGGTGGAGCTCAAAGCGCGCGCGCTGACCCTCCACGGCGTGGCCGATCCGGAGCACTATCCGCTGCAGAAGAAGAAGCACACGCTGGAGACGCTGCGCGAAATGGGCCACCTGCGGACGCGTTCCAACACGTTCGGCGCCGTGTTCCGCGTGCGCAACGCGCTGACCGTGGCCATTCACAAATTTTTCCAGGACCGCGGCTTTCTCTACGTACACACGCCGGTCATATCCTCCTCGGACGCCGAGGGTGCGGGCAGCATGTTCCAGGTGACCACGCTGGACCTGGAAGCGGTCAAGCCCGCCGATTTCACTCAGGATTTCTTCGGACGCCGCACGTATCTGACGGTCAGCGGCCAACTCGAGGCCGAGATCTTCGCGCTGGCCTTTGCCAACGTGTACACCTTCGGGCCCACGTTCCGCGCGGAGAACTCGAACACGCCGCGCCACCTCGCCGAGTTCTACATGATCGAACCGGAGATGGCGTTTTGCGATCTCAAAGATAACCAGGATCTCGCCGAAGCGTTTCTCAAGAGCCAGATCGAGCAGGTACTGGCGGCCTGCCGCCCCGACCTCGAGTTCCTCAACAAGTGGTACGAGCCGGAGCTGATCCGCACGCTGGAATCGCTTGTCAGCGCGACCTTCGAGCGCATGAGCTACACCGAAGCCATCGCGCAGCTACAGAAGTCCGGCAAGAACTTCGAGTTTCCCACCCACTGGGGCGCCGACTTACAGAGCGAGCACGAGCGCTACCTGACCGAAGAGCTCGTCAAGCGTCCGGTGATCGTCACCGACTACCCGAAGGAAATCAAGGCCTTCTACATGCGGGCCAACGACGATGGGAAGACCGTCGCCGCCATGGACGTGCTGGTGCCGCGCATCGGCGAAATCATCGGCGGCAGCCAGCGCGAGGAGCGCGGCGACCTGCTCGTGGAGCGCATCCGCTCCCACGGCATGAGCGAGCAGCCTTATTGGTGGTATCTCGACCTGCGACGCTTCGGCGGAGTGGCCCACGCCGGTTTCGGCATGGGCTTCGAGCGCATGATGATGTACCTGACGGGGATGAAGAACATCCGCGACGTGGTTCCGTTCCCGAGGACTCCGGGAAGCGCGGAGTTCTAACGCGCGGGCAGGTCGGTAACCTGCCCCACGGGTCTACGCCACGTGGGCGCCGCGGGTGCCGACGTAGACCGAGTAGAGGGATTGGCTCGCGGCCATGAACAGGCGGTTCCGCTTGGGTCCGCCGAAACAGAGATTGGCGCAGATCTCCGGCAGCAGGATCATCCCGATCCTCTGGCCCTGCGGCGAAAACACGTGCACGCCGTCGTATCCCGGGCCGCCGCTCGCGCCGGACCAGATGTTGCCATCGACGTCCGCGCGGATGCCGTCCGAACCTCCCGCCCGTCCGTTCAACTTCATGTCCGTGAACTGGCGCTGGCCGCGAAGCTGGTTATCGGCCACGTCGAACACCTGAATATCCCGCGGAGCGCCGGTATCCACCACGTAGAGTTTCTTGTAGTCGGGTGAAAAGCAGATCCCGTTGGGCTTGTCGAGCGCATCGGTCACCATTTCCACGCGCGCGGTTTTCGGGTCCACGCGATATACCGCCTCCTTGACTTCCGCCTTCGCGGGAAAGCCTTCGTAGCTGCCCAGGATGCCGTAGGGCGGATCGGTGAACCAGATGCCGCCGTCGGGATGGACCACGATGTCATTGGGAGAATTCAGCGGCTTGCCGTTGTACTTGTCGGCGATCACGGTCACCGCGCCGTCGTGTTCGTAGCGCGCGACGCGCCGTCCCGCGTGCTCGCAGGAAAGCTGGCGGCCCTGAAAATCGAACGTGTTGCCATTGCTATAGCCCGAAGGGCTGCGGAACGTGCTTACGTGCGAGTCTTCTTCGAGGAAGCGAAGCTGCCGGTTGTTTGGAATGTCGCTCCAGACAAGGTACTGGCCCTGCGCGCACCAGGCCGGACCCTCGGCCCATTTGGTGCCGACGTAGTGACGGTAGATGAC
The DNA here is from genome assembly GCA_035499435.1 of Candidatus Acidiferrales bacterium. Classification (GTDB taxonomy): domain Bacteria; phylum Acidobacteriota; class Terriglobia; order Bryobacterales; family Bryobacteraceae; genus Solibacter. The sequence goes on along the minus strand of DATJYW010000198.1, from coordinate 15,238 downwards.
CGCGTTGAAGAGCTGATACTTGGAGAAGCTCTTGTCGACGGCCAGGACGTCGGGATCGGGATAACGCGTGGGCTGTTGGTTGCTCCAGTCGCGCTGGGCCTGCGCCAGTGCCGGAACTGCGGACGCGGCCATGGCCAGGAATCCGCGGCGGGTTTCATGTAGGGGCATCGGCGAAATTGTACACCAATCCCCCCGGGGGAGACCGGTGGTATTCGCAGGCTTACGCGGGGCGGCGGAATCGGCGGGCAGCCAGCGCCGCCAGAGCGATTGCCGCCAATCCCCAAGTTCCGGGTTCAGGCGCGTCCGCAGCAGCCATGTCGGGAGCTGAAATCCACATTGCCGGGGCAATGAAAAGGACCGAAGAGTTGCCGGGAAGCACAACGGTGTAGGTGCTGATATTAGGTGCCGTCGCGTCGCCGAGCACACTCGAAGCGGAAAACGCAGCAGTGCCCAGAGGCTGTACCATCCCGCCCCCGGAGAGCGTGTAGTTCCAGCCGCCGGCCATATTGCTGCAGCTTCGGACGCATATGCCGACGTCCACGCCTTGATCCTCGAACTCGGGTATGCTCATGCCCGACGCCGTGCCAGGCATCGCAAGGACCGGGTTGGCACTCGATGTGAGATCCGCCGACGGATTGGTAAATTGGACGGTCAGAACATTCCCGGTGAGGGAGAAGAGGGCAGAAGTGAAAAGTTGGCTCGTGCCCGGCTCCGCGTCGGCGGCCGTGGAAAGGAAAAGGACGGAAGCACAGGGCGCTGACGAGACGCCAATCGTGATGCAGAAGACGCACAGGAGTAGATGCCGAAGTGCTTTCATGCGAATTGGATCATAACCTTTGCGCGGATAAGCGATCAATAGGGATAGAGAACATTCGCGGCGGCGCGGGTGCGACGACTTACCGCGATTCGTGCGATGCGTGAGAAAACGCACCGCAGCCGCTGTTCGATCGCCGCCGGGCATGTCCGGCGGCGCTTGCGAGACAATAGATTTCGCACACATGCACCACTCCCGGATCGCGATCATTGGTGCGCCGCTCGACCTCGGCCAGGACCGCCGCGGCGTCGACATGGGGCCGTCGGCTGTTCGTGTAGCGAACCTGCATGTGCGCCTGGCGCGGCTGGGTTACGAGGTGGAGGATTGGGGCAATATTCCGGTCGAACAGAAGGAGAGCTGCCCGGAAGGCGAGGCCAGTGCAAAATACCTGACGCAAATCGCCGAGGCGTGCGAAAAGCTCGCGGCACGCGTGGATGATGCACTGGAGCGGAGCAGCCTGCCGCTCGTGCTGGGCGGGGACCATTCCGTAGCCGTGGGCACCGTGACCGGTGTGGGAGGCCATTTCCGCAAGCGTAGCGAGCGAATCGGTCTCATCTGGCTCGATGCCCACGCAGACATGAACACGCCGGATACCAGTCCAAGCGGTAATGTTCACGGCATGCCGCTCGCCTGCATCGCCGGCATGGGGCCGCCTTTGTTGAGCGGCCTGGCCGGCTACCGGCCGAAGGTGGATCCGCGCAACACTGTGATCGTCGGTCTTCGCGATGTAGATGACCTGGAAAAGCCCCACGTACGCGACAGCGGCGTGCGCGCTTTCACGATGCGCGACATCGACGAGCGCGGCATGCGAAGCGTGATGGAACAAGCCATTGGCATTGCGTCCGAAAGTACCACGGGATTTCACCTCTCGCTGGACATGGATTGTGTCGATCCCGTGCACGCGCCCGGCGTGGGAACTCCGGTCCGCGGGGGCATCACGTATCGCGAAGCGCACTTGGCAATGGAAATGATTTGCGATTCACGGCTCATGCTGGCGCTGGAGGTGGTCGAAGTGAATCCCGTCATCGACGAGCGCAATCGCACCGCCGAGCTCGCCGTCGAGCTGGTCATGAGCGGATTGGGCAAACGCATCTTATGAAAATACGAGTAGCCGTAATCTACGGCGGCCGTACCGGCGAACATGAGGTTTCGGTCCGTTCGGCGCAATCGATTCTCGCGGGACTCGATCCCGCCAAATACGAAAAAACCGAATACTTTATCGGCAAGGATGGAAGGTGGAGCCCGCGCCCGATACTGCCCGAGCCCGGCGCATACCCCGATATCGACGTGGTCTTCCCGGTGCTGCACGGGACCTTCGGGGAAGACGGCACCATGCAGGGCCTGCTCGAGCTGGCCGACCTGCCTTACGTCGGAGCCGGCGTCATGGCCTCCGCGATTTCCATGGACAAGGAGATGATGAAACGTGTCTGCGCGGAACGTCTGTTGCCGATTGTCGACTACGCCGTTTTGCGGCGCGGCTGCGCATTCGTGATGGAGGCCTGCGCGCGCCTGCCGTTCCCGCTCTTTGTCAAACCGGCCAACCTCGGTTCGAGCGTCGGCATCAGCAAGGCGCGGGACGCGGCGGAACTGGAAGCCGCGGTCCGCCTCGCGGAACAGTACGATTACAAGGTCATCGTCGAACGCGGCATCGCGGGCCGCGAGCTGGAATGCTCGGTGCTGGGCAACGAAGCGCCGATCGCATCGTTACCTTGCGAGATCCTGCCCAGCCGCGAGTTCTACGATTACGAAGACAAATACCTGCTGGACCGGGCGCGGACACAGGTGCCTGCCGATCTCGCGCCGGAGGCGACCGCCGAGCTGCGCCGTCTTGCGGTCGAATGCTACCGCGCGGTCGAATGCGAAGGCATGGCGCGGGTCGATTTCTTTCTCGAGAGCGGCACGGGCCGGCTTTACATCAACGAGATCAACACCATTCCCGGCTTCACGTCGATCAGCATGTACCCCAAGATGTGGGAGCACAGCGGCATCCCGTTCGCGGAGCTGCTGGATCGATTGATCGCGCTGGCACTGGAGCGTCATGCCCGCAAGAAGGCGACGCGGTTCGCACGGTGAGTTCGCCCGGTCAGGTGTAGCGCAGTCCCATGGCCATGGCGCCTTCCAACTCGAGCAGGCGCCTTTTGAGCGGCAGTCCGCCGCCGTAACCGGTGAGCTTGCCGCTGCTGCCGATCACCCGGTGGCAGGGGACGATGATGGGAATCGGATTGGCGCCATTGGCGGCTCCGACTGCTCGCACCGCCTCAGGCGCGCCGGTTGCCATCGCTATTTGCATGTAGCTTCTGGTTTGTCCGTAGGGGATCCGCAGCAGCTCGGACCAGACCCGCTTCTGGAACGCGGTTCCCTGCATATCTAGCGGAACATCGAAAACACGCAGGCTGCCGGCAAAGTAGGCACGCAGTTGCCGGGTGGTTTCCCGGAGGACGGCATTGGAATCGTTACGCGACGCGCCATCGACGGGCGAAGAAAGATGAAAGTCGATGATCCGCAGGCCGGAATCGCATGCAACCATACGCAACGACAAGCCATCTACAACATTTAGGTCGGTCCATTCCAGCATGATTTCAGTCTGCCACAGGAAAACAGGAAAGCAGCGTCATTCACCTGTTATAATTAAACCCATCCGTATCTATGCCTCTTAAGCCTTTCGCACCTAATCACGGCGCGGAAAAGAAAGTTTTTCTGCTCAAGCCGAGGGGCTTCTGCGCCGGTGTCGTCAGGGCTATCGATGTGGTTAGGATCGCTCTGGATTTGTACGGTCCTCCCGTTTATGTTCGGAAGGAAATCGTGCACAACAAGCACGTCGTGGACGAGTTGCGCGATGCCGGGGCGATCTTTGTCGAGGAATTAGACGAAGTGCCTCGAGGCGCCCGCGCGATTTTCAGCGCGCATGGGGTGGCGCCGTCGGTGCGGCGGGAGGCAAAGGAACGGATGCTGGACGTGATCGATGCCACCTGCCCGCTGGTCACCAAGGTGCACCTGGAGGCGGTGCGCTTCGCACGCGACGGGTACAGCATCGTGCTGATCGGACACAAGGATCATGACGAAGTGATCGGAACCCTCGGTGAAGTGCCGGACCGCAGTTACCTGGTCGAGACCGTCGAAGACGTGGACAGTCTCGATCTGCCGGACCCGGCGCGGGTTCGCTACCTTACTCAGACGACGCTCAGCCTGGACGAAACGCGCGACATCATCACCCGCCTGAAAGAGCGCTTTCCGCTGATCCAGGGCCCGCACTCGCAGGACATCTGCTATGCCACCGAGAACCGGCAGATGGCGGTGAAAGCGGTGAGCGAGGCGATCGACGCGCTGCTGGTGGTGGGTTCGCAAAACAGCTCGAATTCGAAACGGCTGGTCGAGGTCGGCGCCAATTTCGGCGTGCGCTCTTACCTGGTGAACGATCGCGGCGACGTGGATGCGGTGTGGCTGGACGGCGTGAAGAACGTCGGAGTGACGGCGGGAGCTTCGGCGCCGGAGCACCTCGTGCAGGATCTCATGGAGTTCCTGAAGGAACGCGGATTCCGCCAGCTTGAAGAGATCGAGCTCGTGGACGAAGATGTGCGCTTCTCCCTTCCCGCGGAGCTGGTGACGACCATACAATGAGCGCACCGCTTCAAGTCCGCAACACGCTGGAAAGCGCGGCCGAACAGGCCATGCGCCGGGCCGGCGATTATCTTTCCGGCATGCAGGTCCGCGACGGCCACTGGTGCGCGGAGTTGACCGCGGACACCACGCTGGAATCGGACTACATCCTGTTTCAGTTGTGGCTATATCCGCCGGTGAATGGCGTCTGGCATCCGGAGACCAGGCCGCTCATCGACCGGGCGGTGCGCTCGATTCTGGACCGGCAGTTGGCGGACGGCGGGTTGAACATTTATGTGGGCGGGCCATCGGAAGTCAGCGCCAGCGTCAAAGCCTATTTCGCATTGAAGGTGGCCGGCGTACCCGCCGGCGATTCGTGCATGACGAGGCTGCGGGAGCGCATCCTCGCGCTCGGCGGGATTCAAGCGGCGAACAGTTACGTCAAGGTCAATCTCAGCCTGTTCAATTTGTATCCCCGGGAGTATTGTCCGAGTATTCCGCCGGAGGTAGCCCTGCTGCCTTTCGACCTGCTGTACCAGATGTCGAGCTGGACCCGCGCCATCGTGGTATCCCTGTCGATTGTGCATGCGGCCAATCCGCAGGCGCCCGTGCCCGCGGGTTTCAATCTGGACGAACTGTGGCTGCCCGGAGTGAGCCCGGCATTTCACCGCGACCCGTCGTGGTTGACGTGGCACAACGTCTTTCTCACGGTCGACGCGCTGCTGAAATGGTGGGAGCGCAGCGGCAGCAAGGCAATCCGGCGCCGCGCCATCGAAAAGGCGAAGGGTTGGATGCTGGAGCGGCTGCGGCACTCCGACGGCCTGGGCGCCATCTACCCGCCCATGATGTACTCGGTGATGGCTCTCGATGTCCTGGGCTATGCCAAGGACGATCCCGTTCGGGTAGAGGCGCTGCGGCACTTCAACAACCTGATGGTGGACGATGGGGAACGATTTTTCTTCCAGCCGTGTTTTTCGCCGGTTTGGGACACCGCGATCGCGGCGTACGCTCTGGGGCAAAGCGATCCCGAGCATCCGGGTCTGGCGCCGGCGGCAAACTGGCTGCTGAAGCGCGAGGTGCGGCGCAAGGGCGATTGGAGCGTGAAGCGGCCTAACACCGAACCCTCGGGCTGGGCATTCGAGTACGCCAACGAGTTTTACCCGGATATCGACGACACGGCGATGGTGCTCCTGGCGCTCGGCGAAGTCCAGGGAACGGACCGGGCGGCCCACGTGGCCGCTTCCAAACGCGGAATCGACTGGCTCCTGGCGATGCAATCGGGCGACGGCGGCTGGGCCGCATTCGATGCCGATAACAACTGGGAATTTTTGAGCCAGGTCCCGTTTGCGGATCACAATGCCATGCTGGACCCGACGTGCGCGGATATCACCGGGCGCGTGCTGGAAGCATTGGCGGCTCATGGCGTGCCCAACCACCACCGCGCCGTCCGGCGGGGTGTGGAGTGGCTGATCAGGCATCAGGAAGCCGACGGAAGCTGGTACGGCCGGTGGGGCGTGGCTTACATCTACGGGACGTGCTTCGCGCTGCGAGGCCTGGCTGCGTCGGGTGAAAGCGACCGGGAAGCGCACGTGCTGCGCGCCGGGGAATGGCTGCGATCGATCCAGAACGCGGATGGCGGCTGGGGCGAGGCCTGCGCCAGCTACGATAACGGCGGGTTTACGCCCGCGCCGAGTACGCCATCGCAGACCGCATGGGCGCTGATGGGCCTGATCGCGGGCGGCGACCCGAACAGCCTGAGCGTGCAGCACGGGATCGAATATTTGCTGGAGACCCAGCGGGCGGACGGGAGCTGGGACGAAACTCTGGCAACCGGAACCGGCTTTCCGAAGGTGTTTTATTTGAATTACCACATGTACAAGGATTATTTTCCGCTGCTGGCGCTGGCTTCGTTCGTGAAGACACGCGCCGCTTCGAACGGATAGATTATGAGATTTCCGCTCTCGATGACCGCCGGCCTGGCCGGGTACATTATCAGGAACAAGATGCGCCCGCGGCCGGAGTGGCAGAAGACGGTGGCATCGGCCGCCGACGCGTCGAACCCGTTCCGCATTCTGCCGCCCAAGACCGGCGAGAAACGCCAGCCGCATCCCATGATCAACAAGCGGTTTCCGATTGTGCTGATGCTCGAGCCGCTGCATGCCTGCAACCTTACATGCACCGGCTGCGGCCGCATTCGGGAATATGAGAATACCATCACCGAGCGCGTGCCGCTGGAAGAATGCCTGGCGGCGGTGGACGAGTGCGGCGCTCCGATTGTCTCGATTTGCGGCGGCGAACCGATGATGTATCCACAGATCGGCGAGCTGGTGGCCGGCATCCTGGGGCGCGACCGGCAGATCTATCTGTGCACCAACGGCATGTTTGTCCGGAAGCGCCTGGGTGAGTTCAAGCCCGACAAGCGTTTCTTCTTCAACGTGCACCTGGACGGCATGGAGAAGAACCATGACATCGCGGTCGAGCGCGAGGGCGTATTTCGCGACGCGATCGAAGGCATCAAGGCCGCCAAGGCAGCCGGGTTCCAGGTGTGCACCAACACCACGGTCTACAAAGAGACCGACATGCGGGAGATCGAGGAGCTTTTCGAGTACCTGCGGCAGTTCGGCGTGGACGGCCACCAGATCGCGCCGGCCTATGGATACAGCGCGGTGAACGATCGCGAGATCTTCCTGACGAAAGAAGACATCCACGAGAAGTTCAAGGATTTCGACCGTGTGGCGCGCAAGTACAACGTGCGGCAGACGCCGATCTACATGGAATTCCTGCGCGGCGAGCGTGAGCTGCCGTGTACGGCCTGGGGCAATCCGACCTACAACGTAAAGGGCTGGAAAGGCCCCTGCTATCTGATCACCGACGGCCACTACAAGACCTTCGAAGACCTGATGACCCAAACGCAGTGGGACAGCTACGGGCCGGGAAACGATCCGCGATGCGAGCATTGCATGATGCATTGCGGGTTCGAGCCCTCGGCGGCGTACGGGATCAATGTCAGCCTGGCTGACAACATGAAGATGTTGACGTGGATGCTGCGATAAAGCAGGAATTCAGAATTCAGAATTCAGGAGTCGGAATCACGATCCCGCGGTGGTGCGGCCGCCTATGAAACCAACCCTGGTTACGGGCGCGAGCGGGTTTCTGGGCTGGCACGTGGCGCGGTTGCTGGTGGAGCGCGGGCACCAGGTGCGGGCGCTGGTACGGCCCGGGAGCAAGGTCGACGGGCTCGATCTGGAAATCGCGACCGGAGATCTGAGGGATCCGGAATCTCTCGGGCGCGCGGTAACGGGATGCGGCCTCCTGTTTCACGTAGCGGCGGACTACCGGCTCTGGGCCCAAGATCCATCGGAGTTGTACCGCTCGAACGTGGAGGGCACGCGCAGCCTGCTGCAGGCAGCCAGAAAGGCTGGAGTGGAGCGCGTGGTCTACACCAGCACGGTGGGCTGCATCGGCGTACCGCATGGCGGGATCGGCGACGAGGAAACGCCGGTCGGTTTGCAGGAGATGGTGGGCCACTACAAGCGGTCGAAGTTCATGGCCGAGCAGGTGGCGCTGGAGTTCGCCAGGGAGGGGTTGCCAGTGGTGGTGGTAAACCCCACCGCGCCGATCGGCGATCATGATGTGAAGCCGACGCCAACGGGCAAGATCGTGCTGGATTTTCTGAATGGCGATATGCCGGCATTCATCGACACCGGGCTGAACGTGGTCGACGTGCGCGATACCGCGGAAGGACACCTGTTAGCGCGCGAGAGAGGGCGCACCGGCGAGCGCTACATCCTGGGCAGCGAGAACCTGACTCTCGCCCAGATTTTGCAGATGCTGGCAAAGATCACGGGCAGAAAAGCACCCCGCACGCAGATTCCCTATGCGGTGGCATATTGCGCCGGCGCGTGCAGCACCGCATGGGCCGGCGTCACCGGGAAACCGCCGCGTGTGCCGCTGGAGGCGGTACGCATGGCGAAAAAGAAGATGTGGGTCAGCCACGAAAAGGCGGCCCGCGAGCTGGGATTCACTCCCGGTCCGGCCGTGCGGGCGCTCGCCCGCGCAGTCGATTGGTTTCAGGGCGCAGCGCGTACCCGGTCAGCAGCATAATGGCGGTCCTGATCGTGGCAGCGGACGCGATGGAATTCAGGGGCATGCCGCCGCGTTCGGATTGGATCCTGAAGGCGAACGGAGTTGGCGCCGAGCGGGCAGCGGCGGCAGTCGATCGGGCGGTGGAAGCGTTCCGGCCGGCCGCAGTAGTCAGCACGGGCTTCTGCGGCGCCCTCGATCCAGATTTGCAGGTCGGCGACGTGGTGGTGGCGACCGAGGTGGCTTCGGGCGGCGGGAGGTTTGCGGCGCTCTCGCCTCGCGGCGCGAAAAATGCACGTTGCGGTGTGGTTGCCTCGATCGATCATGTGGCGCGGACCGCCGCTGAGAAATCGCGGCTGTTCGCCTCCGGGGCGATGGCAGTAGAGATGGAAGCCGGCGGGGTTGCGGAGCGGGCCACGGCTCACGGAATACCCTTTTTCTGCATCAAGGCGGTTACCGATCTTGCAAGCGAAGATATGGCGAATGACTTTAATTCTGCTCTGCGGCCCGACGGTCACTTCGCTACAATAGAAATTCTTAGCAGTTCATTGCGCCAGCCTCTTACCCGCATACCGGAACTGATCCGGTTACGGAAGCGCTGTGCCCGGGCCGCGATGTCGCTGGGAGAATTTATTGCCGATTGCCGATTCTGAAGTGAGCGCCATCCCCCAGACCATGCATGCAGCGGTCTATCGCGGCAGTAGTGTCGTCGACGTCGAAGAGATTCCGACGCCAACCATCGGCCCCGGGGAAATCCTCATTCAGGTGGAGGCCTGTGGCATCTGCCATACCGACCTCAAGAAGATCGAACACAATCTGCTGACGCCGCCGCGCATCTACGGGCACGAAACCGCGGGTGTGATCGCCGCGGTCGGCTCGGGTGTCACGAAATTCCGGGTGGGCGATCGCGTAGTAGCGTTTCATCATATCCCTTGCGGCAAATGCTTCTACTGCCATCGTAAGATATACGCGCAGTGCGCGACATACAAGAAAGTCGGGATCACCGCCGGATTCGAGCCCGCGGGCGGCGGCTTCGCCCAGTATGTGCGCGTGATGGATTGGATCGTGGAATCGGGAGTGGAGAGGATTCCCGATCCTATCTCCTTCGAACGTGCCACCCTGGTGGAACCGGTGAACACCTGTCTGAAGGCGGTGGCGCAGTGCGATCCGCAGCCGGAGGATTTCGTGGTGATCCTGGGACAGGGGCCGATCGGTCTGATGTTCACCATGCTGGTGGCACGCACCGGCGCCACGGTCGCGGCCACCGACACCATCGATGCGCGCCGGTCGCTGTCGTCACGCTGCGGTTCGCATTTTGCCTGGGATCCGCGCTCGATGGATGTGGCTTCCGAGGTCAAGCGACGCACCGAAGGCCGGGGCGCGGACCTGGTGATTGTCGCGGCATCGGTTCCGGGCATCGTGGAACAGGCGATGGCGTGCTCGCGTCCTGGGGCGCGCATCCTGCTGTTCGCGCAAACCTCGGCCACGGAGCGAATCGAGGCCTCGGGCGCCGACATCTGTGTTGGCGAACGGACGCTATTCGGGTGCTATAGTGCTTCAATAGACCTGCAGAAAGAATCGGCACGGCTTGTTTTTAGCGGTGAGATACCCGTAGAGGCACTAATCTCTCATCGCCTGCCCTTGGTTAAAATCCGTTCAGGATTTGAATTGGCATTGCATCCAGGACCTAAATCGTTGAAAATAATCGTTCAGCCACAGAGGTGGTCATAAGTGAATAGCCACATGATGGCTGCTGTGCTTTACGGCAAAGAACATCTGCAGGTAGAGCCGGTGGCCGTTCCCACAATCGGAAGCGGTGACATTCTCGTACGAGTGAAAGTGGCGCTGACCTGCGGTACGGACGTAAAAGTGTTCCGACGCGGATATCACGCGCGGATGATCGTGCCCCCGGCCGTGTTCGGGCACGAACTAGCCGGCGATGTTGTCGCGGTAGGCGAGGGTGTCGGGAAGTTCTCCATCGGGCAGCGTGTGGTGGCGGCGAATTCAGCGCCCTGCAACGACTGCTATTTCTGCAAACGTGGCCTCGAGAACGTATGCGAGGATCTGCTCTTCAACAACGGCGCTTACGCGGAGTATATTCGCATCCCGGCCCGGATCGTCGAACGCAATACTTATCTCATACCGGAGGGCGTGGGCTACCAGGATGCAGCGTTGATCGAACCTCTGGCGTGTGTGGTGAAGGGATTTGAGGATTCGGCGCCGTGCGCGGGCGATACCATCGCGATCATCGGACTGGGTCCGATCGGGTTGATGTTCGTCAAGCTGGCAAAGCTGGCTGGCTGTCGCGTGGTCGCCGTGGGGCGGAGGCAGACGCAACTCGACCGGGCGGCGGCGCTGGGCGCCGACGAGTTGGTGGTTGCCGGCGAACATGGCGACCCGGTGCAGGCCATCCGGGATATGACTCACGGGCGCGGCGTAGACGTCGCTATCGAAGCGATCGGCAAGCCGCAGACGTGGCAGTGGGCGGTCAACATGGTACGCCGCGGCGGCACCGTGAATTTCTTCGGCGGCTGTCCGAACGACAGCAAAGTCAGCCTGGATACGGCCCTGCTGCACTATTCCGAGATCACCTGCAAGGCCAGTTTCCACCATACGCCGGCTTATATCCGTAAGGCCCTGGACCTGGTGTGTGCCGGCCATATCACGGCGGGTTTCTTCGTGAACCGGGAAGAGCCGCTGGCCAACCTGCTGGAAGTGATGCGCCACCTGATGAGCCACAACGGCCATCTCAAAACGGCGATCGTGCCTTAAATGCTCTGCCCGGCCGAGTTCGTAAAATCGCCGGAAGCGCTCCAGAGAACCTACAGCAGCGAAGAAGGCTGCGCGTACACCCGCTGGCTCGCCACGCATCATTACGAGAACTTCCACGTGGTGAGTTTTCTCCTGCCTAAACGCCTCCACCAGGATTTCTACAACGTGTACGCCTACTGCCGCTGGGCGGACGACCTGGGCGACGAAATCGGAGACACCGCGGAAAGCCTGCGCCTGCTGGAGTGGTGGCGCGGCGAGCTGGATTCCATGTACGCCGGCCGCACCCGGCATCCGGTGTTCGCGGCGCTCCGGCCCACGGTACAGAGATACGCAATCCCCCGCGAGCCGTTCTCCAATCTGATCGACGCCTTCGTCCAGGACCAGACCATGACGCGATACCGCGACTGGGACGAGTTGTTCGGCTATTGCCGCAACTCCGCCAATCCGGTGGGCCGTCTGGTGCTCTATCTCTGCGGCTATTCCGACGCCGAACGCCAGCGCCTGAGCGACGCCACCTGCACCGCGCTGCAACTCGCCAACTTCTGGCAGGATGTGACCGTGGACCTGCTCAAGGACCGCATCTACATCCCCCTGGAGGTGATGGGCCGGCACGGATGCACGGTGGACGATCTTTTTTCCCGGCGGTTCACGCCGGGATTTCGCGAGGTGATGCGGGAGATTGTAGGGAAGGCGCGCGAGTTGTTTATGGAAGGCCTGCCGCTACCGGGCATGGTGGACCGGCGGCTGGCGATCGATCTGGACCTTTTCAGCCGCGGCGGCATGCGCGTGCTGGAGAAGATCGAGCAACAGGGCTACGACGTGCTGCGCGCCCGCCCGGCGATTTCCAAGGTGGAGCGCGTGGGCCTGCTGCTGGGCTCGCTGGCGCGAGTGGCCTTCGCGGCCCGGGCGGCCTGATGATCACGGTCGAGCAATCGTACCGGTATTGTCTCAAGGTGGCGCGCACGCGGGCCAAGAACTTCTATTATTCGTTTGTGCTGCTCTCCCGCCAGCAGCGCAAGGCAATGTGCGCCATCTACGCCTTCATGCGCTATTGCGACGACCTGAGCGATGAGCCGGGCGCGTCGCGGGCGGCGGTCGAGCGCTGGCGAAACGAGCTCGAAGAGGCGCTGGAGGGCCGCTTCAGCGAGCATCCCGTCTGGCCGGCGTTCCATCACACGGTTCGGCGCTTCGGCATTCCCCGCGAGTATTTCCGGCAGATGATCGACGGCATCGCCAGCGATCTGGAGCCGAGGCGCATCGAAACCTTCGACGAACTGTATGGCTACTGCTACCGGGTGGCTTCGGTGGTGGGGCTGACCATCATCCATATCTTCGGGTTCGACACGCGCAGCGCGCTTCCCCTGGCCGAGAAATGCGGCGTGGCTTTTCAGCTCACCAACATTCTGCGCGACATCCGCGAGGATGCCGAGCGCGGGCGAATCTACATTCCCGCGGAGGACTTGCGACGGTTCGGGGTGACGGCGGACGATCTCCGCGCAGGCCGCCGGGACGAGCCGTTCCTGCGTCTGATGCGGTTCGAAGCGGCGCGGGCGCGGTCGTATTACAGCGAGTCGGCGCCGTTGCTGGAGCTGATCCATCCGCGGAGCCGCTCGTCGCTGCTGGCGCTGATATCGATCTATTCGCGCCTGTTGGAACGTATCGAAGGCCGGAACTACGACGTGTTTTCGTCACGGGTGCGGCTGAGCCTGTTCGAAAAGAGCTGGATTGTGGTCCGGGCCATGGTAGGGTGAAGAACATGACTTTCCGCGCCGGGTTCCTGCTCTTGCCGGCCGCGTTGTGGGCTCAGTCCACCACCGTTGTGGACAATCCGACAGTCCGGATCATCAGCGCCATCGACCGGCCGCACGCGCCCACGCCGCTGCACAAACACGATTCCAACCGCGTCATGATCTACCTCGACGGCGGCGACCAGGACATCACCATCGAAGGACGCGTCGAGCACCACCACTGGAAAGCAGGCGAAGTGGTCTGGAGCCCCGCCGGACCGGCGCATGTCAGCGAGAATGTGGGTTCCGCGAACCTGCGGATCGTGGAGATCGAAATCAAGAAGCCTGCTCCGGAGGCGCAGCCGAAACGCGATCCGAAGCTGGATCCGCTGGCCGTGGATCGCGCTCACAATACCCTGGTCTTCGAGAACGAACAGGTGCGTGTCTTCCGCAACAAGCTGCCCGCGGGCGCGCGCGAGAAGTGGCACGAGCATGTGGGAGCCGGGCGCGCCGTGGTCCTGCTTACGGCGCTCGCGGCGCGCGTGGAGGAGGCCAAAGGCGAGATGTCGCCGATGAGCGGCGCACCGGGGGACGCGTTCTGGCGGGAAGGCGGGGTCAAGCACCGCGGCTCCAACATCGGCGTGCGCGAGAGCGAGATGATTCTGGTGGAAGTGAAGTAGACGCCCGGCTACTTTCCAGGCTTGAGCTTGAGAAGACCCTTCTTGGTTTTGGGTCCGATGATGTTGCGGATGAAATCGACTTCTTCCTGTTTGTAGGGCGTGCCGTCTTTGCGGAAGATGTCGTGGAACCAGAGCGACGGCTCTGCCGTGGTGTACGGCTTCTCCCACGAATCCCACGGGAAAATGGTCTGGGTCTTTCCCGAAACAAAGCCCCAGTTGATCGCCGCCACCTTGTACTGCTTGGCGATGGGCAGGATCGCCTGGAACGTGCTGCCGCGCGGGCGGGCCATGTATTCGGTGCACAGGATGGGCCGGTGGAACGCCATCAGCCATTTCACGCGCTTTTCGAACTCCTGCGGCGGATCGTAGCTGTGGAAGGAGATCACGTCGCTCTGCTCGATCTGCACCTTCTGGATCGGGGTGAGTTTATCGACGCTGGACCAGTCGCCGGCCCAGACGCCGCTGGTCACGGGCTGGGTGGGTTCCATATCGTGCGCCCAGCCGAAGACCTTGGGCAGCAGCGCGAGCACCAGTTCCTTCTTGTTGACCGGATCGAGCTTGTGGTAGACCGGATTGTTCTCGTTGTCGGGCTCGTTCCAGAGGTCCCAGGCGAGAACGCGGCGGTCGTAGCGATATGCGCCGATCACGCCCTGCACATACTGGCGCAGGCGGTCGTATTCGGCGGGATTCGGAAGCACCGCGGCGCCGGGGCTCTGCACCCACCCGGAGTTGTGCACGCCGGGGCGCGGCGGACGCTGCGTGCCCATCTGTGGAAACGGGTCCCAGACGGAATCGAACAGCACGAAGATCGGCTTGATGTGGCGGCGGTCGCAGATGCCGAGGAAGCGGTCGATGCGGCGCTGATAAGCGCCCGAGTCCTGCTTCCAGGGCAGGTCGTGCAGGAAGACGCGCATGGTGTTCATGCCGATGTCTTCCGCCCAGCCGAGCTCGGTCTCGATCCAGACCGGGTCGAAGGTCTCCTGCTGCCACATCTCGAGCTGGTTGATGGCGGTCGCGGGAATGTAGTTCGCGCCCACCAGCCACGGCTGTTTGGCGTACCAGTCGTTAGCGGCCTTTTCGGTCCAGCGCGGCGCTTGTGCGCACAGGGACCACGCCAGGGTGAGGAGGATTACGAAAAGTCGCATTTTCTACGATGATAGCCCGACTCGCAGGTCCGCCGCCCAAGGCCGCGCCACCGCGACGGGCGATGCCGCCGGCGGCCCGGGAAGCCAGGCTCGCATCGACTCAATGCTATCCTGAAAAAAGCACACCTGTAAGGTCGAATACCCTTGAAAATCGGTTTTGTCAGCCTGGGCTGCCCCAAGAATTTGGTCGATAGCGAAGTCATGATGGGCCAACTTGTGGCCAGGGGCCATGAGCTGACACCGCATCCCGACCAGGCCGACGTGCTGGTGGTCAACACCTGCAGCTTTATCGACCCGGCGAAGAAGGAATCGATCGATACCATCCTGGAGATGGCCGAGTACAAGAAGGTGGGTCGGGCGCAGAAGCTGATTGTGGCCGGATGCCTGGTGGAGCGCTATCGAGGCGATATCCGCAAGGAG
>DATJYW010000197.1:0-2577 GCA_035499435.1 Candidatus Acidiferrales bacterium | reverse complement strand
CGGCGTTTGGCGCATGAGGTAAATCCGGAAGCCCCGATGAAGTTCACGACCCTGGAGGCGATGCTAGCCGGCAATGTCGCCGCGCCGAGGTTTCGCACCGTTCTATTTGCGGTCTTCGGCGCTTTGGCCGTGTGTCTTGCCATGGCCGGCATCTATGGAGTGGTGGCACACGCGGTCGGCCAGCGAACCAATGAGATCGGAGTGCGGATCGCGCTTGGCGCCACTACGGGCGGCGTTGTGCGGCTAGTGCTCGTGCAGGGACTGACGCTTGCCGGCATCGGTTTGGGCTTGGGATTCGCCGCTTCCATTGCGGGCACACGATTCCTGGAATCGATGCTGTTCCAGGTTCAGACCAACGACCCATCGGTTTACATCGCAGTCGCAGTGATGGTAGGTGCGGTAACCCTTATTGCCGGCTATGTTCCGGCAAGTCGAGCCGCCAAAATCGATCCTGTAGCAGCCCTAAGGCAGGAATGAACACAGCCGGAGGCGTGCCCGTGTGCTTCTCTAAGAGGTGGGAAGCAGCCATTACCGGCGAGTAGTCGCCTGTCGTCTACTGTTCGCGCCCCAAATCTGTATGGCGGAAGCGATCACCGCAGTATGGCGGTCTCGCCCGACGCATACGCCAGCGTCAGTTCATTGGTGAATCGCTCACGCTCACGTTTAACGATAGTGCCATCTTCTAGTGTTTCTTCCGAGTGATCCACGACTTTGACCGCTTGCCAAACGGCAATATGCCGACGCTCTCCGGAGCCGAAGATCCCGTTCAACATGCCGCTTACGGCGCATAGCGCCACGTGACCGCCATGCAGCGGCGTCAATGGTCGTCCTGTGACAACGGCTGGCTGGGGAAAGAGGATTCGAGCGGCCTGGCGGTAGGCCGAAGAGGCCGGAAGTAAGTCCTCGAGCTCGTCGAGCGGAAGGCCGCGATGTTCCAACTTGGCTGGACCGCTCTCGGGAATATCGTACATCGGCGTGCTGACCTCGCCCAGTGGAGCAAGCTGCGCATAATTCCCTCCGATACTTGCGAACTCAGCCCGCCGCGCGACAATATCGGTGTCCCGCAACTGCTCACGTTCCCGGCGATTGCGGCGCGTCGCCAAGACCACCACCTGGCGGTAGCGCACGGACTCCGGATCAGTCAATCGGAAGATTCGCGACGTCTTAAACTGCGAGGCAAGGATCTCACCGCATTCCCGGACATGCACTGCCGGGACCACAAGGACCAGAACGCCCCCGGGTTTAAGCCAGCGGTAAGTGTGCGTCAGGAACACCCGTTCCGTGCGTTCATTTCGACCTTCGCCGATGGTCCAGTCGTACGGTGGATTTAAGAAAACCAGTGCGCACGACTCAACGGGACAGTGCGCGTCGAGGCAATCGCCATGAATCAACTCGTCGACAGCGGTGGCCGCTTGTTCCGCGCGATACGCATCCAACTCAATTCCGTACCGGCGTGCGCACGATTCTCCCGTAATGGTCAAGAACGCGGCACCGTCCCCGATGCAGGGATCGATCGCGGAGAGCGGCGATGTGGGATAGCGCAGGCAGGCCCGGATGCGCCGGGCTTCGGTAAGGGGCAGCGGAAAATATCCGAGCCGGAGCTTTCCTTGAATCCTCATGGATGTTCCTTTCGGTGGTCTCCTCCACCTTGACGACTATCCGCCAATGGCGGATAATTGAGGCAAGTGGAGCTGATCGAGACTTCCACCTTTACGAGACAGATCACGGCGCTGCTCGGCGATGAAGATTACGGGACCTTTCAGACCCGGCTGGCAGCAAATCCAGGCCTCGGCGCTCGCATTAAGGGTGGCGGCGGAATACGGAAGATTCGGGTGGCGGTTGGCTCGCGCGGCAAGCGCGGAGGCGCCCGCGTCATCTACTACTGGGCAGTACGGAAAGACCTGATTCTGCTGCTCTTCGCGTACCCGAAAAACGTGTCGGCCGATCTGACCCCGAAGCAGGTTGCGCAGCTCGCCAAGGTAGTCAAGGAGGAATTCAGGGATGAAACCGAAAATGTTTGAAGAGCTGCTGGAAAGCGTGCGCGAAGGCGGAGCGATTCTCCGTGGTCAGAAGAAACCCTCGCGTCGGTTTGAAGTCGGGCCTTCCGGGATACGGGCGATTCGCGAACGAACCAGCCTGTCACAGTCGGAGTTCGCGAGCTTGATCGGAGTCAGCGTGAAGACCTTGCAGAACTGGGAGCAGGACCGCCGCCGTCCAACTGGGCCGGCCGCGGCGCTATTGAGGATCATCGCGCACGAGCCACGGCTGGCGGTGAAGGCGATTCATCAGACGTAAGTCCCGGCGCGACCGGCGGATACCGTGCGCCTCAAAGTTCTTCGCTTTTATCGGCGAGATTCAGTTTGAGCTGCCATCCCTCAAAACTCATCAGCATGCGGCCGAATTCGTCCCAGGTGACCTCGCGGCCGTCGATAATAAGTGAGATTTCGGTAAGGCTGCATGACTCTGCTCGACCATAGTTGGTAATGTCGGTCATGATGCCGAAGACGGCATGGAGTACCGACATGGCCAGAAAGGTGGAGTTGGAAGTGCCGGCGGGAATGCAGCGAATCTGCCGGC
>DATJYW010000196.1:0-4937 GCA_035499435.1 Candidatus Acidiferrales bacterium | reverse complement strand
TCGCCCTGGATCACCGCCTGCTGCGGGCAGGGCCACTCGATCGTGTCTACGCCGTCGATCAGCAGGTAGTCGGGGGTCAGCACCAGTTGCGACACAGCGGTGCGCATCGCCAGGAGCGACGCTTTCCGGATATTGATGCGGTCGATCGTCTCCACGTCGATGGCGGCGATGGCCCATGCCACTGCATTTTCCCGGATCTGGATGTCGAGCTCGACGCGCTTCTTTTCTGAAAGCTTCTTGGAGTCGTTCAGGCCCTCGATGCGGCACTTCGGCGCAAGGATCACGGCCGCCGCGACCACAGGACCGAACATGGGCCCGCGGCCTACTTCATCGCACCCAGCGATGCGCAGAAACCCGAGCTTGCGCGCAGCTTTCTCGAGTCTCAAGCCGCAAACGGGTGCCTTCGCCATGCAGCAAGTATAGTCATCCGGTAAATGCGGAGATCGCGCTATTTTGGCGGCGCTGTTGTGCAAAATGAGTCCGAAATCGAAGTGGGGCGCATACGCGGCGCAGGCAAAAAACAACCCGGCAGCTCGGCCGGGCTTATGGGTTGAAATCGGATCTGGACACAGAAACCCCGCCCAAGCGAAGCCTGGACGGGGCACCCAACTCGATCTTCAGGCCTTGGCGGTCTCGCGCTCCACTTCCTTGAGACGGGCAGCCTTGCCGCGCAGTCCGCGGATATAGAACAGCTTGGCGCGGCGCACCTTGTAGCTGCGGATCTTCTCGACCTTATCGACGACCTTGGAATTGAAGGGGAAGATACGCTCGACGCCCTGGCCGAAGCTCATCTTGCGCACGGTGAAGGTGCCTTGCGGCCCGTGGTTGACGGCGATCACCAGCCCCTCGAAGGCCTGCAGGCGCTCTTTGTCGCCTTCCTTGATCTTGACCTGGACGCGAATCTGGTCGCCGGGCGCAAACTCTGGCAAATCGGTGCGCTTCAGCTTCTCAGCCAGGCGCTGCATAACGGGATGAATCGACATGGTGGCTTTCCTGCGGGTGAACTCAGAACCTCAAGTTTATCAGAGGAGTGGGCGAAGCGCCAAAGGACTCTTTTCCAATACAAGATGAGCCTGAAGCGAGGAACTGATTCCAACACAAGATGAGCCTGAAGGGTTAGTCATGCTGGGAAGTGAACGTCAGCGTGCATCAGGCAGAGAAGTTGAGTTTGGAAGGGATTCGCCGGTTCGTCGCGGCCAGCGAAGAAATCCGGTTTGAGAGCGCCAGTCGCCGGCAGGTTTATGCCTGGGTGGAGGGCTTGCTGGTCGGGCAGCAGTACGCTCGGCAAGCGAAAGTCGCGCGCGGTCTGTTGCGGCGTTACGTTGAGAAGATGACGGGGCTAAGCCGGGCACAGGTCACACGGCTGATCGCCCGCTACCGAGCCAGCGGCCGGGTCGAGCCAACGGTCTACCGGCGGCGCCGGTTTCCCGAGCGCTTCACGCGGGCCGACATCGAGCTGCTGGCCGCGGCCGACGAGGCGCATGAGACTTTGAGCGGCCCGGCGACACGGCGCATTCTGGAGCGCGAGGTCACGCTCTATGGCCAACAGCAGTACGCGCGACTGGCCACGATCTCCGTGGCCCATCTTTACAACCTGCGCAAGAGCCAGCGCTATCGCGAGCGGCGCTTGAACTACACCAAAACACGGCCCACCGCCGTGGCCATCGGCGAGCGGCGCAAGCCCGAACCCCGCGGACGGCCCGGCTATCTGCGCCTGGACACGGTGCATCAAGGCGACGGTCCCGAGGGCAAAGGCGTCTATCACATCAACGCCGTCGATCAGATCACGCAGTGGCAGATCGCTGGAGCCACAGCCCGCATCAGCGAACTGTATCTGGAGCCCCTGCTCGAAACCATGCTGCGCCAATTTCCTTTTCGCATCCTGGGTTTTCACACCGACAACGGAAGCGAGTTCATCAACCGCACCGTCGCCCAACTGCTCAACAAGCTGCTCATCGAGCAGACCAAAAGCCGCCCCCGGCAAAGCGGCGACAACGGACTGATCGAGACCAAGAACGGCGCCGTCATCCGCAAGCACATGGGCTATGGATACATCGATGCCGGCCACGCCGACCGCATCAACAGCTTCTATCGGGAGTTTCTCAACCCGTACCTGAACTACCACCGCCCCTGCGCCCAGGCCGAGGTCGAGATCGATCACAGAGGCCGCAAACGGGTTCGCTACAAACGCTATCAAACGCCGCTCGAAACGCTGCTGGCGCTCGACCAGCCGGCTCAATACCTGCGCCAGGGACTCAGCATCAACGCCCTCAAGCGCGTCGCCGCAGCACGGAGCCATACCGACGCTGCGCGCCGCATGCAGCAGGCCAAGGCAAAACTCTTCGCGCAACTCCGGCTCAGTGCTTGAACCTGCGTCTTCCATCCGGCATCGGCCCGCGCGTGTGTCGGATAGGACCCTTGCCGATTCGCGCGAGGGGAAGGTGGGCGCGCTCGGTCGGCAACCCATCCGACACACGCGCTAACATGGCTTGAATCGCAAACCGAAAGGAGAATACCCGCTTCGCTGACCCTTCGCTTCCTTCAGGCTCATCCTTCGATTGGAAAAGACTCGGTGGACTGAGGGCTATCGGTTTGGGGCCGAATCGATTTAGTCCTTGCCGAAGAGCTCTTTCCCGTCTTCGAAGAAACTGATGATCACGACGACGGATGAGCCGGCGAGGCCCACGAAGAACATGATCTCGAGCACGTGCATGAAGAACTCTAAGATAGGCATAGCCAAGATTGTAGCGCGCTTTGGGACCCCGATGGCGAGGTCGGCGGACCTGGGAACGGGTTGCCCCACCCTTTTCGCACGTCCGCGGCTGCGGACGGGCGAAAGGGTGGGATTCTCGATGCGCGCGTTTCGACCGTGCCGAAACAAGCCTTTGTCTCTCGTCTCTCTCGCGGACTTGACCCGCGAGAGAGCTGCCTTCGGCATCCGCAGGGCATCCTTTACACTCAGCCTGTATGCAGCGCCATTCCTGGAGGTTGTGGGCCGCGGCGGTCTTGAGCGCCGGCTTACTCGAGCTGCCGTTTCCGCTGGCCGGGCCCATGCCGCCGTGGCGTTCCATCTTCGCCTGGTTCGGGCTTGTTCCGCTGCTCTGGGCCCTGCTGCATCCATCGGTCGCCGGGGGGCGCAAGCCGCTGCGCCGCGCGTTTCTGATCTCCTATCTCTGCGGATTCCTCTGGTACTGCGGCAACTGCTACTGGGTGTACCACACCATGCTGATGTACGGGGACCTGGGCCCGCTCACCGCCGCGCTGCTGCTGGTGTTGTTCAGTCTGGTGCTGGGGCTTTATTTCGGCTTCTTCGCACTGTGCCTGGCGCTGATAAGCCGGGCGAAGGGCACGATGTGGGCGCTCATCGCCGCGCCGTTCCTCTGGGTTGCGTTGGAACTGGCCGCTGCGCGTATCACATCGGTGCCGTGGGATCAGCTTGGGTACTCGCAGGTGGATAACTCATTCGCTTACCACCTCGCTCCGACCACTGGCGTTTATGGAATCAGCTGGCTGCTCGTCGTCATTAACGTACTCCTGGCGCAGTTGCTACTCGGCGGCTCTGGGAGATCTAAGCTCCTCTCAGCGCTCGGATTGCTCGGTCCGCTTGCATTAGTCGCATTCCGCGAGCAGCCGCCCCAGCCCGCCCCCACAGCTACCGCCGTCCTCATTCAGCCCAATCTCGACGTCGGCGCGGACCTCAACTGGCCGGGCGGCGAATGGAACCAGCACATGGCGCAGTTCGCTCAGTTCGCCGGCGAAACCTGCACGAGCTCCATTCAGGGCATTCCGCAGACAGGCGCGCCGACGGTAGCGCCTCCATGCCCAACTCCGCCGGTGCGCCCCGATCTCGTCGTGTGGCCGGAAGCACCGGCGCCATTCGAGGAAGAGGACAAGCACTTCCGCGAGGCTCTTGCAGGCATCGCACAATCGGTCGATGCCCCACTCGTGGTGGGCAGCATCGGGATGGACTATACCGACCAGGCGCAGGCCTGGCACGACTATAACTCCGCTCTCGTCATCGGCGCCGATGGCCGGCGCGTGGGCCGCTACGACAAGATTCATCTGGTGCCCTTCGGCGAGTACGTGCCGTTCGAAAAGCTGCTGTTCTTTGCGCGCAAGCTTACCGGGCGGGTCTCTCGGTTCGATCGCGGCCAGATGCGCAAAGTGTTTCTTCTGGGCGGCCATCGCTACGGCGTCTTCATCTGCTATGAGGCGGTCTTCGCCGACGAGGTGCGCCACTTTGCCGGGCTCGGCGCCGAGGTGCTGGTGAACATCAGCGACGACGGCTGGTATGGCGATACCAGCGCCCCCTGGCAGCACCTGAATATGGCTCGCATGAGGGCGATCGAGAATCGCCGCTGGCTGCTGCGGGACACGAACACCGGAGTGACCGCCGTGATCGATCCTTATGGCCGCGTGCGGCAGAGCATTCCGCGCCACCAGGCCGACGCGCTGCCGGCGCGGCTCGGCTTCCGCGACGACATCACCTTCTACACCGCGCACGGCGATGTTTTTGCGTGGGCGTGTGCGATACTGGCAATAGGTGCAGTGGGATGGTCGGTAACTAGTTTGAAGTCGCATCCTGCGCCCAATGTTCAGGAAAAAGTCAGGTCCTAAGAGCCATGTCTTCCCTTAACGATCTCGAGTTCGCCTACGCTCCCGTGCGCGACCAGGTTCGCGACCTGCGGGAGTATCTTTGACCCTGCTCGCATCCGCAGGGAACTTGCTGAAACTGAAAAGAAGCTAGCCGATCCGGCTCTTTGGGGCGATCCCGCTGCCTCGAAACCGCTGATGCGCGACCGTAAGCGGCTCGAAGCGCTCATCGCCGACGATGAACAACTGGTGCGCCGGACCGGCGATACCGAGGCTTATTTCGAACTGGCCCGGGAGGGCGAGGATGTGCTCGCCGACCTGGAGCGGGAAATCAAAGCTCTGGG
>DATJYW010000195.1:0-28298 GCA_035499435.1 Candidatus Acidiferrales bacterium | reverse complement strand
CCGCCTGGCAGCGGGACGAGAAAATCTTCAGCGCGGCCAGCATCAAGAACATGAAGCTTCTTTGGAAGCTCAAGCTGGATAACGAGCCGCGACAGATGCACTCACTGTTTCCCCCGCTGATCATCGGGAAACTGAACACGAGGAACGGGCCCCGCGAGGTCCTGATCGAAACCGGCGTCTCCGACAATATTTACGCCATCGACGTCGAAAAGGGCGAAGTCATCTGGAAGAAGCACTTCGAAAGCACGTGGACTCCGCCCGCGAGCGGCGGCCGGGGCGGCGGCATTCTCTGCCCCGGCGGCATCACCGCGACCCCGGTAATCGGCCCGGCCAGCACGCCCGGGAAGTACACCATCTACGCGGCGTCCTGGGATGGCACGCTGCACCAGTTGAACGCCGCCGATGGCGAAGACATCGCTCCCCCGTCGAAATGGATGCCGCCCAACGGCAAACCCTATGCTCTGAATCTCTTCAATAACGTCATTTACACCCACACTGCGCAGGGCTGCGGCGGCAATCCGAACATGGTCTACACGTACGATCTGGCCACCAAGAAGGCGGGGTCGTGGGGCCCGGCCGGCGGCGGCATGTGGGGCCGCACCGGACCGGCCATCAACTCCAGCGGCGTCATGTACACCGGCACAGGCGATGGGCGCTGGGACCCCGAAAGCGGCATTTACGGCAACGGCATCATCGGCGTCAAGCTCGATCCGCAGACGAAGACGCCGTTGCTCGACGACTACTACGGCCCCTCCAATGCGGAATGGCTCGTCAAGCGCGATCTCGATATGCAGGTCACGCCGGTGATCTTCGACTACAAAGGCAAGGAACTGATGGTCGATGCCGGCAAGGAATGCCGCCTTTACCTCATGGACACGACTTCCATCGGCGGCGATGACCACCGCACCCCGCTCTACCGCAGCCCGCTGCTCTGCAACGAAGACGTGAACTTCGCTTCGGCCGGCATCTGGGGCTCGCTCGCCAGTTGGGAGGACTCCAAGGGGACCCGCTGGGTGCTCACTCCGATCTGGGGCAAGAAGCACTCTCAATTCAAAGCGCCTATCGAACACGGCGAGGTCAAAGACGGCGCGATTGTGGCATTCAAGGTCGAAGAGAAGGGCGGCAAGCTGACTCTCACTCCGGCGTGGATTTCGCGCGATATGAACCGCGCCGAGCCTCCGGTGATCGCCAACGGCCTGGTGTTTGCCTACGGCAATGGCGAGGACACCGACCAGGCTTATGCGGATGTGGGCCTCGACGACGTGGCCTCGCGGCGCATTCCGGGATCGACCCACGCGGTGCTCTACGTCCTGGATGCGCAGACCGGAAAAGAGCTGTGGTCGAGCGGCGACGAGATCAAGTCCTGGAATCACTGGAGCGGCCTCTCACTGGCTAACGGTCGCGTCTACATCGCGACCTTCGACAACGTCCTCTATTCCTATGGCATCAAGAAGTAGGCTCCTGCTGCTGCCATTGCTGGCTGCGGGCGCCGCTGCGCAGACGCCCGATCCGGCGCAGAGAATTCAGGAACTGGAGCGCCAGGTGGCTGTTCAGCGCAAGTTGCTGGTCGATTGGGGCGGGCTCACGCGCTACGGCAGTGAAGATACCGAATTGTCCAAGCCGAAGCCCGGCGAGAATCGCGTCGTCTTTTTGGGCGATCAGATCACCGAGAAATGGAGCCCGTTCTTCCCAGGCAGACCATATCTGAACCGCGGCATCGGAGGCCAGACTTCGCCGCAGATGCTGGTGCGCTTCTACCAGGACGTGGTCTCCCTGAATCCGAAGGTGGTCATCATCCAGGCAGGAACGAACGATCTCGCCTCTCTGATTGCTCCCGCGACGCAAGGCACGATGGCGGACAATTTCATGTCCATGGTGGACATCGCCAGGGCCCACCGGATCCGCGTAGTGCTGGCGTCGATCACGCCGGTCTGCGACTGCTTCACCAAGCAGACGGGGTTGCGACCTCAAGGAAAAATCATCGGACTCAATGGCTGGATCAAGGATTACGCCGCGGAGAGCGGTTCCGTGTACCTGGACCTTTACTCCGTGCTCGCCGAGGGCCGGAATTTCAAGAAGGAATTGACCGCCGACGGTCTTCTGCCGAACGATGCGGGTTACGCCGTGATGGCCCCGATTGCCGAGAAGGCCATCGTCGAAGCATTGCATTAGTGGGGCAGGTTTCCGACCTGCGCCCGCGCGCGAAGCGCGCCAAGGAGTTGAGAGATGCCGAGAACCGAACTAACCGCCGCGGCCTTCGTCGTCGCGATGTGCGCCTTCCCAGCGCATGCCCAATTCGGCCGGGGCGTCGGCGACTACAGCACCATCGGCGGCGACGCGCAGCGCTCCTCCTGGGTACGCACCGACGCCAAGATTTCGCCGGCCGCCCTTCAGAAGCCCGGCTTCGAGCTTATCTGGAAGGTCAAACTCGAGGGTGACGCCAGGCAGGCGAACGCGCTGACTCCCGCGGCGCTGCTCACCTTCTACATTGGCTACCGCGGGTTCCGTGCGCTGGCGTTCAGCGGCGGCAGCGCGGACAAGATCCTGGCCGTCGATACCGACCTGGGCCGTGTCGAATGGACGAAGTCGCTGATGTCAGGGTCCGTGCCGCAGGGCAGTGCGACCTGCCCCGGCGGCATGACGGCCAATGTCGCGCGCCCCGTCTCCGCCGCGTTTCCCGCGAACATGCCCGTGGGGCGCGGCGGTGGCGGCGGGCGCGGTGGACCCGCCAAGAGCGGCGTCGGTGAGCCGGGCGAGGGCGCAACGATACTCAAAGAGATGGCGGCGCGCGGAAGCGCCAATTCTTTCAATCCTCCGCCGCCGGCGAATCCGCCGGCCGGCCGGCGCGGCGCAGCCGATCCGGGACGCGGTGCGCCTACCGCCAACCCTTTCATGCGCGCACCATCGTGGCTCTTTGCGATCTCCAGCGACGGTATGCTCCACTCCATGTACGTCTCCAACGGAGAAGAGCCCCACCCGCCCGTTCGCTTTCTTCCCGCGAACGCCAACGCGCAGGGTCTGATCGTGGTCGATAATGCCGCATATGCCACGACCGCCGGCGCGTGCGGCGGCGCTCCCGATGCCGTCTGGGCGCTGGATGTCGCATCCGAGCAAGTGGCGAGTTGGAAGCCGGCCTCAGGCGGCATCGCTGGTTCGGACGGCGTCGCGTTCGGAGGCGATGGGACCGTCTTCGTTGCAACGACCTCCGGCGACCTGGTGGCGCTCGAGCCCAAGACGCTCAAGGTCAAGGATGTTTTCAAGGGAGGGCAGCCGTTCACGTCGTCCCCCATCGTTTTCCAACATAAAGACAAGACCATGGCCGCCGCTGCGACGAAGGACGGCCGCATCCACGTGGTTGATGCCGCGGCCCTCTCCGGAGCCGGAATTCAGTCGGCACCTCTCAGCACGGGCGCCGATTTCCATCCAGGCGCGCTCGCCAGCTACCAGGACAGTGCCGGAAACCGTTACATCCTTGTCCCGACGCCAATGGCACTCGTAGCGTTGAAGCTGGCGGACCAGGCGATCGAGACGGCGTGGACCTCGCCTGAAATCGCCGCGCCGCTTCCGCCGCTGATCGTCAACGGCGTAGTGTTCGCCGCCTCCAGCGGCGATCGCGCCAAGCCTGCTGTCCTGTACGCGCTGGATGGCATCACGGGCAAGCCCTTATGGAACAGCGGCAAGGCCATCGGATCGTTCGTCCGCGGCGGCGGCATCTCCGCCGGAAGTTCACAGGTTTATCTTGGGACATATGACGGGACCCTGTACGCTTTCGGATTCCCGATCGAGCACTGACATCATGAGACTTTTTCGGCTTGTATCCGCCCTGGCGATCGCTGCCGCCGCAGCCCGCGCGCAACTGCCGGATGGCGACGGCAAGGCTGAGATACAGAAGCTCTGCACCCAGTGCCATGAACTCGAGCGATCCATTTCGCTGCACCAGGATCGCACCGGCTGGCAGGCTACCGTGGATAAGATGGCCGGCTTCGGCATGAAGGCCTCAGAAAAAGACATGCAGGCGGTGGTCGAGTACCTTACCAAAAACTACCCGGCCGAGGACATCCCGCGCATCAACGTGAACAAAGCGCGCGCGATCGAGTTGGAGTCCGGGCTTTCCCTGCCGCGCTCGCAGGCCGCGTTGATCATCCAGTATCGAACCAAGAACGGAGATTTCCATTCCATCGACGATCTGAAAAAGGTTCCCGGGGTGGACGCCGCAAAGATCGAAACCCACAAAGACCGGCTGGTTTTCAAATAACGGAGTTTCTATGAAACGACTCGGACTGGCGCCCATGCTGGCGCTCGTGATGTTGGCTTGGTCGCAGCAGCAACAGCAGCCATCGATGCCCGGCGGATCCGGCCGCGGCGGACGGGGCTTCGGGGGATTCACCCAGCCCGACCCGATCGACTTCGCCGACAACACCGGCTGGAAATCCATGTTCGACGGCGCGACGCTGAACGGCTGGGACGGAAACAAGGACATCTGGCACGTGGAGGGCGGCGTCATCGTCGCCGAATCCACTTGCGAGAAGCCCACCGGTACCACGTATCTCATTTGGCAGGGCGGCCAGCCGGGCGATTTCGAGCTGAAAGCCGAGATGCGCGGCGAGGGCGCCGGTATCAACAGCGGCATACAGTATCGCAGCTTCATGCAACCGCCTCCGCAGCCTCCAGCCGGCGCTCCGCCCGCCGGGCGCGGCGGGCGCGGGCCCACCGGTCCCTGCCCCAGCGGGCAGCCGCGCGGAACGCCTGATATGGTTGCCAACGCCAAGTGGAACGTCGGCGGTCCACAGTCGGATTTCGACGGTACGAACCGATATTCCGGGCAATACTACGAAGGCGGCACCAATCGCGGCATCGTCGCATGGCGCGGCCAGGTGGTTCGCGCCGAGGAAGGCAAGCATATGCGCCTGCTGGCCACGCTCGGCGACCGCGACGAGCTTGGCGGCTACGTGAAAATCAACGACTGGAACCAGGTCCACATCATCGCTCGCGGCAACGAGTTGATCCACATCATCAACGGCCACGTGATGGCCGTATTCCTCGATGACGATCCGACCAAGTTCCGCAAGAACGGCATCATCGCGCTCCAGATCGAGGGCACCGGCAGGATCAGCTTCCGCAATATCTTTATTAAGATGGCTCAGTGACCACTTACCAGGGACGCCGCTGCGCGTCGATAGAAAACGAGCACCTCTGTGTCAGCGTGCTTCAGGAAGGCGGACACATCGCCGAGATCTTCGACCGTGAGACCGGTGTCAATCCGCTCTGGACGCCCCCGTGGACGTCGCTAGAGCCTTCGGCGTTCGAACCCGGCAAGCACGGCGGGGCCTACGGGGGTGGTGCGGAAGCCAAGCTGCTTGCGGGCATCATGGGGCACAACCTGTGCCTGGACATCTTCGGCGGACCATCCGCGGAGGAAGCCGCTGCCGGCCTCACCGTGCATGGCGAGGGCTCGGTGGTCTCCTACAAAGTCTCCTCCCGCGGTGGTGCGCTCATCTTCCGAGCCAGACTGCCGCAGGCGGGGATGGCGTTTGAACGCTGCATCGAACTGGACGAGCGCGCCGTTGTCATCCGCGAATCCGTCGAGAATCTCACGGCCTGCGACAGGCCCATCGGATGGACTCAGCACGTCACGCTCGGCCCGCCATTCCTGAAAAGGGGCGCCACTGAGTTCCGCGCGTCCGGCACGCTGTCGAAGGTCTTCGAAGGGGAGTTCGGCAAGCACGATTACCTGCAGGCCGGCGCCGACTTTGAGTGGCCGCACGCGCCACGCGCCGCCGGCGGCACTGCCGATCTGCGCGTCATGAACGGCGATGGGGCATCCAGCGCCTTTACGACGCACCTTATGGACCCCGCCCGCGAGGATGCCTTCTTTGTCGCATTCTCCCCCGCGAAGGGACTGGCCTTCGGCTACGTCTGGAAGCAGGCCGATTTTCCGTGGTTGGGCATCTGGGAGGAGAACCACAGCCGCAGGCAGGCTCCGTGGAAGGGCAAGACACTGGCACGCGGCATGGAGTTCGGCGTCTCTCCGATTCCGGAGAACCGACGCCAGATGATTGAGCGCGGACGACTTTTTGGAGTTCCCACGTATCGCTGGCTGCCCGCGAAAAGCCGCATCGAAGTCCGTTACCGCGCTTTCACCGCCCGCGCCGACAGCATTCCGGAGACAATCGGCTAGTCCGATGGCCCTGCTGGAAGTCAACGCTGTCTCAAAGCACTTCGAAGGTGTGCAGGCACTCAAATCGGTGTCTCTCGAGCTCCGGTCGCGCGAAGTGCACGCTCTTGTCGGCGAGAACGGCGCGGGCAAATCCACGCTCATCAAAGTCATCACCGGCGCGGAAAAGGCCGATTCCGGCACTCTCAGGGTGGATGGCCACACGGTCGCCCACAACAGCCCCGCCATAGCGCACTCGCTGGGAATCGCGGCCGTCTACCAACAGCCCGCCCTCTTCCCCGACCTCACCGTCGCCGAGAATATTGCCTTCGCGCTGGAGAGCGCCGGCGTCTGGCGCCGCATCGACTGGGGCGCCCGCGACCAACTCGCGCGCGAACTCCTCGACCGCGCCGGGGCGGATCTCTCCCCGCGCCGCCTGGTTCACACGCTGAGCATGCCGGAGCAGCAGATCGTCGAAATCGCCAAGGCCATCGGCGCGCGCGCCAAAATCCTGATTCTCGACGAACCAACCGCTTCGCTAACGGAGCGAGAGGTTGAGCGCCTTTTCCGTGTCATCCGCGCACTTCGCGAGTCCGGCGCCGGCATCATCTACATCTCGCACCGCCTGGAAGAGATCGCCGCCATCGCCGACCGTGTCACCGTGCTCCGCGACGGCCAAACCGTCGCCACTCGAGATCTCGGCGGCATCGAGCCCGCCGAACTTATCCGCCTCATGGTTGGCCGCGATGTCCACGCCATCTTCCCTAAACGCGATGTGCCCATCGCCGATATCCTGCTCGAAGCCCGCGCGCTCTCCTGCCGCGCGGCCGGCATCCGCGACATCAACATCTCCGTACGCGCCGGCGAGATCCTCGGCCTCGCGGGCCTGGTAGGCGCCGGACGCACTCAACTCGCCGAGACGCTCGTCGGCCTCACGCCCTCCGATGGGGGCGAAATCCTGCTCCGCGGCCGTGGCGTGCGCATCTCTTCGCCCGCCGATGCCATCGATCTGAAGATCGGCTACCTCCCGGAAGACCGCCTCCGGCATGGCGTGGTGCTCGAGATGCCGGTCGCCGCCAACACAACGCTCGCCAGTCTGGACGCGGTCTCGCGCCGCGGCCTGATCGATGCCGGTAAAGAGCGCCGCGTGGCCCGCGGATACGTCGACCGCCTGCGCATCAAGACGCATTCCATCTACGCGGACGCCGGATCGCTCTCGGGCGGCAACCAGCAGAAGGTCGCACTCGCCCGTTGGCTGGCGATCCAACCCGAGGTACTCATCCTCGACGAGCCGACTCAAGGCGTGGATGTCGGCTCCAAATCGGAGATTCATCAGATGATGGTCGATCTCGCCGCCCGGGGCCTGGCTATCGTCATGATATCTTCGGAGCTACCGGAGATTCTCGGCATGAGCGATCGCATGGCCGTGATGCGCAACGGCACCATCGCGGGCATTCTACCGCGCGCGGAAGCCACTCAGGAGAGAATTCTCGCGCTCGCTCTGGGGCACGAATAAATGGGTTCGCGCACGCGGGAAGTCTCTCTCATCGCCGCGATGCTGGCCATCGCCCTGGTGCTGGTGGCCGTGGCACCCGGCTTCTTCACCTTCGGCAATCAGCGCGATCTGGTGCTGGCAAACATGCCGGTGCTGATCGTGTCGCTCGGCATGGTCCTGGTCATCCTCACCGGCCAAATCGATATTTCGGTGGGTTCTCAATTTGCCATCTGCAGTGTCGCCGCCGGCGTCTTCGCGCACATGGGCCTACCCACCCCGCTCGCCGGCGCCGCTGCGTGCGCGGTCGGGGCGCTGATGGGCGCGATCAACGGTGCCCTTGTCTCGTGGGCCGGCATACCATCTATCGTCGTGACCCTCGCCACTATGGTGGCGCTCCGCGATGGCTTGCGTTGGGCGACCCAGGGCGCCTGGGTGCAGAATCTGCCACCGGGATTTCAATGGTTCGGTCAATCGCAAACCGCAAGCGAGCTGATCACCATCGCCTGCGCCCTGGCGCTGGCCGCGGGAATGAGTTGGGGGTTGCGCAACCTCGCCGCCGGACGCATGGTTTACGCCACCGGCTCCGACGCTCATGCGGCGCGATTGGCGGGCATCAACCCGGCGCGCGTCGTGTTCGCCGTCTTCGTGATCACCGGTGCTCTCACCGGATTCGCCGCGGTTTTTAACGCGGTCCGCTTCCTCCAGATTCCCAGCAACGCCGGCCTTGGCCTCGAGCTCAAGGTCATTGCCGCGGCGGTAGTGGGCGGCGTCTCGATCACGGGGGGCCGCGGCACCGTTGCCGGCGCGCTCCTCGGCGTCCTCCTGCTCGCTGTGATCGGCCCGGCGTTGACCTTTCTGGGGCTCAGCGCCTACTGGGAACGTGCCATCGAAGGCGCGATCATTCTGGCCGCCGTGTCCATGGACGCGGTGCGCCTCCGTTCGGGATACCATGCACAAGCTGCCGCCCATCGAGCATAGGCCCTGGCACGAGCGGTGCTTCCCAAACGGCGAGTGGGTTCTCGTCCTCGCCCTGGCCGCGGAAATCGCAACCTTCTCCGCCATCGGCGAACGCTTTTTCACGGTCGAGAACTTCTTCGAGGTAGTGCGGCTGAGCGTCGAACTAGGGTTGCTGGCGCTCGCCATGACGCCAATCATGATCACTGGGGGAATCGACCTGTCCGTCGGCTCGCTGATGGGCCTCTCCGCCGTGATCTTCGGCACACTGTGGCGCGACGCAGGGCTGCCGATCCCTGCCGCGGTGTGCGCGGTCCTGCTGCTCGGTTGCGCCGCCGGGCTGCTGAATTCGCTGCTCATCACCAGGCTCGACCTGCCGCCGCTGATCGTGACTCTCGGCTCCCTATCGCTGTTCCGCGGTATCGCCGAAGGGATCACCAGGGGCTCCGATAATTTCTCCGGCTTCCCGGCAGCCTTCCTGCACATCGGCCAGGGTTACCTGGGCGGGATAGTTCCGGTGCAGCTTCCCGTTTTCGTCGTGGCCGCGGTGGCGTACTGGATCCTGCTGCATCGCTCGACGATCGGGCGGAGCATATACGCGATCGGCTTCAGCCGTGAAGGCGCGCGCTACGCGGGCATCCGGGTGCATCGCCGCATCGCGCTTCTGTATTTTCTGTCGGGCCTCGTAGCCAGCGCTGCCGCCATCATCTACGTGGCGCACCTGGGCCAGGCGAAGCCTGACGCCGGCACAGGCTACGAGCTGGCCGCGATCACCGCCGTGGTTCTTGGGGGCACCTCCGTCTTCGGGGGACGCGGAACCGTCTGGGGCACGGTGCTCGGGCTGTTCGCGATCTCCATCCTGCAAAACGGACTGCGGCTGGCTGCCCTGCCCTCGGAGCTGACCGGAGTCCTCACCGGCGTTGTTTTGATCTTGACTATAGGACTCGCACGCCTTCGTGCCGTCGGGCACGAACAGGCAATCGAAGAGGCGAATACCATGAAGAACTCTCAACTCGCTATCCTGTGCGGCGCCATCCTTGGCGGATCTCTGATCGTCGCCGCGACCAACGTCTGGCTGGTGCATTCGATCAGGCCCGCGGACACAGGGAGCGGCGGCGCTACGCGGCGGCCCGTCATCGCCATGATGCCCAAAGCTAAAGGCGATCCGTACTTCATCAGTTGCCGCGCCGGCGCGGAAGAAGCCGCGCGCGAGGCCGGCGTAGAGCTGATTTGGGATGGCCCGACCGGTCTGGACGCCGCCAAACAGAACGAAGTTGTCGAAGGCTGGATCACTCGCGGCGTCGATGCCATCGCGGTAGCCGTGGAGAACTCGCCCGGCATCTCGACCGTGCTTCGCAAGGCTCGGGCACGCGGCATCAAGGTCCTGACCTGGGACGCGGACGCCGCGCGCGACGCCCGCGATTACTTCATCAATCAGGCTACGCCCGAAGGCATCGGCTTCACGCTCACCGACGAAGGCGCGCGCCTGCTCGGCAACCAGGGCGAGTTCGCCATCATCACCGGCCCGCTCAGCGCCGCCAACCAGAACGCGTGGATCGACAACATTCGGAAACGCGCAACGGAAAAGTATCCGCGCTTGAAGCTGGCCGCGATCCGCCCCGGTGACGACGACCGGGACAAAGCCTTCGCCGAGACCCAGACGATCATGAAGGTCTACCCGAACGTGAAGCTTGTGATTACCATCTCGGCTCCCGAAGTACCTGGATCGGCGGAAGCGGTGCAGCAAGCCGGACGCAAGGACGTCTCGGTCATCGGACTCTCGCTGCCGAACCTCTGCAAGCGTTACGTGCATGACAATGTCGTGCAAGCAGTGGTGCTCTGGAACACTCGCGACCTCGGTTACCTCACCATTCACACCGCGGCCCTTTTGGTTCAGGGCAAGATGTCGAAGGATTTCATCGACGGCGGGCGCCTGGGCAGGATCGAAGTACGCGGCGACGAAGTCATTCTGGGGAAACCTCTGGTCTTCACGAAAGCCAACATCGACCAATACGATTTCTGATCCAACGGTTAAGAATCGTCCCCATTCATCGGCTGTAA
Source organism: Candidatus Acidiferrales bacterium (assembly GCA_035499435.1). Lineage (GTDB taxonomy): Bacteria > Acidobacteriota > Terriglobia > Bryobacterales > Bryobacteraceae > Solibacter. The sequence continues at coordinate 17,634 of DATJYW010000195.1, read as the reverse complement.
ACCAGAAACACTCTTGAAAAACTTTTTGCCCCGCCATAACATCGCCAACGCCACCACCGAGAACGGAGTGCCAACGGGCCCAGCCAAGGGGACCGGCATAACACGTGGGCGGCAACCGCATCGACCAGAAGGGGTGTATGAGCAACCAGCGTCGAATATTGTTAGGAGTTGGTTTTCTCGCGATCAGCGCCGCGGTTTTCGCTGATGGCTGGCCGCAATGGGGACAGAATTCACAACACACGGGTTTCTTTTTCACCGTGGGACAAAGTCCGAATCACAAACTCGCCAACATGACCTACGATCCGTTCGTGGCCCAGGAACAGGGAGAGAATTTCGGAGAATTACAGGCTCACTATCAAGCGCCATTGACAGACGGGCAGGACGTCTTGATGGAGTTTATCGGGGGAAAGTACGTCTCGTGCGTTCCGCCCGGATCCTATATGACGTTCCCGTGCGGCAATGACAACTGGTTCAATCAGACATGGAGTGAAAAGCGCCTTCACTGGCAGGCGGGGCAACTGGTGGAGAAGTGGGCGTTCACCAGCGACTGGAAACCGGAGCCTGATGCTGGAGGCGAGCTCGGGGGTTGGCAGCCGGTGTTTCATGGCGCACTGACAGACGACGCGGTCTGGGTGCCCGGCGCGGGCGGCACCGTCTTTAAGCTAGCCAAAGGTTCAGGAATTGTGATCGCCCGCATCAACCCGTTTGGGAATACCATCGATCCGAATACCTTCGTCTCAAGTCCAATCACCGTGGATCAGCAGGGCGCGGTATATTACAACGCCCTCAAGCTGAACATCGCGAGCGATCCGAGCACCAACGACCCGTGGGCCTTCGGTCCTAACTTCGACGGCAACGGCGTCACTGACATACCGGGTGCATGGCTGGTTAAGATCGACGCAAATGGCGGGGTCCACAAGATAAGTTACAAGAGCCTTATCTATACACCCGCCGCTCCATCAACGTGCAGTGCGACTTTCGACACCAGCACCCTGCCCTGGCCGCCGTCTCCCACTGCGACTCCGCGGACGGTCTTCTGCCTGTCACAGCGGCCTGGCGTAAACATCACCCCGGCAATCGCTCCGGATGGCACCATCTACTCGGTGACCGTGGCGCACAATCCGTTCGCGAGGCGGTACGCCTACGTTCTCGCCTTCAATCCCGACTTGTCCCTCAAGTGGAGTGCTTCCATGCGCGATCGGATTCACGACACCTGCGGGGTATTGCTTGGCATCGGAACTCCCGGCGGCTGCCGCGCGGGACAACCTGCGAATGGTGTCGACCCGGCTACCAATCAGGCGCCAGCAGGCCGAGTAATCGATCAATCTTCGTCATCCCCGGTGGTGACTCCGGATGGCGGTGTGATCTACGGGAGCTACACGCGCTATAACTATGCGCGCGGACACATGTTCCGGTTCGATTCGCGCGGCAACTTTGTCGCCGCCTACGATTTCGGCTGGGACTCCACACCAGCCATCTACCCGCACAACGGAACCTACTCGATCGTAATCAAGGATAACCACTACGATGCCGGGTCCTATTGCGACGACGACACCATCTGCCCGGTTGCGCCGCCAGGACCGTATTACATCACGCAGCTCGACCCGAACATGAAAATCGAGTGGCAATTCAAGAACGCCAGCACGGATTCGACGCACAACAACGGCTTCGAGTGGTGCATCAACGCCCCGGCAATCGACCTATTCGGCAATGTTTTCGTGAACAGCGAAGACGGCAACCTCTACCTGATCCGCCAGGGAGGCACACAGCTCGGAAAGATCTTCCTGAACCAAGCTCTGGGCGCCGCTTACACGCCGCTCTCGCTTGGGCCAGATGGCAGGATCTACACCGAGAACGACGGCATCCTCTTCGCCGTCGGCAACTGATTAGTGCCCGTGGGGGGACGATTGGTTCTTGTCGTCCGCCCAATATTGAACTCAGAGCCGGGCGGACGCACGTAAAACCCTTGACGATTCCCGGACCTTCAACGTCGCCGGCAGCCGCAACGTGATCGACTCCCTTTCCGTCGCGACACCCTCGATCCTGTCCAAGAGGATCTGCGCCGCTCTGAACCCGATGTCATAGGCCGGCTGCACTACGGTCGTAATGGATGGCGTGAACAAGTCGTCGACAGTGAGCTCGTCAAAGGTGGCGAAGGCAATGTCGCGCGGCGTCTGCAACCCGCAATCCCGAAATGCGCGCAGCGCTCCCAGAGCCGTCGGACCATTCGTGGAAAACACCGCGTCGGGCCCACGTCCGGTCCCCGAGAGCTTCTCGCGGCAGATCGCCGACACATCTTCCGGGCGCAGATTACCTGCCCAGATCAACCCATCGTCCACCGGAATCTTCGCTTTCTGCAGAGCCTGCTTGTATCCCTGGACGCGCCGCCGTTCGTTCTTGAGCGTGATCGGCCCGGTCACGATAGCGATGCGGCGCGCGCCCATGTGAATCAGGTGCGACACCCCCATTTCGGCTGCGTCCGTGTCCTCCACCGAAACCGAATCCACCGGCACGCGATCCGGGATGCGGTCCAGGCAGACCACCGGAATGGAAGCGTCCAGAATCTTCGTCAACTGGCTCAGCGGGGTTGGCGCGGCCGCTATGACCAGCAGGATGCCCTCGACCCTTTGCGACCGCAGCAGCGACAGCAGTTCCTTCTGCCGCTCGCCGTCGTCATCCGAATTCACCGCGATGAGCGAATAGCCCTTGTCGCGCGCCGCCGCCTCCGCCCCTCGAATCACCTGCGGGAAAAACGGGATCGTCATGTCCGGCACGATGATGCCGAGCGTTCGCGTCTTGCTGGTTTTCAGACTGCGCGCCACGTGATTCGGGTGATAATTCAGGTCCCGGATCGCGGCTTGCACTTTTGCGCGAAGAGCCTCGCTGACGTTGACGGATCCCGTGATCACGTGCGACACGGTGCCCACGGAAACTCCGGCCACCTCCGCGACCTTTTTGATGCTCGGCATGGCGCGCCAACGCTCTTACGACGCCGCTCCCTTTCGTTCCGCCACGACGGTCCAGCACCGGTTCGCCGCCGACGCCAGTACCGCGTCGGTTACCTGGTCGGTGAGAAGCGCATCGCGAAACGTCGGCGCTGCGCTCGCCCCGGAGCTCGCCGCCGTAAGAAAATCCGCGGCCTGGTGAATGAAGGTGTGCTCGTACCCGATCTGCAGTCCCGGCACCCACCAGTGCTTCATGTACGGATGATCGCCGTCCGTGATATGCAGGCTTCGCCACCCCCGCAAGCGGCCTTCGTCCCGGTGATCGAAGTACTGCAGCCGGTGCAGGTCGTGCAGATCCCAGAAAATCGACGCGTGCTCGCCATTGATCTCCAGGGTGTAAAGTGCCTTGTGGCCGCGGGCGTAACGCGTCGCCTCGAACGTAGCCAGCGAGCCATTGTCGAACCGCGCCAGAAACAGGCTGGCATCGTCGATTCCTACCGGCTCCACTTTGCCGGTCAGGTTGTGTTTGCGGTTCTTGATGAAGGTCTCGGTCACGGCCGAAACTTCCGCGATCCCGCCGTTCAGCCACATCGCGGTATCGATGCAGTGGGCCAGCAAGTCGCCGGTCACGCCGCTTCCGGCGACCGCAATGTCCAATCGCCACAGACCCTCGCCGCCTTGGGGAAGATCAGCCGAAATCGTCCAGTCCTGGAGAAACTTGGCGCGATAGTGAAAGATGCGCCCGAGTCGTCCTTCGTCGATCAACTGCTTGGCCAGCATGACCGCTGGCACGCGGCGATAGTTGTACCAGACCATGTTGGCGACGCCGGCCGCTTCCACGGCCTGCACCATCGCCTCCGCCTCCTGCGCGTTGCGCCCGAGGGGCTTCTCGCACATCACCATCTTTCCCGCTTTGGCGGCCGCAATGGCGATTTCCGCGTGCGTGTCGTTGGGACTGGCGATATCCACCAGGTCGATGTCCCGCGATTCCACCACCTTGCGCCAGTTCGTCTCCGAGCGCTCGTACCCCCACCTGGCGGCGAACGCCTGCCCCCGTTCCGCGTTGCGCGCGCAGATGATCTTCAACACGGGCCGATACGGCAGGTCAAAGAAGTGATTCACCTGTGAGAAGGCGTTGGAGTGGGTCCGCCCCATGAATCCGTAGCCGATCATCGCGACATTCAGCTTCTTCATCTCAGTTCCACCCGTGTGCGTTGCGGACCGCGATCATCATGCCCAGCACATCGGTCCATGTCTTCGGATCCCGCATCACAGCGTTGGGAAACATGCAGCCGTCCCAGCAGATGTGCTGCACCGCGCGGGTCGGCTGGCCCTCGGCGCCGCGCAGCCAGGCACCGGAATCGCGAACCACGTCCAGTTTGCCATTCGGATCGCACGGCTGGCAGTGGCGGCCGGTCTTGTCGTGCGAGCCCGAGCCCTTAACCGTGCCGTCATTTTGGGCCACGTGGAAATCGATCATCCACGGCCGCAGGGCCGCCGCCATGCTGGAATACGCTTCGCGCAGCCGCTCGGTCTGCGACCAGTCGAAATCCTCCGGAAGCAGCCGGTCCTCGGGCGCATTATAGCCCATGGTGAACAACATCGTGTGGGCCATGTCCGCCTGAAATCCGAGCGTCTTCGGCCGATCCACCATTTCCATCAGTTGCACATTACGGCGCCAGCTATGCATGCCTCCCCAGCAGATTTCACCCTCGGCCGCCAGCCGCTCGCCAAAGTCTTCGGCGATGGTACACGCCTCGCGAAACGTGCCGGCAATGCGCTTCGTGTTTCCCTCCGGGTCCTTCGCCCAATCCGCTACTCCGCAAGCGGAATCGATGCGCACGATGCCATATTGCCGAATCTTGAGATCGCGCAACTTCTGTCCGATCCGGCAAGCCTTCGTGACCTGAGTGAGGAAGCGGCTCCGCTCGGTATCATCGCCCATGGCAGAGCCCCCGCCCGTCGGCGGCCACACCGGCGCTACCAGCGAGCCGGCCTTCAATCGCTTCGCAGCCAGCTTCTCTGCCAGGCGCGCCAGGTCGTCGTCAGTGGAGTCGATATCGGTGTGCGGCAGGGAAAGAAACAGATCTGCGCCGTCAAAGCGGATGCCATTTACCTCCGCGGCGGCGGTGAGATTGATCATCGTATCGAGATCGATTGGCGGCTCCGAATCGGGGCCCTTGCCGACAAGGCCCGGCCACATGGCGTTGTGCAGCGCTGGAAGTGCGTATCTCGCGGCAGCATTCATAAGAAACTCCGTGGGGCAGGCGTCCGGCCCGCCCGGGCTTGAAACGATTCAAGCTCTGACAGCGTATATCACCCGTTTCGCGATGTCAACGCGGTCTCTTACCAGTTTTTCAGCCGCCAGTTGCGGTATTCCACCTTCATCGGCGGGCCCACGTGCACCTGTACGCCGATGAGGCCGTCAGCAGCCCGGTTCGGCACGTCGTCATCGATGGTCACGCTCATCACGTGGCCGTTCAAAGCGTGGACCACCATGTTGCCGCGCGCGATCAAGTGTATGGCGTTCCAGTCCGCCGTGATGAATCCTTCCAGCTCTTTCGTGTCGCCCAGGCTCGAAAGGACAATCGGCTTCCGCCCGCCCACCACGTGAGTGACCTGGCCGCGCAGCGCCAGGAACAACCGGCCCTTCTCTTCATAGTTCTGTCCCGTGTAACGGTTTTGGCCGTCGATATCGAACTGATAGCCCCGCATCGCAAAGCGGTTCTCAGGAGTCACCTTGTCCGGTACCACTACGCTGCGATAGTTGAGACCGCTGTTGCCTCCCGTAGTGATGCGGTAATCCACTTTCAGCTCGAAATCCTTGGGTACACCGCCGCGCCAGATAATAAAGGTATTGCTCTTGATCACAGTTTCCGGTGTGATCTCCCCGACCATCGTTCCATTCTCGACCCGCCAGTACTTGGGATCGCCTTCCCAACCAGCGAGCGTCTTGCCGTCAAAAATCGGCGTGAAGCCTGGTTCGTCGCCGGAAATCGTTTCCGGCCGGTCACTCTGTTTCGGAACATACGGCTGCTCCGCCGCCACTTTCAAGCAAGGCATGCCGGCCAGCATCGATGCCAGGAAGGGCCTACGCGAAATCGGGATCATGAGCACCTCCTTCGGAAACTCCATTGGACGATATCACATCCCGCGTGAGGGCCGCGTCTGAGCGAATATCATGCAAACCGGGAAACTCGATCGAGTTGGCACAGCGCGCAATTTTTGCCATCGCGGTGGCTCGTCTGTCACCATTTCCGCCTTTCCGACCATAGCGGATGCATCAAACCTTACAACAGATTGGTTCTCAAAGGTACGTTTGGGTCTTATCGCCGCGTCCGCTTCGGAACGGTCCGGTTAAGGCCCCAAAGCTGCAAGTTGTCCGGTGAGAGGACGCTTATGGAGAAGAGCAAAATCAAGAAGACGAATCCGGAGAAGCAATACCGTCGCGTGCTGGCAGCCAGCACCCTGGAGGGCGATAAGGTCCGCAACAAAGCTTGGGATGACCTCGGCAAGGTCGATGAAATCATGATCGACATTCCGTCCGGCAGGATAGCCTACGCCGTCCTGACCTTCGGGGGAGTGATGCGCATGGGCAATAAGCTCTTCGCGGTGCCGTGGGAAGCGATGACAATAGACGAAGATAATAAGTGTTTCATTCTGGATGTTGACAAAACCACGCTGGAAAACGCGCCCGGTTTTGACAAGAGCAACTGGCCGGACATGGCCGACCCTACCTGGGGCAAGGGAATCTTCAAACACTACGGCATAACCCCCTATTGGAGCGACTCCGAGCAGGAGCGAGTCTTACGTGGCGGCCATGGCGGGCGATAACTTATCCGGAACTGCAGTTTGCCGTCCGGGAAAGCCGCGCGTACCAGGAGTGCCGCCGGCCGCCAGCGTGCGGCACTCAAGGGTGCTCGAACGCGGCGCGGAGAGTGGACCGCGCCGCGCTCCGAGGGCCGGGCGACTTAAGCCGTGATCTTGCTCCTTCGGGAGAGAAAGGTGAAGATGCATGCTACTTTTGATTTTGTTGCTGATTCTGATTTTTGCTGTCGTACCTGCATGGCCTTACAGCCGCGGGTGGGGCTATTATCCGAGCGGTGGTTTGGGCACTATCCTTTTGATTGTTGTGGTGCTCATGCTGCTGGGGTTTGTTCATATATAGCGCCCTGCTATGACAGCAGGTGTCTCGAGATGGCACGTAGCCTGCACTTAAGATAATTAGGAGGTAAGGACATGCTGTACTATGCGCTGGTGTTTTTCATTATCGCGGTGGTCGCGGCCCTTCTAGGCTTCGGCGGTGCCGCGGTAGCTTTTGCCGGCATCGCGAAGATCCTCTTCTTCCTGTTCCTGGTGCTGTTCCTGGTAAGTCTTGTGATGCATCTAGGCAGAAGAGTGTGACGGCGGCAATGAGCTCTCGGGGCGGGCACGGCGCCGCCGGTTCGCCCCGGCCGTTACATCAGTCAGTCACGATTACTTCTGAACGTACTTCTTGACATCCTTCGGCCCCACTTCGGCCCCATAGACATTCCCCAACGCATCCGCCGCGACGCCCTCGGCCGCACTCGTGACGGCAGTCCCGGGTGACGGGTCAGGAATGAACGCGGCGACCGAGCCATCCTTGGCGCTACCGATCCGGATGCCGCGCTTCCACCCGGGGTTGTGGCCGTAGCCGTCCTTATCTGTCGATTCGGAGTCGGCCACGTAGATCATGTCGTGGGCATCGATGAAGATTCCACTCGGCCGGCTGAACTGCTTCCACTCCTCCAAAAACCGCCCGTCCTGGTCGAAAATCTGAATCCGATTGTTACCACGGTCCCCAACGAAAAGGCGGCCTTTTGAATCAAACGCCAGCGCGTGCGGCATCTCGAATTGACCCTGCCCGGAGCCGTGCCCGCCCCACGTCTTCACGAACTTTCCGTCCCTGGTAAACTTCACTACGCGCGCGTTGCCACGCCCCACGCTGTGGCCGTCCGAGACGAAGATGTCCCCGTTCGGCGCGACCGCCACCGCGTTCGGCTGGTTGAATGTATCCGGGCCATCGCCCGGCACGCCCGCCTTTCCGAGAGTCAGCAGCACCTTACCGTCGGGGCTGAACTTGAAAACCTGGTGCCCCTTGCCCTCGATCCCCTGCCCGTCCGTGATCCACAGATTACCGTCTTTGTCGATCGTGAGCCCGTGAGGGAAAACGAACAGATCCGCGCCCCAGCTTCGCAGCAGTCTGCCGGAAGGATCGAACTCCAGCACCGGCGCTACGTGCGAATCCCGGCACGAGTTTGCCCCGCACCGTTCGGCTACCCAGATGTGCCCATCCGCGGCCACCGCCACCGCGCTCGTGGAACCCATGCTCCGGCCCTCCGGCAGATGGAACCAGCGCTCCGACGTTCGATACGGATTGGGCTGCGCACACAATGCGGCGTTAAGTGTGGCAACAACACAGACGAGCTTCAGCATAAGGGGTTGGGGATGATTATACACCGCTACTCCGCGCCGAACACGATCAGCGAACGCCCAGCCGTAATCGCGAGGTATTGCCTGCCCTGGAACCGGTAGCTCATTGGGCTAGCATAAACCGCCGCGCCAGCTTGAAATGTCCAAAGCGGTTTTCCGCTCGCGGCGTCCAGCACGAACACGTTACCCTCCGGCGTCCCGCCGAACACCAGCCCACCCGCGGTCGACAGCACTCCCGCCCACGGCGGACCGTGCAGCGCGAATTCCCAGCGCTTTTCGCCTGTCAGCGGATCCAGCGCCTGGATCGATCCCGTGGGTTCCACACCGGGGATGCCCCGCATGCCACCCGCGCTGAAATAATTCCCGGCCTTGTATTCCGCAGTGGCACGATAGAACACCGTGCCTTCCTCGCGCACCGCAACATACAGCAGCTTCGTATCGGGACTGTATGACGGGCTGTTCCAGTTCGTCGCGCCATGCACGCCCGGATACACCAGCGAGCCCGCGGACCGCGGTTCCCTCCCATTGATCAGAATGGGCCTGCCGCGGCTGTCCAAGCCCTCTGCCCAATTCTGCTTCCCATACTGGCGTCCGACCAGAAACTCGCCCGTGAGCCGATCCAGCACGTAGTAGAATCCGTTCCGGTTCGGAACCGCCACCAACCTGCGCGCCGCTCCGTGTAGCGTCCCATCCAGCAATACCGGCACGTGGTTCGCGTCCCAGTCGTGTGTATCGTGCGGGGTGAATTGGAAATGCCACCGCAGCTTTCCCGTGGCGGCATCCAGCGCCACCAGCGACGCCGCATACAAGTTGTCGCCGGCGCGAGGACCTCCGTCGTAATCAGGGCCGGGATTGCCTGTACCCCAATACAGGAGATTGGCCGCGGGATCGTACGAGCCGGTGAGCCAGGTCGCCGCCGACCCGGTCTTCCAGGAATCGCCCTCCCAGGTCTCGTGCCCTGGCTCGCCCGGGCCAGGCACCGTCCAGAAGCGCCAGAGGCGTTTGCCTGTCTTTGGATTGTACGCGTCCAAAAAACCGCGGATGCCGTACTCGCCGCCGGAGATGCCGACGATCACCTTGTCGCGTAGTGCCAGCGGAGCGGCCGTGATCGAATAGCCGGCTTTGTAGTCCGCGACCGTCGTATCCCACAGCAGGTGCCCTGTTTTGGCGTCCAGCGCCAGAAGGTGAGCGTCGAGCGTGCCCAGAAAAACCGTGTCGCTCAGGATAGCCACGCCCCGATTCACCTGGCCGCAGCAGGTGTGTACATCGCTCGGCACTGCTCTCCGGAACATCCACAGCGGACGCCCCGTGCGCAAATCGAGCGCCGCCGCGTGGCTGGGAGGCTCCGAGATGTACATTACGCCGTCCGCCACCAGAGGCGTGACCTCGAACTGATTCAGGTCGTTGGTCTGATACATCCATACCGGCTTGAGCCGCGCTACGTTACCGCGATGGATTTCCGCCAGCGCGGAGTACCGGTGCCCGGCATAATCACCGGAGTACGTGAGCCACGAGTCTGGCTCGGACCCCGCGGCCGCAATGCGCTCGTACGTCACCTGCGCCGTGAGGCCGGCCGCAGTGACCCACAGGATCGCGAGCGCTTTCATCGCGCACCCTGGAGCGAAGAAAGATAGCCAATCAGGTCCCGGAGCTCCTGGTCTGTGAATACGCCACGATAACCCGGCATCGGCGACTTGCCCCAGTCCTTACGCAATTCGCGCAATTCGTCTTTGCGGAACGAGTAAATGCGGTCGGCATAGTCGCGGATCTGAATGCTGAACGCGTCTTCGTTCAGCCGCTCGCCGGTGACGGCCTTCCCTTCCGCCGTCACGACTCGCACTTGCAGGAAGTTGTCCGGCAGAAGAATCACCCGGCGATAGACGGCGAACGTCTCCGGCACCTCGGCCTCGGGATCGAGCAGCGATTGACGCAGGTACGCCGCGCTTCGTCTCGCGCCGATCTCGGTCAGGTCCGGCCCCATTCGCCCGCCGCGCGGCCCCACCGTATGACACTGCCCGCACCTACCCTTGTCCCAGAAGAGCGATTCGCCTCTCGCGGGATCGCCGGCGACCGCGGCCTCCTGCACATTTGCGAGCCCCCGCACGTAAGCTGTCAGGGCGAGATTCTCTTCTGCGGTCATACGCGTGCCAGGCATCTGCGTACCCGGAATGCCGTCGCGGATCACTGCGGAAAGCGCTTCGTCGTCCGGTGCATGCAACAGCCGCCGGACCGCGAGGTTCGCCCCTCGCCCGCCATCGCCCTTTGGCCCATGGCACGGCGCACAGTGCGTGAGGAAGAGCTTATCGGCGGTCTCGTCCGCCGGCGACAGCGCCGGCATCAACGCCATCAGGCCCGTCAGCATCCACCTTGTCATTCGTAACAACTTTCCATGGTACAGTTTACAGGCAAGGGAAGAGGTTGCTGTCGTCAAATGTTCACGGTTTCGCCATCGGACCGTATCATTCGAAAGCTACAATCCTTGTCTTCACGGAGGAAAAGGAATGAAACGACTTTCTCGGGCCCTGCCCTCGTTGTGTCTCCTGGCACTAGTCCCCGCGTTCGCACAGTTCGAAACCTCTGAGGTCGTAGGAACCGTGCGCGACGCGTCCCAGCGAGGTGTGGCCAAGGCGAACGTCGCCCTCATCAACCAGGACACCCAAATCCAGGCCAAGACAACGACCGACGAAGCGGGCAATTACAACTTCTTCAACGTTAAGGTCGGCCGTTATACGATCACGGTCGAAGCGCCTGGATTCTCCAAGTTCTCGTCGTCGGATATCGCCGTCGCGGTGAACGCACGCCAGCGAGTGGACGCGACGCTGCAGGTTGGCTCGGTTTCGGAAACGGTCACGGTCACCGATCAGGCGAGCGTGGTAGAAACGGACACAAGCGCTCACAGCCAGGTGATCCACACCCAAACTATCGTGGACCTGCCGTTGAACGGCCGTCAGTATTCGAGCCTGGCACTGCTGGCCACGAATGTGCACATCTCCCCGATCGCGGCGGCGTTTTCGCCATCGGCTACGCCGCGCGAGGGCGCATTGAACGTCAATGGAATGCGCAGCACCTACAACAATTTCCTGATGGACGGCCTGGACAATAACTCGTACGGAACGAGCAACCAGAACTATTCCAGCCAGGTGGTCCAGCCGTCGCCCGATGCCATCGCCGAATTCCGCGTCATCACCAGCAACTTCAGCGCGGAGTACGGACGCGCCGGCGGAGGGATCATCAACGCCGTGATGCGCTCCGGTACCAATCAGTTTCACTTCAGCCTGTGGGAGTTCTTGCGTAATACCGACTTGAACGCAGTGGGATTCTTCAAGCCTGCAACCGGTAAACCCACGCTGCACCGGAATCAATTCGGGGCGGCGATCGGCGGGCCGTTCATCAAGAATAAACTGTTCTTCTTCGCCGACTACGAAGGCTATCGCCAGACTCAGGGCTATGTGAATTATTACTCCGTTCCAAGTATCAATGACCGCCAGGGAATCCTGCCAGTGGCGGTCGTGAATCCGCTGACTGGCGTGGTCTATCCCGCCGGAACGCAGATTCCAGTCTCGCAAGTCAATCCCTTCGCCTCCGGCGCGCTGGCCGGGTTGCCAACCGCGGTGAATTCGACTCGCGCGAACAATCTGCTGGCAACGATCCCGCTCCGCGATTTCAACGACAAGTACGACGCCAAGCTGGATTACCAGATGCGCGACAACATGACCGCTTTCCTGCGTTGGAGCCAGCGCAAGGATATTTATTTCTTCGGGCCGGCAGATCCGGGCCCGTCGGGCGGCGACGGGAACGGTTTCATTCACGCAGTTCAGCAACAGGCCGCGGCAGGGTATACCTGGAGCCTGACCCCAACATCGCTGTTCGAGGCCCGCCTCGGGTTCACGCACGTGCTCGGCGGGAAGACACCGCCGTATCTGGGGGGGCCGGATATCGCTGCGCAGTACGGCATTTTGGGGCTGCCATCGAGCCTGGCCGGAGGGTACCCCACGCAGATCGTCACGGGATACAGCAACCCGACGTTCGGACGGCAAACCACCAATCCGCAGTTCCAAAACCCGACTTCCTGGAATCCGAAGTTCAACTATTCGATGGTTCGGGGGCGGCACTCACTGAAAGCGGGGTACGAATTCCTCGCCGTTCGGACCGAGGTGCTCGACATCAATCCCCTCTACGGCTCCGACACCTACAGCGGACAATACAGTAAACCCACCTGCGCCCAAATCGGCCAGGCTTCCGGTTGCACCATCGCCAATGACGCGACAAGTTACGATCTGGCGGATTTCTATTTCGGTCTCCCAAGTACGATCGCGCAGGGCAGCAATTTGACCACAAACCTGCGGCAGCACGTCCATTCCCTGTATTTCCAGGACGACTGGCGCGTAACTCCGAAGTTGACCGTCAACGCCGGGCTGCGCTGGGAATTTTCGACGCCGATTTGGGATCGCGACAACTACTGGTCAAATTTCGACCCGAAAACCAACACGCTGGTGCGCGCGACTTCCGGCAGCTTATACAACCGCGCGCTCGTGAATTCGGACTACAAGGATTGGGGCCCCCGCGTCGGCGCCGCATACAGCATCGATAGCAAGACCTCCGTTCGTGCCGGATATGGCATTAGTTACACGTTCTTCAACCGCCCGGGAAGCGCCATTGAAGGGATCAACGGTCCGCTTGCCATCTTCGGGACCTTCAGCCAGACTGCTCTGCCCGGTCAGGCGGGTTTCCTGACCACCAAGAATGGATTCGCCGCGGGCATCGGCACGACATTCAACCCGGTGACCACCAATAACGACTACATTCAGCCCGACATGCGGTGGCCCATGATTCAGTCGTGGGTAGTTTCTGTCCAACGGGAACTGCGAAGGGACATGGTCGTCGAGGTTGCCTACAACGGCAACCACAGCTCGCGCCTGCCGATTATCGGCGACTATAATCAGGCGGCCCCGAACGCTCCCGGCGGCACGCTGGGTGTGCAGGCCCGGCGGCCTATCCAGAGCTTCGGTGCGATCACCTGGGTTGACCCGGTCGGCCTGAATGATTACAACGGCCTGTCGGTAAAGTTCGAGAAGCGCTTCACCAAGGGCCTGTACGTCTTAAACTCATTTACGTGGGGCCATTCGATCGGCAATTCCGAGCAGGCGCTGGAACAAGCGCCGGGCCAGAACGTCGCCAATCAGCAGAATATCCGCAACCTGGCTGCGGAATTCGGGCCTTCCAGCTATGACGTCAAGTTCAATAACGTGACCAGCGTTGTCTACCACCTTCCGTTCGGCAAGGGGCAGCAGTTTCTCGGAAATGTGAATCGGATTGCCGACCTCGCAGTAGGCGGATGGGAACTCAACGCGATCAACCAGGCGAACACAGGCATCCCGCTGAACGTCTTCTACGCCCCGTCCGCCGCCAACGACGTGACCGGCCTCGCGACCAACTCCGAATACCGCGGCACGTCGATGCTGCGCCCCAACATCACCGGGCCGGTGCCGAACCTGACCCGCGACCAGAGTATCGCGGCATATTTTGGACCGACGATCGGCGCCGCCGGCAGCGTGTTCACCTTGCCGACCGCCGACGCGCCCTTCGGCAACCTGGGCCGCAATGCCTTCCGCGCCCCCGGCTTCTGGCAATGGGATCTCGGGGTGACCAAGAACTTCACCATCACGGAACGCGCCAGGCTGCAGTTCCGCAGCGAGTTCTTCAACCTCCTGAACCACACGAACCTGGGTATCCCCAACCAGCAGGCCAACAGCACCGCTTTCGGGTCGATCACAGGCACGTTCCCCGCGCGCCAGGTACAGTTTGGAATGAAGCTGATGTTCTAGGCGTTTCCGTGGCGCAGACCTCCAGACTGCGAAGCCCAGTTCCGATGCGGTCCGGCGCTCCACATGGAGCGCCGGACTATGAGCGGGGTCTAGTGCTTTGCCTGGAGATCGGCAATGGAGGCCTTGAGCAGCCCCACCGCATAAGCGGTGTTGTGGATGCCGCGGCTGCCATCGTTGTTGACGAACTGCCAGTTGTAGGCCGCCTGCAACTGGTGTTGATTCCAGGTGGAATCAATGGTGAGAGACGTCTTCACCGAGTTGTTCGGCGGCAGCATGGTGGAGAGTTGGTCGAGCAGGCCTTGGACCTCGGTCTGCACGCCCTTGATCGCGCCGTCGCCGTTGTAATCGAACAGCGGGAAGTCGAAGGTGGTGATCTCCGGACCGTGACAGTTCTGACACGCGGCCACGAGCATCTCCTTCTGTCCTCCGGCGGGAGTGTAGCTGGCTGTGAAGGTGTGGTCTCCCACCTTAGTGAACCCAGGATCGGTGGTCGCGACTGCCTGCATATGGCAGGTCACGCAGGTATCGGCAACGACGAACTGGTGGGCGGAGGTCGGAATGGTCTGCCCATAGGTGTAGCCGTTGGTGCCCAACAGCATGTCGGCTTGCGGGCCTACATGCGGGCCGTAGTGGGCGCTGCCAGCGGTGCTGTTCACATACGTTGAGGCGTTGACGCGGGCCTGGTGGCACTGCATGCAGAGAATGCCTTCGCCGGCACTGACCGGGTATCCGCGGCTGTCGTTGCCCTTGAGCGGCACGTTGGTGCCGTCGGCCAGTTTGACCGAGGTCATGTTGCGGATCTGGTGGGTGGCTCCATCGGCGGTGATGCCGTGCGGCTCGTGGCAGGTGGCGCAATCGATCGCGTGGTACGAAGTGTTGGTAACCGGGCTGATGCCACTCATGCGTTGAATGAAGCCGGTGCCGGTATGGCAGCCCACGCAAGCGGCATTGCCGGCCGGATCGGTCGTGGCGACAGCATGCATGGAGTTCTCCCACGCCGTCCCCTTGATGTGATGGGTCGGGGCATCGTGGCACTGGTTGCATTGGCCGCTGTCCTTGGGAACCGAGATTGCGCTTCCATCGCCAGTGAGGGCGTGCTCGCTGCCTGGACCGTGGCAGTTCTCACACTGGATGTTGGCCACATTCTGCAAAGGAGCGGGTACCTTGCTCCAGTTGCCGGCTTGCAACGTGGTGGGCCAGGTCCATTTCAACTGTTGCATCAGATAGCTGAAGCCGCCGTTATTGGCGGTGTTGTTCAGATCATAACCGACGGTGTGACAGGGCAGGCAGTTGGTACCAGTGGTGCCGCTGCCGCCGTTGATGCCGGCAGTAAAGATCTGGGCGTGCAGCGTCTTCGACCAGGGGCTTACCATCTGTGCCGCCGGTCCGGTGTTGTGGCACGCCCCGCAGGTGGTAATGCCCACGTAGGTACCTGCCGTGAGTGTCTGAGCGACGGTGACGGTACCGCTGCCTCCGGCTGTGAGAGTTGCGCTGACGATGTAAACGCCATGCACATCCGGAACCAAAAGCTTGCGGTCGGCGACCTGGTAGAGTAACCGATCGGAAGGCTCGTAAACGGGCATACTCGACGCCAGCGGGCTGGTTGCGATCTGCGCCTTTGATCCGGCCGGCTTGGTCACGACGGTCCAGACAACGCCGGTGATTTGGTTGGCCGGGATCGTGCCGTCGACTTCGACTTCCAGATACCATGGCTCGCCGAGAGCCACGGTGTTCAAGCCGCCAGACACCTGAACTGTGGAAGGCAGCTTGTATACCGAAAGGTCACCGGTCGTCACCGTTCGAAGGTTGAGACGCGGCGCCTGCAGAGTTTGAGCATTCAATGTAGCGGACACAGCCACAGCCATCAGCGCCACTGCCCAAAGACCAGGTAGCGCTTTCGGAAAACGCCGACGCAATGTGACTCCCATGAATCCTTGCAAGACTCCTCAATCGTTGGATGTAAAAAAGCTATTTCAGGTCTGAGTATATTAAATAGCGTGGAATTTTACTATGGGTTTCGAAAAAAGATCTACAAATGTTGAATATTTCTACATCATTTCTTGCCTCGGCGGCCGTCAAGTGCAGCAGATCGCGGCAACGATGGTCTTGGTCCGTCAGCGCACACGGGCATCACTATCCGTCCGAGAGATCCGGGGCACGACGCTGTCTTCGGCGCTCATCCGCGCGCCCGCTGCCTTCTTGTAAACTATTCCAATGCGGAAACTGCTCCTCGTCACCCCCGTGGCCGCGTTGTGTCTCTGCGCGCAGCCCAAAGTCTCCCCCGAAAAGGAAGCCGCCATGAAGGCCGACCTCGCCGGCCAGATCGACGCCATGAAAAAACAGGCGCAGGTCATGGTGGATAGCGTCTTCAGCTTCGGCGAGCTTGGCTTTCAGGAATTCGAAACCACCAAATACCTCACCGGCATTCTCGAAAAAGAAGGCTTTAAAATCGAGCGCGGCTTCGCCGGCATCCCCACCGCCTGGGTCGCGAGCTGGGGCTCCGGGAAGCCGGTGATCTCGCTCGGCAGCGACATCGACGACATCCCGCAAGCCTCGCAAAAGCCCGGTGTCGCCTACCACGATCCGCTGATCGAGGGCGCGCCAGGCCACGGCGAAGGCCACAACTCCGGCGTCCCGCTCAATATCACCGCCGCTCTTGCCGTCAAGAAACTGATGGAGCGCGAGCACCTGCCCGGCACGATCCGCCTCTGGCCGGGCGTCGCCGAGGAACTTGTCGGCACCAAGGCCTACTACGTCCGCGCCGGCATGTTCAAGGACGTCGATGTCTGCCTGTTCACCCACGTCGCCGCCAACATGGGCGTTTCCTGGGGCGCGTCGCTGAACCAGAACGGCTTGGTCAGTGTCGAATACATTTTCAAAGGTGAGAGCGCCCACGCCGCCGGTGCTCCCTGGCGCGGCCGTAGCGCCCTCGACGCCGTCGAGCTCATGGACGTCGGCTGGAACTTCCGCCGCGAGCATCTTCGCCTCGCCCAACGCTCCCACTACGTGATCACCAACGGCGGCGACCAGCCCAACGTCGTGCCCCCGAACGCCGCCGTCTGGTATTACTTCCGCGAAGCCGACTACGACCACATCATGGACATGTGGCGCATTGGCGACAACATGGCAAAAGCGGCCACGCTCATGACCGACACCACGTTCACCTCGCGCCTCCTCGGCAGCGCGTGGCCCGGCCATTTCAACCGTCCCATCGCCGAAGCCATGTACGAGAACATCAAGAAGGTCGGCCTGCCCCAGTGGACCGATGCTGATCAGACCCTGGCCAAAGCCCTTCAGAAAGAGCTGAAACAGCGCGTCGTCGGCCTCCCGACAAAGGTTCAGGAGATGCGCCCGCCGCGCACCGAAACCCCGAATGAGTTCGGCGGCGAAGGCCAGGGCGTGGGGCCGAC